>JANPCJ010000024.1:0-12957 GCA_031430895.1 Chloracidobacterium sp. | reverse complement strand
TCCGCCTTTTTGCGATTTGAAGTAGAATTCGTCTTTGGCTTCTTAGGCTTGTCCGAAATCATCTCCTCAATCTTTTCCGTGTCGTCTTCGTCGGTCGCATTCTTAAGGCTTGCCGGGGTATCAACTTCGCCGCCGCCTTTACTGATAACGACCGAAATCCACTGACCCGTTTTGACCGTTTCGCCCGGTTTCGGAAGCTGCTCGACGACCGTTCCGGGTTTCTCCGCGCTTATTCGGTCGGCGCGTTTTCTGATCTTGAGGCCGAGCGCAGCTAATTCTTTTTCGCTCTCCGATAGGTTCTTCCCGGTAATTTCCGGTACCTTTACCTCTTCGCCCTGCAGCGACATATAAACGACACCGGCCAAGCCAAAAAGAAAGGCTGCGACAAACAACCCTAAGGCCGCCAATCTGCCAATCGCCGAAAATCCTGAACTAGCTATACTCACGCGTTTTACTCCAAAAAACTAAGTCGAAAGTCTATCATTTTTCGTACAAACAAGAAACTGTTCGTCCGCCTCGTCGACTGCTGTGGCTCAACCTAACTCAGCGGGTGTCATCCGCGCCGAAATGCTGCGATAAAGAAACCGTCCATCTCGTCGCGGTGCGGCCACGTTCGAGCAAAACCCTCGGCGGTGACAAAAGTGTCCGGAACGAGTGGAGCCACGTTCTGAAAATCGAACCAGTCCGCGAGAAAGCGTTCGCATACGTCTTCGTTCTCTTCTTTTTCAAGCGAGCAGGTCGAATAGATCAATAAACCACCCGGTCTAACAAGTTTTGATGCGTTTTGCAGTATCGAGAGTTGTTTCGAGGACAATTCGTCAAAATCCAGTGGTTTGAGAAAATATCGGATCTCCGGGTTGTGTCTGATAGTCCCGGTGCCGGAGCAAGGAGCGTCAACCAGAACTGAATCGAACCTTCCATCGGCGAAAGGCAAACCCAGTTCGGCATCGTATTGTACAAAATCGACAAAGCCTACACCCTGGCGGCGGCAGTTGTCACGTGAAAATTCCACACGCGGCCAATACAAATCGCCCGCCACAATGCAAGCGGCGTCGAGCCTGTTTCTTTGCGCGATTAGACCGGATTTTCCGCCCGGCGCCGCACAAACATCCAAAAAATATCCGCCTTTCGGTATCTCGACCGTTTGCGCGACCATCTGAGAAGCCTCGTCCTGAATATAGATCTCACCGCTTTTCACGAGCGTGAAAACATGTTCGCTCGTTACGGCGATATGGCAGCCATCAACATTTACGGATTGCCGAGACCTTTCGATTAACCGCTCAACATTTTCCGTCGCCGGTCCGATAACCCGAAATGCGGTTTCCGGGATTTTGTTATTGGCGGCCGCGACGCGAGCCGCTTCCTCGAAGCCAAATGCGGCTATCCATTTCTGGATGAGCCACCTCGGATGCGAGGTTTCGACGGATATTCGATCCGTTTCATCGACGAACGGCAATTCAACGGTTTCGCGCGACGCACGCCGCAAAATTGCGTTTACGAAACCCCTGGCGGAAGTCTTCCTGGCCCGCACCGCCAGATTTACGCTCTCGTTAATGGCGGAGTATGGAGGAACCTTTGTTAAGTAGTAAAGCTGGTACAGAGCAAGCCTGAGAGCGATTCGGACCTCAATGTCGAGTTTTTTGCCGCCGGAAAACGTGTCAATGACTCGATCGAGATAAATCTGCCGCCGCAGGGTTCCGAGCGTCAATTCGTGACAAAGAGCCGAATCAAGCGTGGAGAGAGTTTCCTCAAATATCGGAAGCAGTACCGACGAAAACGCCTTTTCCGTCTCAATGCGAAGCAGGATGTCAAAAGCCGCCGTTCGTGCTGGTGAAATATTCATTCGGCGGACTTGTACTTAGGTTTTTTGCGACCCGTGTGCCGTTGAGAGTGGTCAGGCCCGGTGCCTTTTCGCAGCTCGGCGTCGACGGTTATGCGCTCGTCGAATACGAAACACTCGCCCTCCCACAGCGTCTCCTTTACCGGTGTTTCCTCAAGATACTTGAGAATGCCACCCTCGAGCTGATAGACCTCATCAAAACCCATCTGTCTCATATAGGGCGCGAATTTCTCACACCTGATTCCGCCGGTACAGAACATCGCGACACGTTTATGTTTATCGGGATCGAGTTTTTTAGCGACGAAAGCGGGAAGCTCGCTAAATTTTGTAATATTCGGATTGATCGCTCCGCGAAATGTGCCGGTTCGGTGTTCGTAGTCATTTCGAGCGTCCAAAACGAGTGTCGAAGGGTCGGAAATCAGCTCGTTCCATTCGTTTGGTTTGACATGAGTTCCGTCAGCGAGCGAGAAATCGACCGACTGCTTAAGCGTAACTATCTCGGCTTTAATCTTGACGTCGATTTTTCGAAACGGCGCTTTCTCGTGAAATGAGGATTTGACCGCCAACGTGGATTGCAAAACACTTTCAAGCCGCTCGATGAAACTTTTTATCTCGTCAATCTCGCCGCAAACCATTCCGTTGTAACCTTCGGTCGCTAATATTATCGTGCCTCTCACGCCGAAATCGAGCATAGCTTGCTTAAAACTAGACTTGATCTCATCGAGCGCTCCTACACTAATGAGGGGCTTGAATTCGTAAAATGAGATTATTCGTATCGGAAGGGTTTGATCTTTGGTTTCGGCCATTGTTGAAATTCTCAGTAATCAATTATACATTATCCAGTGCTCACAAATTTTGATTCTCGCTCTCCCCTCTGCGGTCTTCACGCCGTTGCGTGAAATTCAGGCTAGTACACAAGCCCGCGCGTAAGCAAAGTCCGCGTGTATCTCGCCCTTGCTTACGCGCGGGCTTGTGCACTGCTTTGCGGTGTGCGGGAATAGTTTTTCTAAGAAGCCGCGAAGTAAGATTAGGACGAAGGTTGCATCGTTCCCAAAACGGAGCCCTTATCTAATTTTGATCCGTTAAGAAAATCCCGAACGCTCATTCGCCGTTTGCCCTCGGGTTGAATTTCCTCAATACACAAAATAGAACCGTCGCCACAACCGACGAGAAAGGCGTCACCGAGAACGTCGATGACTTCACCGAAATTCGCCCCGGAGTATTCGGGATCGGGTGCCGGAAACGCTTTCCACATAGTCAGTTTTCCATTTTGAAAATGAGTGAACGATGTGGGAAATGGTTGAAAACCGCGAACGCGATTCGAAATTTCTGCGGCCGACATTCGCCAATCAATCAGCCCGTCTTCTCTTTTCATTATCGGCGCGTAAGTGGAGAGATCGTGTTCCTGGGCGGCTGGTTGAATAGAGTCGAGGTTTGAGAGGGTTTCGGCGAGCAGGTCGGCACCGATTTCCGACAATCTCGTCATTAGCTCGACAGATGTCTGGGTCGGGGCAATTTCCGTGGCTCGCTGACCGAGAATTGCTCCCGTGTCGAGACCGGCGTCCATCTGCATCGTGGTCACGCCCGTTTCTGATTCGCCGTTGACGATCGCCCAATTTACCGGAGCGGCGCCGCGGTATTTTGGCAGCAGTGAGAAATGGACGTTTATTGCTCCTTTCGGATAAGCGTCGAGAAACGTCTGCGGCAATATCCGGCCATAGGCGACGACGACGGCGACATCGGCGTTGTGCGATCTGAAAATATCGAGGGTCTCGGACTCCTTTATCTTCACGGGCTGAAACATGGGCAAATCGCGGCTCAAAGCAAATTCTTTGACTGGCGAGAATGCTATTTTGTTCCCGCGGCCGGACGGCCTGTCGGGCTGGGCATAGACGGCGGCGATCTCGTGCCCGTCAGTAATCAGCCTTTCAAGTGAAGGCACCGATGCCTGCGGCGTGCCCATGAATACAATTCTCATCAGTTTCGATTCTAATGATTTGCTCCGGTAAACAAAAATGGGGTGGATTTCTCCGGGCCGGTGTCACTTTTTCGAACCGGCGCCCTCGCTAACGGTTCCGGCGCCTTTGCGAACGGTTCCGGCGCCCGTTCAAAATTTAAACGGTGAATTGCTGGTAGTGCTGAAGTTATTTATGACCCAGGCGTAGGGCGTCGGCCATCACGTAGAAAATCCAATTCTGCTCCATTGAACCTCGAAAAAGGTGGGCGCCCGCACCGATCGCAAAGATTGCCACGTCCTCGCCGCCGTGGGTCTCGGCGGCCATCGGGATATTTGCTTCCTGTTTGTAATCGGGCATCGTGACAGCATCCTGTGTAAGCGCGGGTCGTTCGCTGCCTCTGGCGCCGGTTCCATTGGCGTACCCAAGCGTGGTAAACGGCTTTTTGTCGCGATCCAGGGCGTAGTTTTCTTCCATCTCGCCGTTCGGGCCAATTTCGCGGACGAGGCCGAGAATGTTGTTCCCCCGTGCCGGATAGCCTTGTATAAAAAATGTGTGGCTGTGGTCAGCCGTGACGATAATCAGCGTCTCATCGAGATTTACCTTTCCCAACGCCGTTCGTACCGCGTCCGACAACGCGACCGTGTCTTTCAAAGCGCGAAACGCGTTACCTTCGTGATGAGCGTGATCGATGCGCCCGCCTTCGACCATCAGAAAGTAGCCTTTCTTGTTGCCGGACAAAACGTCGATCGCTTTCGAGGTCATTTCCGAAAGCGATGGCTCGCCAGCCGTATCTTTTGCCCGATCATACTCGTATTTCATATGCGAAGGCTCGAATAGGCCGAAAAGATGATTCGTCTTTTTCGCGTCGATGGCGTCGAATTGCTGTTTGTTCCAGACAAACGCCGAGTGCTTGTATTTACTAGTCCATTCGCGCGTCAAATCGCGGCCATCCAGTCTCTCGCCCGTCCGCGCCTCATATTCCGGGTCCTTCATTTCCTTTGGCAAAAATTTGGAACGCCCGCCGCCGAGGGCAACCTCCAAGCCATCGCCGTACGGAAATTCGATCAACTGCCGTGCGAGGTCGGGGAATTTCGCGTCATATGCATCCTTTTGCCGCGAAAAAATATCGGCGTCCGATTCCCAGTCGCGCGCCGAGCTGTGTGCATAGCACGCCGCCGGCGTGGCGTGGGTCAGTCGGGCCGTGGAGACAACGCCGGTCGATTTCCCAGCCTCTTCCGCGTATTCAAGCAACGTCTTTGTTTGATTTCCGGCGACGGACTTATAATTACCGTGCTGTACATTTTGGTTGACGGAGATAATCCCTTCATCGGTCTTTACGCCCGAAATAATGGCGCTCATCGTCGGCGCGGAATCCGAGGTCTGCTGATTCGCACTATACGTTTTCGAGAAAGCGGAAAACGGAAACTCCTCAAAACTCAACCGATTCTCCTCGCCGCTTTCGCCCCGCTGCTGCCCCTCGAAAATACGTGCCGCCGTCAGCGTCGAAATACCCATACCGTCGCCGATAAACAAGATTACGTTTTTAGCCTTGCCAGTTCGCAGTTTCTGATTCTTCGCTCGTCTAACCGCATTCCAACCGTCCCGCCGCCACGTCTCGGCCGTCTCGACACGTTTTACGGGAAACGCCGGTATTATTTGGGCAAACGGCGTCAAGACGAAGGTTACGAGAATCAAAGCGACGCAGAGTTTTCGCGAGATCATATTTATACACATAACAATAGGGCGGCAGCAGGGCCGCGAGCGCCCCTAAAGTAGACCAGTTTCTCATCAAAAGACAAAAAAAACACGAACCCGTTTTTCGAATTCGTGTTTCTGTTTCAATTTACAGATCTAATTTCCGGGTGTCGGAGACGGCTTGGGTGTCGGCTCGTCGGGCCTTTTCAGCTTCGGCGGCCCGTCGGGCGCCGAGCTTGACTCGCCGTCCTTTAATGTCGGCTCGCCGTCGGGCTGCCGTTTCTTTAGCGTCGGCTTGCTGTCGTCCGTTTGGTCATAATCGACCTTGACGCCCGCCTTGGCGTTGGTCAATTTCATAAGGTGACTCTTTACACGCTGAAACTCGGATGTGCTGATCACATATTCTTCCTTGTCCGGGAAACGGGCAGCCAGAGAAAGACTTTCTTCGCGTCGATCCAACGACTGCGGGTGAGACGAGAAAAGTTTCGAAAGGGTGCCCGGCTTTTTCTTATTCTGCGAAGCGAGCTTCTCAAACATCGTCGACATGCCGGTCGGGTCATAGCCCGAAGCGTAGAGATACTGAACTCCCAGCCGATCCGCTTCGCCCTCGGCACCGCGGCTGAACTTAAAGAACGCCAGCGCCTGTGTGATTCCCGCAGTATTTTGAAGAATTGAGCTCGCGATTCCGCCGCCAAAAATCATGCCCGCAAGCATTCCGTATTGCAAAAATGTACCCTTGCCTTGATTTTCCATCGCGTGTCGGGCGGCGACGTGAGCGATCTCGTGGGCCATGACGCCAGCCAGCTCGGCTTCGTTATCGGCGGCCAGGATGAGTCCGCGATTGACATAGAAAAAACCGCCAGGCAGCGCAAACGCGTTAACTTCGTCGGCGTCGATCACCTTGATCGTAAAGGGAACCTTTGCGTCCGAATGCAAAACAATATTCTGACCGACGCGGTTTATATACTCAGTCACGACCGGATCCTCGACCAATTTTCCCTGCTGCTCGACCTCAAGCGAAAGCTGTCGGCCGATCTGCATTTCTTTTTCCTTGGAACCGCCGAGCCAGCCAAAGAATTTGTCGCCCGTGCCGCTGTTGATATTACGCTTTCCGATCTGCGACGGGTCCTCCTTCGTGCTAAGGGAGGACGGGCCCTGGGGTGTCGGCGCCGGTTTCGCGTCCTTCTTTGCCGTGCTTTCGGATTTATCCTGTTTTGCCGCCGGTTTGTTTTCAATCTGGCTTAGACCGGTGACGGGTATGAGAGCAATCGCGCTTGCCCAGATGCTCACAACCAGAAGGGATGCCGCGATCCGTTTTACAATTCCGCTATACATAAGCAGCCTCCAAAAAATTTCCCAGGTGATTCTACAAGATTGTAGCTCTAATGGGATTTCAATTCAACGAAACATATGATGCAGGAGGCTTGGATTTAGTTGTGAAAGTTTGCGGCGTGTCGCTAATTATATGCTCTTTTTCCGAAGCCTTCGTAATTAAATGTTTTCTTATTTGATTAAACTTGTTAAAATTGGGATGCGGTATGCTGGAATTATCCGCTTGAGATTGCTTGTCTCCCTTTTTAACCAGTCAAAAATTAATGAAACGCGTCACGGAAAAAGTCAGGGATATCGTTGAGGTTTGTCCTTTTACGCACCTACACGATTTCGCCGCCGATCCCGGCTTAACTTTAGCTGGGTATCATTTTACCGACATTACAGCCGACCTAATGGCTAAGTGGCTGGACCGGGTAGCTTCCGTTAAGGCCGGCAATGGGGCCGCGCTTGCTCTCGCTGGGTTTCGCGGTGTCGGCAAGAGCCATTTTCTTTCGGTGGTTGGGGCGATTGTTTCGCGGCCGGATCTTCGCGCCGGTCTGACCGATTCTCATGTAGCGGCTGCCGCCGAGCGGCTTTCGCGAAGACACGGCCCCGTTGCCTCTGTCCGCCGCGGAACCGGGACATCTCTGATGGATGAGGTAGAGCGGGCGATAGCGGAACTGATCGGTGTAAATCCGGGAACTCTCAACGATTCGCTTCAGGATCTCCTTCTGCGGGCATCCAAGCATGCGGCGGACATGCCGCTCGTAATTTTGATCGATACGGCGCTCGACCGGAGTTCGCGCGTGGCGAGAGACGACGGCGTTCTGTTAAGCGAAATGGCGGAGGCGGCCAAAGCTCTCGGCATTTTTGTCGGAGTGGCGCTCGACGACGATATCTCCGGGGCCGACGGGGCGAATTCCTCGATAGCGGGGAATTTTACGATCGACTATCTCGACCAGGAGCATTTATACAAGATAGTCGACACTCACATTTTTGCGAAACACGGGAAGATGCGGCCGCTGCTTCGTGATATTTACGCGAATTATCGAGAGGTCCTGCCGGGATTTCGATGGAGCGAACAGCGATTTTCGTCCCTTTACCCACTTCACCCGGCAACGCTCGAGATCGCGCCGCTCATCCGGCTCTATATCCACGATTTTGCTTTACTCGGTTTCGCCTCAGAAACCGGTGTACGAATACTCGGTCGTCCGGCCAATTCATTGATAGGTCTCGATGAGGTCTTTGACAGCGTCGAGAGCAAACTGCGTCTTGTACCGGATTTGAGTGACGCCTTTGCCGCCTTTGACAAAGTCGATCAAGAGGTGGTCGCAAAGACTCCGGTGCAATTCCGGCTTCAGGCGAAGCTGATTTTAAAGGGCCTATTAATGCTGTCGCTCGACGACCGCGGCTCCACAGCGGCGGAAATAGCGGCCGCGATGATGATCTATAACGAACCGGAATCAAAAGCACCGCCGACTGACATTGCTGAGATTCTTGATTCTTTCGTTGCCGCTCTCCCCGTCGGAATTGAGAAATTCGAGAGCGACGGGGCCGAACCCAGATACTGTTTCAAACCTGACTCGAAGGATGAGATCAATTCGGTTCTGGCGGAAGCGGCAAAAGACGTGTCCGATGACATAGTGGAACAGGTTCTCCGGCGTCACACGGCTGACAAATATTCGGATGTCGACACCGATTCGGCGATCACCCCCTGTACTGTCGAATGGCGAGGAGCGGTCATGCGCGGAGAAATCGTATGGAAAACCACCAAAGCCTTAGAAAACGAACACCAGCGAGATGATCGGCTCGATTGGATGGTTAGCGTCGAATCAATTGGTTCTGACGACAGCGTTAGTCAATCGATTGCATGGCACCTTGCAGACCTCACCGTTGACGAGAAAGAGACCGTCAAGCGAAACTATCTATTGCATAACGACGGTGCCTTGCGCGAGCAATTTGCCGATGGCGTGGCGACGGCGGCCCATGTTCATTCGATCGCGGTTGAAAAGATATGGCAGCGTATTTTTCTAAGGGACGCCTCGATGCAAATCGCCGGCACTATATTCAAATTTGCCGAAAACGCCACCTCAGCCCACAGCCTGTCCCAACTATTCTCCGAAAATCTCGCGTCAATATTTGAATCGCAATTCCCCGCCCATCCCGAGTTTTCGCGATCCCTGGGCGCGAAAGAATCGTCGAATTTGATCGAAAGTTTCTTTAGCGGGTTTGACGTGAAGAATGCCGAGATACAAAAACTGGCCGTGGACTTGGCGTTTCCGCTTGGCCTCGCGGTCCGAAATGGCGATGAATTTATGCCGGCGTCGAGCGACGCACTATGGGAACTCGGGTTGGTGAAATCCGCGTTTGGCGAAATGGAACGGAACACGGAGCGCCCGATCGCGATTGCCGAAATATGTTCCGGCCTTCAGGCGCCGCCTTTCGGGTTGACGCGTGAGGCCCAGCATTTAGTTATGGCCGCGATGGTGGCCCAGCGGCAATTCGAATTTGTTACAGCAAGCGGCGACCGAATAAATCATCGCTCGCTGGATCTGCAGATTATCTGGGACGATATCGTCGGACTTGCAAAACCGGCTGATGAAGTGTACTCACCCGAGCGTCTTGTTTCCTGGGCAAAGTTAATTACGGGAAATTCGGGAGTTCGAAGGCTCGAACGCAACGAAGACCGCCAGTCGATCATTAATTCTCTTTCCGAATGGCTGTCCGAGTGGCGGGAAAGACGGATTCTTGAACACTTCGACGCTCTGCCAGACGAAAACTTAAATGCCGCTGTCTGGCGGACCGCTGCCAATTTGCGAAAGTCTTTTGGCGGCATGGCGGAAACGATCGAAAGCTTGATAGAAAATGATGTTTCTCTCGATCAATGCCTGCATTCAATTGCCGAGCGTTTTTCTGATTCCGAGATGGAATATGAGAAAAAGAAGGGCGAACTTGGTTCGTTGAGGGATTATATCGCGGGCGTCTCGAGACGCGATGAGATCACCGCTTTCCTGGCCGTTTGCGAGATATGCGGGGATACCGCGATCGAAGACCTGCGCCAAAATCTTCTTGATTTCTTGTGTTCCGGCGAGGCCAATTTTGTCGAAGATAAGCTCGAATCGCAATGGAATGATTTCAAAACGATGTTTGCCGATCATTACCGCGACAAACACGACGCGGTCATGAAATCGATGGCTCTCGGTCAGGCATTGAACGCGATTCTTCGTTCCGACGAATGGGCAGCGTTTGAGAGCGTTTCCGCTCACCCCTGGTTTGACCAGGGGTATGCCGCGATGGCAAAAACACTTGTGCGTGAGATGCGGCAGTTGAAGTGTACGGCGGATGTGAAAGAATTGCTCTCGGCCAAACCGTATTGCAGATGCCCGTTCAATCTCGCCGACTTCGACCGTTTGATTGATCTGCCAAATCAGCTTCAGGCCACAATCAGCCAGGGTGTCGAATCTTTCAGGCTGCGCCTTTTGGACAATGGCGAAACCCTGGTTGAGATCATAGACGGAATCTCAGCCAGCGACAAGGCGGGTGGCGCCGCGATAATCCGGTCGTTGGCCGAATTTACGAGTAACGGGACGCTGCCGCGATTTACCAGCCACGAAATTCAGATTCTCTGTAAAGCGGCTGAGCAGGCAGGCGATGTAAACTTTGCAGAAACTTCTGTCGTGACTGACGACGGAGATTTTTATGATGGGGTTTCTCGCTTTCAGCCCACGCCACTAAACGCAGACCTCTTTGGGAATGCCGAAAACTGACCACGTTGTTTTCCGAACCCAATCGTTCGGTCGTATCCCAGTTTTGTATTTCTATAGATTGATAACAGGTTGAAGTGGAAGAGCGCGCGCGAGAAAGGGCTCGACATTCACTGAGTTCTAAGCCCTCGCTGACGCGCGGGCTTCTGCATCTGTGCGATCGGCAATACAAAATTCTGACACTATATTCTTTTTAACAATCGTATCGATTAACTGTATTCTAACGGTATGATTAATGTTGCGATCATAGGTGTAGGCCGTGTCGGTGGAGCATTGGCTTTAAGCCTTCCGCCGGAAAAATATTCGATCCAGTATCTTGTTTATCGTGGAAATTCCGATGTGGAATCGATTGCGACGCGGCTAAAAACGTACCCGAAAATAATCCAACTTGACTCGCTAACGGATATTTCGTCGGAGATCGTCTTTATCACGACCCAGGATGGCTGTATCGCTGAAGCGTCGAATGCGCTAGTCGGAAAACTCAGCAAAGGGACGACCATTTATCACACGAGCGGAGCACTGTCATCCACAGTTCTGAACGATTTGAGAACGGACGGATGCTCGACGGGCTCGATTCATCCGCTTGTTTCGATCAGCAAATCGAGTCTCGGCCCCGAACGGTTTCGAGGGGCTTATTTTTGTGTCGAGGGAGATGGGCGGGCAGTCGAGTTGGGTACAAGCATCGTTGCCGATCTCGGTGGATTGTCTTTCAACATCGACACCGAGTTCAAAACGCTTTACCACGCGGCCGCCGTCACGGCATGTGGACACCTGGTCGCGCTTTTCGACGCATCGATCGAGATGATGACAAAATGCGGCCTTTCTGCGACCGAGTCTAAAAATATCCTAATGCCGTTGGTGATGAGCACCGTGCAAAACCTCTCGGAACAGAGCACATCCTCTGCGCTGACGGGAACATTTGCCCGTGCAGACACTGAAACATTTACACGGCACCTGACCGCTCTCAACGCAAACGTTTCGGAAGAACTGCTCGAGATCTATCTTTTGCTCGGCGCAAGATCGCTCGAGCTTGCCGCGAAGGAAGGCGTCAGCCCGGAGCGAATAGAAACGCTGCGGACAAAGGTCGCGATAGCGAAATCAAAATTGAAATGGTAGTATCGATCTGGGAGGCGATGATACTTTTAGGTGAAGAATAAGGATACTTTTCAAGTTGAAAAATCGATCTTTCTTGATCATATTCAGGCCGCTGGATTGCGACGCACTGGTCAGCGTGATCTGATTCTCGAAATTTTTCTCAGCACCGAAGAACATCTCACGAGCGAGGATTTGCATGGACTTGTCCACAAAATGGACCCGACCGTCGGCCTGACAACGGTCTATCGTACGCTAAAGCTTCTAACAGAGGCCGGCCTGGCCCGCGAGGTCCGTTTTGGCGACAACAAGACTTATTACGAACACCATTACAACCACGAACATCACGATCATATGATCTGTACGGATTGCGGCAAGGTGATCGAGTTTATGTCGCCCGACATTGAAGATTTACAGGATCAGATGGCGAGCAACTTCGGGTTTAGGCCGACTCATCACAGCTTGCGTATGTGGGGCGTATGTGCCGAGTGTCAAACGACGAAGGTCGAATCGCAAACGGCACCGTCCGGTGCCCAGCCGCGAGTGCGGGTCAAGACGGCGATTCATTAGAGGCACGACATCGGAACATTCCGGGGCAAACGGGCGTAGATATAATGACCGCAGAGATCATTACCCCCGGAGAGATTAAGATTATGACAGATCAACAACAGAAGAATCCTGCATCGGATCAGGTGAAAGACAGGTTCCAGGCCGAGTTCGAGGCCCTGCCGCTCGATAAAAAGTTTGCCCGTCTTTTTAAGATGGAGGCCGCGACGCTGACGGAGACATTTGAATACGTTTTTAATTCGCCGATGGAAGTTGTCGGGAAGGTTGGTGACGCCATCTCTGATTTTGCCGGCAAGGTTGAAACGGAGTTCAAAAAGGCCTCCGCGGCGAATCGGGAGCACTGCGAACCGGAGTCCAAATCTCCGCCGCCGCCGCCGAGTGCGGCTAAGCCGAAAGGGCGGCAGACGCGAAAGAATTCGCCGCCTCAGTCTCCGACGGAATAATCTCGGCCTCATCATGCTTGCTTGTGACTGAAACCGGCATCCAAAAAAAACTGCCCTCGTCGTTGAAGGACAAGGGGCAATACGCGATGGCGTTTGGCGTCGTCGCGTTAATGCTTTACGTGGCCGGTTTTCCGATTTTCCTGCTTTTTTTTGTCGGCGTGCTGACGTTTTTTATCTGGAAGGTCTTTTCTGCGGAAGGGCGGCACGAAACGCGTCGAATCTTTGAATTTTATCTAGCGGCAAACGAAATCCTCCGTGATGACGAACGCCGTTGGTATGGGTTTGAG
>JANPCJ010000023.1:0-6495 GCA_031430895.1 Chloracidobacterium sp. | reverse complement strand
TGGGTTGAAACCCACGGCTAAATTCACGTCACCGCTACGCGGTGAAGGCCGAACACCTTCGCAAAAAACATATGATAACTCCATTGGTGTCAGGGGCTTACAGCCTTAACTTGGCGCGAATGGGGGCAAGCCCGCCTTCCTGACTGTCCTTTGGATTCTTGACTCTTTTTCTCAAACTTGATGATTGCTCAAGATTGGAAAACTAAAAAACAAACATCGAACAGTCAGGAAGGCGGGCTTGCCCCCGCTCTTAATTCGGCATGGGTCAAAGCCCGGCGATAGGCGTCCAAGGCGGCTTCGGTTGAATATTTTGCCAACGCGGCTTCACGGGCCCTCGTACCCATCGCGGCCAGCGTGGCCGGCGATTCGTACATCTCAACGATGGCGTCGCGTAGAGCCTCGGCATCACCCGGGGCGACTTGCCATCCGATCTGTTCCTCGTCGATTACTCTCGCCAATTCCGACTTTTCTTCCGTCAGGGCAATTATCGGTTTTCCGGCCGCCATTATGTTGTATGTACGGCTCGGCATTGCCGTTCCCCACATTCCTTTTACCAATGCGACGAGGCCGATGTCACAAGCGTTTAGGAAAATGATCTGCTCGGATCGGGGGCGGTAGTCGAGAACCGTCACGTTTTTCAAAGCCCTTTTTGCGACCTCATCGCCCAGCCATTTCTTTTTCACACCGGCGCCGATGAAGACAAAATGAAACTCCTTGCGGTCGAGGAGCATTTGCGCGCAATCGACGATTGTTTCGACATCCGTCGGGTGGCCGATATTACCGGCGTACATCAGGACAAATTTGTCGGAAATGCCGAGATCTTTCAATAGGGAGTTGTCATCGCGATTCGTCGGCTGGATCGCGTTGAGATCGGCCCAGTTTGGGATCGTTACGATCGGCACGTCAAGCCCGGCTGTTTTGCGAACAAATAGCTCATTCATGTCCCGACCCATCACGATAATCTTTGACGCGTATTTGTAAACCCATCGGTTTACAAAATTTACTATTTTGACAAAGGCGGATTCGCGTTTCACGGCGCCGACCGCGATCAATATTTCGGGATAGCTGTCCTGAACAAGCAAAGTCAGGCTTGCCCCCTTAATCAAGGCGGCGAGCGTCGTTGTCACTGGCAATGAGGGAGGTGCCGTTACGACGAGTATTTGATCGCCTTTGCGAAATCGACTCAGCGATTTTAGGAAGATCGAAATACCTATCGTGATCATATTGATCAAACGATAGATCATCACATTCTTATCGAGAGTCGTTCCCCAGGCCCTGAATATCTCGACGCCGTTGCGAACCTCACGTTTTGCCGCCCGCTGGCCGCGCGACATATGCTTTGGCTGGCCCGTCAAAACCTTGACAGTCCGGTTCGAGGCGAGCCCCTCGGCAATCGCCGTCAGGTAAAATCCGGTTGATATTTCTTCCGGATAATATACCTCGGTCAAAATCCAGAGCGTGTTGCGGGGCTGGTCGTTAAGGCGTGACATTGATGTTGACTAAGTGCAGTCAGGAAGGCTGGTTTACCCCCGCTCTTCCTTTGCCAACCAAAAGAGCGGGGGTGAACCCGCCTTCCTTACTGTCCTATAATTAAGTATCTCGATCCTCTGAAAAAAAGCTTCTAAGAAGTATGCCGTCTGAAACTCATATAGCCGAGCATTATCTTGCTCACGGTTTGCGAAACATTTTCCGCCAAATATTCCCTCGGGGCGGTCCAGGCGGCGGGTTGAGCGATGGCAAGCTCGACAGCTCTGACAATCGAAGCGGTCTCGGCGCCGCTCAGTATGTTGCTGCCGCATTCGATAGTCTCGGGGCGTTCGGTGACATCGCGGAGCGTGATATTAGGGATGCCAAATATCGAACATTCTTCCTGCACCGTCCCGCTATCGGTCAAAACCGCGAGCGAATTCTTTTCCAGCTTTACAAAATCGAAGAATCCGAGGGCCTTTAGCAGCCGAATATTTGGCGAGTTTGGCCGGATGCCGTGTTGTTCGAGCTTTTCAGCGGTGCGCGGGTGGACGGAAACGAGCACGGTTTTGCCAAATTTCGTCGCAACTTCGTCCAGCCCCGCGAATATCTTACTTGTCCGCTCAGGATTATCTACATTTTCAGCACGATGCAGCGTGACCAGAAAATATTCGAATGGGTCGACGCCCAACGATTTCATGACGCCGCTTGCCTCTATATTGTCGGCAAAATAATCTAGTACCTCTTTAATAGGATTTCCGGTGACAAATATCCGGTCGCGCTCGATTCCCTCGCGAACTAAATTATCTTTGCTTCGCTCGGTGTAAGGCATCAACACGGAGCTGGAATGGTCGATTATCCTGCGATTTACCTCTTCGGGAACGCGGTCGTCGTAACATCGGTTCCCCGCTTCCATGTGAAAAACAGGAATTTGCCGCCGTGCCGCCGCTATCGCCGAAAGTGCGCTGTTGGTATCACCGAGGATCAGAACGCGATCCGGCCGATGTTTCTCGAGCATTTCATCGGTCTTTGCGAGGATCTGCGCGATTTGTTCGCCAAAACTCTTCGATTTGATACCCAGATGAACGTCCGGCGTGCGGATCTCGAGATCGCGAATAAAAATGTCGCTCAAACTCTCGTCGTAATTCTGCCCCGTATGCACGGTAATATGCTCCGAGTGCTGGTCGAGCACCTTCAAAACAAGACTGAGCCTGATAATCTCCGGCCGCGTGCCGAAAATGGTCATAATCTTCATATTTAACGTAGAACAGGCTGCCGCGCCTGTTCATAAACCTTACCTTCATCCAACAAGTATGAGCCCGATCTCGCTCGACAGACTCGCAATCTGTCGTAGCAGTCGAGCGTGTTCATGAGCACTATTCTCACTCAACTTGAATGGAACCTAGACCTGCTCGACAGACTCGGCAGTCTGTCGTACGGTCAGAAACTGTCGTATCTCACTATTGGACCCATAAAGCAGCTCACGCAAATCTTCAAGCGAAAGATTGCCATCCTTGGACGAGTATTCGGCCTCGATATTCGGCTCAGACGCCAATTCGCCGCGAAGTTCGGGCAGGACCGGCAGTATTACGTAATAGTCGCCGCGTTCGACGGTTCGAAAGCACTCTTCCTCGGAGACCATTATCTCGTGAACCTTCTCGCCCGGTCGAATTCCCGTGTAAACGATCGGAAGTTTTTTATCGCCCATTAAAACCGCCGCGACATCTGTAATTTTCGCCGCCGCGACCTTCGGGACAAATGTCAGCCCGCGCCCCTCGCTCCGAACCGATTCAAAAACCGTATCCACCGCACGGTCGAGGCTCAGCAAAAACCGCGTCATCTCGGGCATCGTGATGGTGATCGTCTGGTTATTGCTGATCTGCTCGACAAACAGCGGGATGATCGATCCGCGCGAGGCGATGACGTTGCCGTACCGCACACAGTTAAACTGGACATTCGGACAATCGCGGTTGGCCTCGATCAGGACGCGTTCCTGCAGGGCCTTTGTCATGCCCATCACGTTGATCGGTTTGCACGCCTTGTCGGTCGATATTCCGATCACCTTTGCCACCGGCAGATTATTTTCCCTCACCGCCCGCACAATATTCACGGCCCCGAAAATGTTCGTCATCACGGCTTCTAACGGAAAGTATTCGCACGAAGGCACCTGTTTAAGTGCCGCCGCATTAAAAACAATATCGACATCACGCATCGCCGCCACAACGGCTGGATAATCCCTCACGTCGCCGATCCTGAAATTCAAACGGTCCTTTGAATTCTGATAAATAACGTCGTCGGTAGCGGCCTCGCGATTCAGAAATTCGAGCCGCATATAATGCTGCTTCGCCTCGTCGCGCGAGAAAACGGTGATGTGCTCAGGCGTTCCCATCTCGCCCGTCAACATCCGCTTGACCAGCGTCTGCCCAAGCGAGCCTGTCCCGCCCGTCACAAGGATTCGTTTACCTTCTAATTCGTTCATTTGTGGACTGAAATTGCGGATCGTCGGCTCTCGTCAAAGCCTGTGAGAATAGTAACATCACAGCACGCGATAGCTAAAATCAGGCCGCGCCATTCCTCGCCGCCTGCGCCGCTCAACTTTCTGCTCGAAGATCGGGCGAGGATCGCTCAGGAATCGGATCGGTTGAAGGCGGAAGCGGTCAAGTAGATGTAAGTGGCTTCGCGATGTACGACGCCTTTTCTTGTCAGAACCGCGAGCGGTAGCGACCGGGTTCTTTTTTTTAATGCTGCAACTGATGGCGTCTGGGGTGACCAACGAGGAAATACTGGCTGATTACGAAGACCTCGAAAAAGCGGATCTCGATGCATGCCTATTGTTTGCCGCACGACTCGCCAATGTCGGTTCGATCAGTGAACTCGTGGCAGGAAGTTTATCGTTGACGCGCGCACTTCACTAACCTTACTAACCTGCATTTTACCGCTACGGAAACGCTCCCGGTTCTGACAATACTTATGAAAACACGCGTCGGAGTTATTTTTGGCGGCAGGTCGCGCCGTGCATGAGATCTCGATCCGTTCGGCGTAGGTTGAGAGAGACACATGAAGAATTCTTGTCGTTTATTTTTTTGTATGTAAAAATAGTTTTGTTATGACCACTGACACGATAGAATTGCCGGTTTCGGAATACAAAAGAATGCAGGAGGAATTGAGCTTGCTCAAGAATTCCGATCTATTGAAAAGGTTAACCAACTCGTAGATTTTCTGTATCAGGATAAATACGGCTTTTATATGGGCGATTTTACGGACGACCTAACGGAATGTGCCGTAGACAATGCGTGGGACGATACGGCCAGCGATTGGGATAATGTATAAGCAGCGACAGATAGTTCTCGTGCCCTTTCCATATTCCGATCTCAGCAGCACGAAACGGTGGCCCGTGCTGATAGTTTCAAACGATTCTTACAACAAGACTTTCAATGATGGTCTGGTTTGTGTAATTACCAGTAATCTCCGCAAGGACGAATACTCGGTCATGCTTTCGAACGATGATCTTGAGATCGGGGGTCCTGCCGGAAAGCTCCGTTGTAAAATCTCACAAACTCTTTACCATCCACAAAGATAAGATCATAAAGACTTTTAGCCTCGTTAAAGAAGAACTCTTTAATCAGGTCAACGAGAAGATCAAGCATCTTATCGAACCAAGCCAAATGTTATGAATCTAAAGCCAATCGCTACCGAAGGTGCTTCTGAAAACTATGAAAACACGCGTTGGAGTTATTTTTGGCGGCCGGTCGGGCGAGCATGAGATCTCGATCCGTTCGGCGATAACCGTTATTGAGAATATCGATAGCGATAAATATGATGTTGTGCCGATCGCCATTATGAATGACGGGCGGTGGCTCTCGCCGGCGGAATCGATCAGGCAGTTTCCCGATCATACGCAGAAGGTTTTTCGTGATGGCCAGGGCGAGGCTTCGGAGAATGTTCATCTTTTGACGGGGGATGCGACCGTTGGCGGGTGCAATTTGGGTGTGTCGACGGAAGCCGCCGACGGGCAAGCAGGGATGCTTGCCGCTCCAGTCGATGTTATCTTTCCCGTGCTCCATGGCACGTTTGGCGAGGACGGCACTATTCAGGGGCTGTGCGAGATGGCCGATCTGCCGTATGTCGGATGTGGCGTACTGGCGTCGTCGTGCGGGATGGACAAGGCTTTTATGAAGGTTTTGTTTCGCGACGCCGGGTTGCCGATCTGCAAATATGTCTGGTTTTTGCGTGGCGAGTGGGAACGGGCGCGCGAATCGGTAATCCGGCAGATCGAGACCAAGCTTGGCTTTCCGTGTTTTGTAAAACCGGCGAATCTCGGCTCGTCGGTTGGTATTTCAAAGGCAATTGATGCACAAACATTGACGACCGCAATCGACCTTGCCGCCGAATACGACCGCAAGATCATTGTCGAGGAGGGCCTGGAAATGCGCGAGATCGAGTGTGCGGTGATGGGCAATGAAAATCCGCAGGCGAGCCAGCCGGGCGAATATATCATCCGCGACGAGAGCAAGAAGTTTCTCGATTACGCCGAGAAATATACCGGTACCGGGAACAACGAATTTGTCGTGCCCGCACCCGTTTCAGATGAATTATCCAATAAAATCAGGCAAATGGCTGTGACCGCATTTAAGGCAATCGACGGATCGGGATTGGCGAGGGTCGATTTCTTTCTGCGGAATGACACCGGTGCTTTGCTGGTGAATGAGATCAACACGATGCCCGGTTTGACCGACGCATCGGGTTTTCCAAAAATGTGGGCCGGTAGCGGGAAGGCACTTCCGCAGGTAATCGATGAGCTAATTCAGTTAGCCGTTGAGCGGCACGAGGATAAGAAAAAGAACAGGACGAGCAAGTAATTTGGAGTCCGACACAATGATGGCAGACGCGGAGCGGGGGCAAGCCCCATTCGCGCCAAGTTAAGGCTGTAAGCCCCTGACACCAATGGAGTTATCATATGTTCTTTGCGAAGGTGTTCGGCCTTCACCGCGTAGCGGTGACGTGAATTTAGCCGTGGGTTTCAACCCA
>JANPCJ010000022.1:0-23930 GCA_031430895.1 Chloracidobacterium sp. | reverse complement strand
GACGGCATGATCCGGCATTATCCGAAATTTCGCGTATTTCCCATTTGGAGTTTTTACGAAATAGAAATACCTGTCCGCTTTTACACTATCCTCATAAATTTCGGGAGCGACAGGAACCGCATCGAAATCTATGGTACCCGGAACCTCCGCTCCAGCGATGCCGCCACCCGGCGGCACTGAAATAGTCATGTCCCACGGCGACACAGGGTCGACATTGATAATAATATCAGCGTCAGGACTTTCCCTATCTACAGCCTCTCCGCGCCTAAAAGAAAAAGCGGATTTGGCAGATAGATCGTAAATCTCGTCCACGGTGGGTACGGTTTGCTTGGTTTCAACTCTACGAAGTTCAATCCTGAGATTGCTGTCGCCCACGCACATTTCGGGGTTGCAGCCGTCCGCCGCGTAACCTTCTTTCCAGGCTGTCAACCGATAATAATGGCTTCGACGGCCAACTTCGAACGTGCCATCCTTATTAGTCCTCACGATTATAGGGCCGGGACTGCCCGGAGCATCGAAATAGCCGGATTCGACAGCAACGTGAGCGTTATGTATCGGTTCCCCGACCTGCGACATCACCCTACCCTTTAGCACTTGGTTGCCGATCAATGCAAAAGTTACAAAATCGGTACGATAGATTGCCGTTAGGGTTACTGCGCAAACGGTTGCAAATCCAAGTAAATAAATTGCACGAATAGGTCGGCTACTTAAGATCATGATACTTCTCCATTAGAAAACACGCGTTAAGATATAAAATTCATCCACAACTCGGTTATTGAGTCATTTGAATATAACGTAACTCCCTAGAGATTCCGGTCAGAACTTTTGGCGCGGCGATATCCAACATGTTTACGTGAATGAACTCTGTCGTTTTTTTGTTCTGTCGATCGCGTTCATACAGTTGAATATTTACTACGCCCGCCCCACGGACTGTCGTTCCGTCCCCGGCCCTCCAATAATTAACAGCTTGGCCAATATGTTTTCCGACATGATTCAATTGCGGATTGCTAAACGCAAGGACTGTCGGGTCTACAGTTGTCACCTGATTTACATTATAGCCCTTTGTTACTAATGTGTTCGCCAATTCAACAGCTGTATATGCTCCCGAACTGTATCCGGCTATGAGAATATTCCAGGAACCGCTGTCGGCGATTCGCTTAAAAACTGCGTCCATAGCATCGGGACCGGCGGCGATGACCAAAACATTAGGAAAATCACTCTTAATTCTGTTGGCCAATGCTGTCGTTTCGAAGCCAAGTTTAGCTTCACCTAACCCGCTTGTATCTCCACCAGCCTGTATTTCGATTACGTCACTACTCGCTTTCCCATCAATGCTAGACGAACCTCCCCAAAATAGTGCTACGACGGCCGGCGGTGGTGCTGGTGGTGTAGCGAAGGGCTTCGTCCAGTCGAATGTTGCGTCCCGACCGCGAAATGCCGAGCCATCGACAGACGGGCCGCTGTTGGTGCAGCGCGAGCCGCAGGCGCCGGTGTTTTCGGAAATAAGACCTAGCGGATCGACGAACTTGTACGGCGAGTTCAGAACGTACGAGTAGCGATTGAACGTTTGCGGGTCGCGGATTGACGCGCTGGCTGTTAGCGGGTCGACTGATGTAAACCTGCCGTTGGTTGGACTGAAAAATCTGGCTTGAGCAAACTCTAAGCCGCTTTCCATATCTTTCTCGTAGCCTGTATAGTCTTTGCGTGTCGGCGATGTTGGCTGGTAACCATTGCCGTTAACGCCTCCGACTCGTTGGGATGAGAGGGCTTCGTCGCCGTAGGACATGAAGTCTTTGCGATTTGTTACCGCTCCGTTTTCGTTTGTTGTAATGCGTGGACTGCCGAGATGATCGGCGGTCAGGTAGCTGACCTGCTGGACGGGGGCTAACGCGGAAGAATACTCGGCGACCATCTGTCCGCTTGCGTCGTAGACGAAGACGGTCTGTTCGGTCGCGGATGCTTTCTTTACCCTGCGACCATCGCCGTCATAGGAGTATGTCCAGTCCGGCGTCCCGCCCGGATTGCTGGAACTGAAGAACGCTTTTTGGTGATTCTCCGTGTCATAATTGAATCTCTGCAGAGTCGCGTCCTGGGTGACGTTGCCGTTTTGATCGTAAAGATAGCCCTGTCCGGCAGAGAACCGGTTGTTTGCGGTGTTTATCAGCGGATTACAAACCGCCGAGGCACAGCTTGAAATCGTCGTCGTATTCGCGGCATCGTACCGGCGATTACCATACCTGTCGATCGTAAAAGTCTGCTTCCACGTTTGGGCGGCGTTGACTGTTTCCGTCGCGGACTGAATTCGATTCAACGAGTCGTAAGCGTAGGTTTGAATCGCCGTGAATGTCGGATTCGAGCCGACCGCGGGAACTGTTATCTTCTGCTCCAGCATCGAGCCGTTGTTCTGCGTCGCGGTGCCGTATGAAAATTCGAGTTTCAACAGATTAGGATTTACATCCGTGTCGGTCGTTCCCAATCCTATCTGCGTTATCTGCTGACGCTCATTGTATTTGAACGTCTCCCACTTACCATTACCGAGCTGCATTTTCTTGACATTGCCGGCCGAATCATATGCAAAGGCGTCGGCATAGGTGAAGAAACCGGAATTGCTGTTTTTCTTGCTCTGAATCTGCGCCAGATCGCCGTTTGCATTATAATCGTATTTCTTCACGACGCGGCCCGACGGGTATTTCTGCTCGATCAAAGCGCCTGAAAGATTGTAGGCATATGTCATCGGGTTCGTATCATCGCCATATGTCACGCTGTCAGTTATCTGCTTGCTCCGCTGTACGCGGCCAAATTCGTCAAACAGATTATACTCGTTTGTCGAAATCCCGTTCGTGACCTTTGTCGTTCGGCCCTTTGAATAGCCCGGAGCCGAAGGCAGCCCTTTGCCATCGTAATAAAAGTATACATCCGGCGTGTTCACATCCGAATAATCGCGAATCTGCAGCCGGTTTAGCTGGTCATACTGCGCCGTTATCGTCTGATTCCGGGCATCCGTCGTCGATGTTATATTTCCGCTGGCGTCGTAGCCGTATTTTGCCGACCATTCAGTGTTGGTCGTAATCGAATCGGCTGCCACGAAACTCGGATTGACATCCTGTTCCGGCTGTTTTGCAAACAGAAGGCGTCCGAGCGAGTCGTGCATGAAATATCGTCTTTGATCTCCCTGCGTTGTCTTGCGAAGATTGCCAAGCACGTCGAAAACATATTCGGTCGCGAGATTCTGGCCCGTCGGGTCTTCCACGACGCGAACCATGTTGCCAAGCGCATCCGTGAAGCCCTTTCGCTTCTTGTTTGCCTGATCCGTGATCTGTTTGGTTACACCAACAGGCGCGGTGGTCGATACGCCGTATTCGGTGGCGACCGTCGCGCCATCAGGCAGAGTGACGGAGGTAACCCGGCTGGCGAAGTCATAGCCATTTGTCGTCCAGCACACGGGTGCATTATTTACATAACACGAGTCGCCAGCCAGCCGATACGGGTTGCTGACCTTAGAAACGCGGCCCTGCGCGTCGAACTGTTTCACGACAAAGATATTGCCGTTCGTATTTACTTCTTCGGTCTTCCAGGCCCGGCCAAGCCCATCAAAGTAGGTTTTCGTCTCGGCCCAGTTACCGGCAACGTCGATCTGCGACCGGTTTCGAACGAAAACATTGCTCGAAGTGTCGTTGTATATCGTCTCGCTTGTCGAGCCGACCTGTGTCGTTCCGTTTATATAGGTGCGGGTAAATCGCGGGCGCAGGGTAGCCGGATCGTATTCAATAGCCGTCTTAAGCCCGTTTGCGTCCGTTGTCGATAGCGGCAGCCCGGTGCGGGTTTCAGGTACGGTCATCTCCAGGTCAAATTCGGTCGTCGTGACAAACGCCGTCATCGAGCCATAAGTTCCGCCGGGATCGGGTATCGGCGAAGTTACCGAGATGGGAAAGGCATTGTGGATTGTTTCGTAGGCCGTAAAGGTCGTAAACCTCATCGGTCGCCTCGGTTTGATTGCCGTGGACGTCGAACTTTGCCTGGGTCGAAATGAAGGATGAGTTGTCGATCCCCAGCTTGTCCCACGCTTTTGAGGTTGTCACAAACCCGCGCTGGCCGGGCGAGCGGCCGGCTTCGTCATAGACACTCTCGGTTTTGCCGACCACGGCGCCCGCTCCGTTCATGATTTTAGCAACTGTCACAAGACCGACCATATTCTGGGCGAGATAGGTCGCCCTCGTTGTATCATAGGATCGTTTATCAGAAACGTATTCTCCGTCGAGCGCATCGGCGCCGCCGGCGTCGGGCTAGCGACGGGAACGAAGGCGTATTGCGCCGTGGTCTTCGTCAGGACGGGCGCAGTTCGTAAGCTTAGGTCGCTCTCGTAGCCGTAAGTTGTCGTGCTTGACACGCCGACACCGTTGTTGTCATAGGTCCGAAGCTCCTCCTGCGTGACGCGCGGGGACAGTTGGGACAGACCGGACGGATGAGTCGTCCCACTTTGGACATGTGAGGCGCCGCGAGTGGGACGAGTTTTCCCGTTAACCCACTCATCGACAATGTTTTAAGCCGTCCCACTTCGGCCCGGTGAATCGCCCCGTTTTCTCGCATCCGATGGGTGTCACGGATCGTTGGGCGCGTGTTTGAGTTCGTGCTTCACTAAGCCTTCTTTCTGGAGAAGAGGCCGGCGTGAAGACGGGACTCAAAAACGAGGCGGGATTCGGAACCGCTTGCGCTCGGGTCAGTGGCTCGTTATGATTCAGTGATGCGTTTGGGTTTGCACCTTTCATCTTTTACGACCTCGGTTTTTACGGCCTTGTTGAGCGCGACGCTATTTATTTCCGGCTGTGAAAGCAATATTTTCCAGCCGCAGCAAATCGTGCCGGTGGCGATGAGCTCGGTGCCGGCGGTTCGGTTGAATTTCCGGTACGAGGCGGATGTCCCGGCCCCGGCGAGCGACGCGGTTAACGCGGCGGCCCAGGAGATAAATGCGGCCGTTCAGGCTGATTTTGATGCGGCACGGCAGTTTGAGCTGCTCGAACGAACGATCTTGTCGCCCGACAAGAAACGTATTCTGGCCGTCTATCGACATATCGCGGATGTGCAGCTTGAATATAGGCTGGATATGTATTCGGGCGATGGCAAGCTGGAAAAGAAGCTGACATCGGACACGATGGCGGTCCATTTTCCGGACACGATCGTCTGGTCGCCGGATTCTGGCTCGTTGGCCTTTGTCGCGATGATCAGGGCCGCACCGTTGGCGACGAGCTCGCCCGCAGCTATGGCTCCCATCCAAACGTCGCCCGCCATTGACCCAAATTCCGTCAATGACGACCAGAACCCGGAAACGGCCGCGCCAACGCCGGCTCCCCGTCCGACGCTCGCGGCGCCGACAGGTATTTTGACTTTTCGAACCGAGCAGATATATATCTGCGGGGCCGATGGCAGCGGCGTTAAGGCGATTACCGATACCGAGGGTTTGATCTATTTTTATTACGCCTGGTCGCCGGACAGCACGATGCTCGTGGCATTGGCGGCAACGGCGCGCGAATGGAGATACCTCGAAGTAATCGCGGGCGGAAAGGGCGAAATGATGACGCCACAAGGTAGGCCCCGGATCATCGAAAAAAATGGGCGCGAACGGCGACTCGACGACAATCAAACTTCCGCGAGACCCGTCTGGTCGCCGGATTCGACAAAAGTTGCGGCGGCTTTCGATAATCAAATCCGGATTTATGACGCCGCGGGAACAAACCCGACCCAGGCGGCAATCCCGCTTCGCAACCAACTGCTCATCTCGTCCCAGGCATACGATCGCCAGCAGCAGCGCGCACTCCAGGCTTCCGATCCGAACGCGAACATCCAAAGCGACGCAAACGCGACGCCCGATCAGCCGCTCTCAACATTGCCGGATGAAAAGCTCTTGGTTTCCTATAACCCGATCGTCGAGATTGCCTGGACGGCCGACGACCTTCTGTATTTGCAAACCGCATACCTGAAAAAGATGAGAAACGAGGCCGACAGTGTCAGGAGTTTTTCCAGATGGCACCGTCTGATTTTAACCGCACAACCGGCGATTCCGGCAAAATAATTTATGAACTACGAAAATATCGACGACATTTATTCCGCAAATCACACGTTCCGCGATAAGCTGGCCGCGACATTGGCCGAAATATCGCCCGACGAAGCGACCGCCTTGCCCGAAGGTGAGAAATGGTCGATTCAGCAGATCGTCGAGCATCTATCGATGGTCGATTTTGGAATCTCGCGAATTTGCATGAAGCTGCTCGACGCGTCAAAGGCCGACGGCAAGACCTCGGATGGCAGTTTCGCTTTGACCGTAAATTTCGACGAGCGCGCCAGCGAGATAGCCGGTCTAAAGGTCGAGGCACCAGAGCGTGTTCATCCGACCGGCGATGTAGATATCGCCGAGGCTCTTGAGAGAATGGATGCGAACCGCGAGGCGTTTGATTCAATGAAGAACGATTTCGAACACTTCGATTTCTCCACTCACAAATTCCCGCATCCATTCTTCGGCGATCTGACGGCCGGCGAATGGCTTGTTATGGCCGGTTTGCACCAGAAGCGGCATACGAGACAGATCGAAAAGCTATTAGCGAGGGTGAAGGAGCCCGCGCTTTAGAGGCCGTGTTAATAGTCAACCACTTTAAAAGAATTGGCCACGAATGCACGAATAAAAACGAAGAATTCCCTCATTTATTCGTGCATTCGTGGCTAAATTCTCGCCAATTTAAACGATTGCCCAGTTTTGACAGAGACTCTTTAGCAACGGTTTAACTTTCAACACGTCCAAAGCCCTTACTAACCGTGCGGGCTTCTGCAAGATCAAAAAAAAATCCCCGACTGGAAGGAGGGTTATCCAGCCGGGGAAATGGCCTCAGACTTAATCATCATACTAAACGACTATCGGCACGTCTGAGGTCGATAATATGATGGCGCACACTCTAGCCTACGTTGCACAAAAAAAAGGTCTCTGCTGATCTCCGCAAAAAGCTCGGTAGCTTTTCATCTTCGCGTCATATCGGCTACCAATCTGGGCCGCTTGTCCGAGCTGATAGCCGAGCAAGGGCGAACCGGCCTTGCTGACGCTGCCAAAACGAACACGACCGGTAAGGGACCGCTCGAGCGGGTCAAGCCCGGCAAAGGCCGCGACCCGCTTCGTCAGACGCGTAAAGCGCGAGACATCGCCGAGCGTATGCACGGAATTTAGGCCGACACCACAGGATTAGGACCCTACCAACTCTTGGGTGTTGGTCAGTTTGAGGTTGAATTCTTCTCTCCGGCCTTTGCTTGAGCCTCCGCGTTTCCCGCGTTGAATATTTGTTGAGGTTTTTCAAACGCAGAGGGCGCGAAGAAAGACGCTGAGGTCGCTGAGAACCCTTTGAACCGTATATGATATCAAAATAACAAATACCTCCTACCTTATTCGGTTGACACATCGCTCAAAGCGATTGAGAATTGAGATAGAAACATGATTTTAGCGTCCGGCAGATCGAAAATATTTCAAGCATCCTCAATGGTGTTCTGTCTCCTGCTGGCAGCTTGGACGGTAAGCGGGCAGGAGATCGTGGATAAAACGGTTGCAGTCGTTGGCAGCGGAGCACGCTCGCAATTGATAACTTATTCTGACCTCGTCTGGCAGCTTGCGTTGCAGCCGGGTGTTCAGCTTGATCAGCCTCGGTCGGAGGATCTAAATCAGGCCCTGCAGACTCTGATAAACCAGCGGCTTTTTGCGATCGAAGCGGAGAGGCTGCCGCGGGCGGCGCCAAACGAAAAGGAGATCGCGGACGAGATAACCGAGACGCTCGGCTTTTTCCCTTCGCCCGCCGCTTTTGAGACCAGATTGAAGCAGGTCGGTTTTGAATCGGTCAAAGACGAAGCCTTTGAGCGGCTAATTGCCCAGCGTCTCGCGATCGAAAAATACATCGATTTTCGCTTCGCCTCTTTTGTTGTAATAACGGCGGATGAGGAAACGAAATATTACCGCGACGCATTCGTTCCAGATTTCCGACGGCGTTTCCCGGGCCTGCTAATGCCGACGCTCGACGAAAAACGCGGCGAGATGCGGCAGATCCTTACGCGTCAAAAGGTCGCCGCCGCAATCGAAGGTTTTCTCGACGAAGCGAAGCGACGCGTGGAAATTGAAGTGCTCATCCCTGTTTAAAACCATTCCAGTAGCCGAAATGAGAGTAACGGCGGCCGTAATATTTGTATTGCTTGTATGCGGACTCTTTCTCGTCAGCCGACAAGCGGCGGAAGAACCTGAATCAGTAAGCACCGGACGTCATCCCGATCACCCCGTTCCAATTTTTCGAACAGCCGCCGCGCATGCCGCTTCTCGTCCTGTGAGCGCTTTGCAGGTTTTACGACCTACAAGCTCGTTCAAAACATACAGCCTTCGCGAGATCGGAGCGAACACGCCTCCGGCCTTGGGCGAAAATGCGACGCATGATGCCGATCAGGCGATAGCGCGTTCTTCTCTTGTAGCGATGCCTACGCCTTCTCTGTCCTTCATCGGGCTGTCGAATTACGACAATATAACCGCGTTTGGCGCGGTCATTATACCGCCGGACACTATCGGCGACGTCGGCCCGAATCACTACGTTCAGGCGGTGAACGCGCTTGTTCGTATTTTTGACAAAGATGGGCGCGCCATCACGCAGCCCTTCAAGATGAGCCAACTGTTCGAGCCGCTCGGGACGGCCTGCTCGACACGCGATGACGGCGAGCCGGTCGTTCTATACGATTCGCTTGCCGACCGTTGGCTGCTCAGCCAGTACTGCAATAATTTTCCGCCATTCCGCCAGATGATCGCGGTCTCGAAGACTGGCGACCCGGAAGGTGCCTATCATCTATACGAATTCGTCATGCCAAACATTAGGCTCAATGACGTGGCCAAATTTGGCGTGTGGCCCGACGGGTATTATATGTCGACCGAGGAATTCATCGGGTCCGACTTCGCGGGCGTCGGCATTTTCGCCTTCGAACGGGCAAAGATGCTCGCGGGCGACGCATCCGCGGCGTACATTTACTTCAACCGGCCTTCGACTACGACATCGCGCCGCAGCAATCTACTCGCCGCCGATCTCGACGGACTTATACCGCCGCCCGCCGGTTCGCCGAATGTTTTCATCGGCTATACGGCCACTGAATATGGCGACGCGCGGGATGCGATTCGCTTGTTCGATTTTCATGCGGATTTTGCAAACCCATTGAGTTCAACATTTACCGAGCAGGCCGAAAGTCCTCTCGCGGTTGCCGCATTCGACCCGACAAGCCCGGATGGCCGGACGGACATCTCTCAGCCCGCGCCCGGCGAAAAGCTCGACGCAAACAGCGACCGTCTAAATTATCGCGCCTCGTACAGAAATCTCGGCACAAGCGAATCGATTGTCGTCAACCAAACAGTTCGGCTGTCGTCCGAGCCCTACCGTGCGGGTGTTCGTCTATACGAGCTACGGCGGGCGGGCGGCGTTTTTTCTGTCGCGGAACAGGCGACGATCGGGAATGGTCCCTCGTCACGTTGGATCGCCGGTGCCGCTCAGGATCATCAGGGCAACCTGGCGGTAGGATATAACCACGTCGCGGACGACAAGCCGCCTTCGATCTATTACACCGGAAAATTGGCTTCGGAACCGGCCGGTACTTTTCGTGACGAAGCAACGCTGATCGAGGGGACGGGAGTTCAAAAGGCGTTCGGCTTTCGATGGGGCGATTACAGCGGGATGAGTGTCGACCCGGCGGACGACTGCACATTCTGGATGACCGGCGAATACTATACGCTCGAAAGCCAGAATTTCAGCGATTTCACATGGCTGACGCGGATTGGCAAATTTAAGTTCCCGGAATGCACACCCGCGCCGCGAGCTGCAATTACAGGAATCGTCACAAATATTGCCTCTGGCGAGCCCGTAGCAAAGGCGATGGTCACCGCCTCAGTCTATTCGCGGACAACGGCGACGAACGGCAGCTATGGCAGTCTTGCCGTTTTGCCCGGCACGTACACGGTCACCGCCTCCGCGAGCGGATTCAGAGGTCAGACGGTCACAGTAAATCTCGCAAACGGCCAGACGATGGCTCAGAATTTCTCGCTCCAACCGATTCCCGTATTGCGGAATGTCGGGATAAGTTTCTCAAATGAAAGCTGCGCGGCAAATGGGGCACCAGACCCGGGGGAAAGGCTGACGATTTCCGTCCCGATCAGAAACACGGGTGTTATTAGAACGCAAAACCTTGTTGCGACCCTGCTTGCGACCGGCGGCGTTACTGATCCTGGCTCGGCGCAGACCTATGGTACGTTGTCGGTCAATGGTCCGAGTATCACCCGCCAGTTCTCCTTCACCGTATCACCCGGTGTCGTATGCGGCGGTGCGATTACACTGACATTTCGTTTACAGGACGGGGCCGAAGACCTGGGAAGTATTAACGTCGCCATACAGACTGGAACGCAAAAGATCGCGTTCCGGGAAAATTTCGACCGTGTCGCACTTTCCGGCCTGCCGCAGCGTTGGACGCGTTCGGCCACTGACACAATTCCGGCCGGAATTCGTAACTGGACGATCAGCGCGCGACGTTCTCAGTCCGCAGCTAAATCGGCGTTTTCCCCGGACCTCAGTCAAATCGGCCTGAACGAACTGGTCACGCCGGTAATTTCAATCACGTCGCCATCCGCACGCGTCGCTTTTCGAAACCGGTACGAGTTTGAATCGACTTTCCTACGCAACCGTCTCTACGACGGTTCAGTACTGGAGATAAGGATCGGAAATAGCGAATGGCAAGATATAATCGCGGCCGGCGGCGTTTTCGAATCCGGCGGCTACGACGGCCCGCTCGACGCCTGCTGTCAAAACCCGCTCGCGACGCGTCAGGGCTGGTCCGGCCGGAGCGGGACCAATGAGCTTCCCGAGTTTATAACCACGGCGGTCGGCCTCCCGCCGACAGCCGCCGGCCAGCAAATCCAACTTCGCTGGCGCGTCGGCACAGACATCGGCGGCTTGCGCGAAGGCCAATACATCGACGACCTCATAATAACCGACGGCTTCACCTGCGACTGCTAAAGGTCAGACCGGGAACGCAGGCGCCCTCGCCTGCAAGCGTCCTTCTTAGGACGCTGACGAACGTGGTGGTCATTCAACTTGAGAAATACTAATCTACGTCACGCCGGAGGAACCGGCGTTGCAGGCGAGGGCGCCTGCGTTCCCGGCGCGAGGTCGCAGAGATAGACGATTATGGTTTGACTCCCCTAGTCATCCGTCCGACGACGGTGACCGACCCGTCCTGGTAGAACGCCCCCAGCGATCTACCGGCTGCATCCGAGAAACTGCCCGAACCGTCAAACGTGATGGCCGTTTCGCCGATAGGTACATCTTTTGCGATATCAAACGTAATGTTCACGACCCGTGCGGACACTCCACGAGCAAAGGCGTCAGAGGAATCGATAAGCACTACTATGCTACCGTCGTCGACAACATTGACTGTAAGAGCGGTGCCTTCTGGAACTTCGTCGCCGAGAGTGACGACCGGATTCATCAGCATAGAACCATCAAAACGCAGCGAGAACAATGAAACGACCTCATCGCCGAGCGCGTCGATCTCGACCGCGACCGAAACCTTACCGCCGGCGGCCGCTTTGCTTGAAACGACCCGCATCGTACGGCCATCTGCCTTTTCATCGGCGATTTCATTCATTGCTCCTCTACCGAGCGCCGCCGCCGGGCCGCCCGCCGGCTGGGGGCCGACAAGCACCGCGACATAATTCTTGACCAGTTGCAGATCGTTGGCGCGCAGCAGGCCGTCGCCTTGAGTTTCGTAGGGCGCGACATCGGCCCGCTGAAACTCGTTGGTAGACGTGTTTACCGGATCGCCGGCGATGATCGCGCGAGCGGCCTCGACATCGTTCGAACGGAGCACACCGTCGCCCAATGGCCTTGCGGCCAGATCGGCCTCGAAGCCCGGAGTGGTCGAATCGTCAATGGTGCCGGTAGCCGAACTCGGATTGCCCACGGAATATCCCGCCCCCGATGTCATGTTCACGACAACTGATTCGACGCCCTCGACCGCGGTATCCGGTGTCGGATCGACGACTAATTGGGCGCTCGCCGAACCCGCCGCAAACGTTATCTGCCCGAAAGCGGAACAGGTCAGAGCGGTCGCCCCGGCGCCTTGCGAGCATGAATAATCAGAATTGAGAGCTGCAGTTCCGCCAAGCGTAAATGTTACCGTCAGCACGTTTCCGGTTTGCCCGCTGCGGATGAACGTGTAAAAAAGATTTGCCGAACCACCCTCTACTACTGAGTCCGGCAGGACTGCAAGGATCACGACGGGGGTTGGTTGCGGTGTTGGAGTTGGGGTCGGTGTCGGTGTCGGCGTCGGTGTCCGTGTCGGAGTCGGAGTCGGAGTCGGAGTCGGAGTCGGCGTCGGTGTTGGCGTCGGTGTTGGAGTAGGTGTCGGTGTCGGAGTGGGAGTCGGAGTCGGAGTCGGAGTCGGAGTCGGTGTTGGCGTTGGCGCTATGTCGTCGTTGGTGATTGTTAGCGTCGCGGAACCGGGTGTTCCGATAGTTGCCCCGCCGGTCGGGTTCGAGAGCGTTAGTGTGAGGGTTTCGTTCGGCTCGACGACCGAGTCGTTGCAAACAGTAACATTGATTACCGCCGACGTTTGGCCGGATGCAAAATTCAAAACTCCGGAAGTAGTGACATAATCGACTCCGGTGGCGCATGAGCCACCGCCGGTCGCGGTTTGGTTTGCCGTCGCGAATTGAACAGAAACTGCCCCGGAGCTTCCACCGGTGCGGGTGACCGTCAAAGCGGCGGTTCCGGCGTTTTCGACGACGGTGGCGGCAGCCGAACTGAATTGAAGCGTTCCCGGCGCGACACCTGTGACCGTCACGTCGCCGCCGGTGTAGGTCGCATCCACTGAATCAGCCTGTTCGTTCGTCATACTCCGAAGAATCGGCACGTCGCCGAATGTTATCGGGCTGGCACCTGTCGCGGCACCGGGCAGGATGCGAAACCGAAAGGTGATGATATGACGCGGGCCGGGCGATAGGGCCCCGTTGAACGATTGCAATAGTCCGATTCGTCCTGATGCGACCTGGTTCGCGTTGACGGTCCGCGTGGAGAACGGCGTATCCACGCCGCTAATTACATCGGGATTACTATTCGTTCCGCTGACGCCGCTGATGCTTAGTTTCGACGCGTCGAAGTTGAGGCTAAACGAGACAGCTGTCTCGCTAACCTGCGAATCGACCATGATGACGACATTTATCTGGTCGCCCGGAGCACCGCTGACCGGGACGACGCGAACTACAGGTTGGACCAACGTCTCGAACCGGCCGTTATCGTCGGCAGCCTCGAAAATAGGCGCGCTGTCCACCCGGCCGATAATCGACTCAGTGATGTCACCGCCGCGATAAAATCGTGACGCGGCACCGACGGCGTTGCCGCTGCTCTCAAACAGCGAGAAAATCACCAGCGGCGCGAGGGCGAGGCCAGCGATAAAAAACCGGACGAACAATCGGCGGACGGAACTATTGCTTTTCATGAAAAGGGATCTCCTAAATGGCGGGCGAGTAAAATCGGAAATTCTGTCGTGAATCTTTTTGAAGGACAACTCGGATCGCGTGGGAGCTCGGCGCGAGATGTTGAGTACGGCAATATTACTCGTGTAACACTACCTACTAATAATAAAAACGCGCAAAGCCTTTCAGCTTCCACGATATAATCAATTACCGATTACAAATTACGAATCACGCGGCCGCCGCGAACCACCGCGTTCGCCGCGGAAACCACCGCGTTTTGCGGACAAATCTCACTCTGTTCGACTCTCTAAACCCTTGTTTATCACAGCATTTCAGCGTAACATTGAGCTTGGATTTGATAGTCAGGGCCGATTGAAAATATTAGATCATCGGAGTTGTTCATCGAAACGATATTATGGACCGAAAGCCTTCATTCATTAGACGCCTTTTTGTCACGGCACTGCTTTCGCTGGCCGCGCTTGCGGGCTTTGCAAACGCGCAGAAAGCTCAGCGGGGCGTTTTTGTAAAAGACGAGCTGTTGGTCAAATTCAATGGCGATCCGAGATCGAGCAGGGCTGAGGCGGCAAATCGTAAGATTGGAGCCGCGGTGCTTGAAAATTTTGCCGACCTGGGCTTGCAGCGGGTAAAGATTCCGGCCGGAACCAGCCTGGAAGAGGCCATCGAACGATACAAATCTCGCGACGGTGTCGAGTATGTTCAAAAGAACTATTATTATCATCTCCTCGCGACGCCAAACGACCCGCAATTCACCAGTGGCGGAATGTATGGGTTAAGCAGAATATCAGCCCCGGCGGCGTGGGATTTGACGACGGGCAGTTCGGCGGTGGTTGTGGCTGATATCGACACGGGTTTGCGTTACACGCATGAAGACATCGCCGCCAACGCCTGGACAAATCCGGGAGAGATAGCGGGCAATGGAGTTGACGACGACGCAAATGGTTTTGTCGATGACGTTTACGGCGCCGATTTCTTTTTCAACGACGGCAACCCGATTGACGAGAACGGCCACGGCACTCACACCGCCGGAACGATCGGCGCGGTCGGCAACAATATGCTCGGCGTTTCCGGCGTAAACTGGAGCGTCAGGATAATGACCGTCAAGATTTACGACAACGACGGCTTTGGCACGACGTCTGCGATGCTCATCAATGCCTACAATTACGTCCGCATGATGAAGAATCGCGGCGTAAACATACGTGTTACAAACAATTCTTACGGCGGGTGTGATGAGGCTTGCGGCTATGACCAGGCGACAAAAGACGCGCTCGACGCGATGGGCGACGCCGGGATTCTGAATGTTTTTGCGGCGGGCAACCAGGCTACAAACGTCGATACGAGTCCGTATTTTCCGGTCGGCTACACATCACCGTCGGTTTTGGGTGTCGCGGCCTCGACATCGACCGACGTTAGGGCTGGATTCTCAAATTTTGGAGCGGTCAGCGTCGATCTGGCGGCACCCGGATCGGGCATTTTGAGCACCACGTTCTCTTCGAATTCGAGCTACGGCACGCTGAGCGGCACTTCGATGGCAACGCCACATGCCGCCGGCGCGGCGGCGCTCTTGTCCGCACATAACCCGTCGCTCTCGGCCGCCTCGCTCAAGGCGACGCTGATGAACACGGTAGATCCTCTCGCGGACTGGGTCGGCGTTGTAAAAAGCGGCGGTCGTCTTAATGTCGACCGGGCACTGAGAAATCAGACGGTTTGCACAATCGCACCCGCGATAAACGCGATTGCCGCCCCGACAAAGGGCGGAGTTTTCACGGTGAATGTCACGGCTGCGCAAAACTGTGATTATGCGGTGAAAAGCAACGCCGGGTGGATCAAAGTATCGACGCCGGACGCGATGAGCGGCAACGGGACGTTCACATTTCGCGTCACCGTCAATCCGACGATTCGTAGGACGGGCACGATCACCGTCGGCGCTCAGACGCTGACCATTACGCAGTCGCGCCAGGCGGAAAAAAGAAATTTTGGTTTTCCAACTAATGTCGGGCCGGGCGCGTCTAACATCTTAGTTTTGTAAAAAGCCCTGTTTCGTTGGTAAATTGATCGCAGACGCGGCCAACCTTTTTGTTGCAAATTGCGCATTAAAAGTGCTATATTTTAATTTCAATCGGCATTGCACGGCATCGCCTATCCGGTCTAAAGTTTTAGTTTAAGGACTTTCGCTATGAGAAATATTATCGCCCGAAGCGGCAAAATCGCTTTGTTTTCGGTTATGACAATGCTCCTCGCATTGCCTTCGTTCGCCCAGCTCAGCCTTCGGAGAGCTCTCGATACAGATGGCGATGGCAGGGCCGACTTTACGATTTTTCGCCCCAGCACAAACATCTGGTACACCAACCGGAGCGGCGGCGGCCAGACATTTACAAATTTTGGCATCGCGAGCCAGGATTTTATGACGCCGGGCGACTATGACGGCGACGGCAAGGGCGATGTCGCGGTTTGGCGCGACACAAACGGTACTTTTTACCGTTTGAACAGCAGCAACGGAACCTTTGTCGGGGTACAGTTTGGCCAGACGGGTGACGAACCGGTCGCCCGCGATTATGACGGCGACGGAAAAACGGACGTCGCGGTTGTACGCCGAACGGGCGGCAACATGATCTGGTATGTGATAGGCAGCGTGGCTGGCGCGTTTACGGCTACGCAGTGGGGCGTTTCCACCGATTTCACGGCTCCCGGCGATTACGATGGCGACGGCAAATTCGACTTTACCGTTCAGCGTCCCGGCGCGACGGCGACCAGCCAGGCGATTTTTTATTCGCGTCGGTCTATTGATGGCGCGTTAGCCGCCGTTCCCTGGGGCCTTAGCAACGACCTCGTCGTCCCGGGCGACTATGACGGCGATAACAGGACCGATTTCGCAGTCGTCCGCGAGGGATCGACTCCGACATCGAGCCTCATCTGGTACATCCAGCGCAGCTCGAACGGCTCTTTGTTAACCGAATTTTTCGGAACCACCGGCTCCGACCTTAATGTTCAAAACGATTACGACGGCGACGGGAAAACCGACGTCGCGGTATGGCGTGACGCGGGCGGTATATTTTATTACAAGAGCAGCCTCAATGGCTCGCTGGGTTCCGGCCAATGGGGATCTCCAAACGATTACCCGGTTGCGAGCTACGATACGCACTAGAATCATTAGACAATTAAAACAGAAATGGTTGGAGGCGTCTTCAACCATTTTTGTTTTATGTCCGGATCTATCGCGTTCCTCTCCTTCCTTTGCGTTCTTTGCGACTTTACGTGAAAATTCTTGGGACGGCCATCGCACAAGTCCGCGGGTGCGTGTACCGTCCTTGCTCACGCGCGGGCTTGTGCACTGATTTGCGGCTTGCGGAAAGACAGTTTCTAAGAAGTAGGCAAAGCAAAGTGGTTCTCGAATACCTTAATGACTGACCCGGCCCAAACTATTACGGACGCATTTCGCCAAAAGACGGTCGTCATCGTGGGCGATCTGGTCGCCGATCAGTTTTTGCACGGAACCATCTCTCGCGTCTCACGTGAGGCACCGGTTTTTATCCTGCGGCACGATTCGACCGCCACGCTCCCCGGCGCGGCCGCCAATGCCGCCGCCAACGTCGCTTCGCTCGGCGCCAATCCGGTTTTGATCGGTATCACCGGACAAGACGCAAACGGAGAAAAGTTAATTACGACGCTCGAAGGATGTGGTGTCGATTGTCGCTTCGTAGTCCGCGATACTCACCTTTCGACGACGACCAAGGTGAGAGTGCTGGCCGGCCAGCATTACGCCGGAAGGCAGCAGGTAATAAGGATAGACTACGAGAATCCCACCGAAATATCGGCGCGCATCAAGAATGAACTGAGACAAAATTTCGCTGAAGCCGCAGACGGCGCGGATGCGATAATCCTCTCTGATTACAATTACGGGGCGATCTTTCCCGAGATCATCGCGGACGCCCGGGAACATTCAGCCAGGGCCGGCATACCGATGATCGTGGATTCGCGTTACAGGCTTCATGATTTTGCCAAAGCGACCACCGCGACGCCCAACCGCGAAGAGGTGGAGCAGATACTTGGAAAAGATTTTACCGAGGAAGCATGCTCCGGGCTTAGAGAACGTCTCGGTTTCGAAGCGCTGCTCGTAACAAACGGCAATCTGGGCATGACGCTATTCCAAAAAGACAAACCGCCGCTTGGAATCGACGCGGTCGGTTCGCCCGAACCGGTCGATGTCACCGGTGCCGGCGACACGGTAATCGCCGCGTACGCGCTCGGCCTGGCATCGGGGATGAGCTTTGCCGAGGCCGCAAATATCGCAAATCACGCCGGTGGAATTGTCGTTATGAAGAAAGGCACGGCGTGTGTTTTGCCCCACGAGCTGGCCGAATCGTTGCATTCAAACCCGGACGAGCTCACATCGAAACAGGCCACCTAGAATCTATGCCCGACTATTCCGCACCGATTCTCGAACGCGGAGCGCTTGTAAGCGCGACGAATCTCGCTCGTGCCTCTGGCTCGATCATCGTACTGACCAATGGCTGCTTCGATCTCCTCCATGCCGGACACGTCCGCTATCTGATCGCGGCGAAGGCTTTGGGCGACGTGCTCGTGGTAGGTATCAATTCCGATCGTCAGACGCGCCTGCTAAAGGGCCAGGGCCGCCCCCATACACCGGAAAACGAGCGGTCCGAGATTATCTCGTCTCTCCGCTGCGTCGATTTCGTCACAATTTTCGACGAGCCGACCGTCGAGGAATTGATACGCGCTATCAAACCCAATTATCACGCAAAAGGAACAGATTACACTATCGAAACCGTCCCAGAACGAGACATAGTCCGCGAATGCGGCGGCACCGTCACCATCGTCGGCGACCCGAAGGATCATTCGTCGTCCGAGCTTCTTGAGAAGACAAGAGACAGGAAACAAGAGACAAGAGAAGACGGGAGACATGGGACGGGGAGACGGGAGATGGGTAACGTGTGAACGACGACGCCGAAACACAGACATGGTTAGAGTTCGCGGCTCGCTCTGAATACTCGGATCGTTCAAGAGCGACGGAACCCTACCTTGAATATGATGAGATAATCTCAATGCTCGTCGCAATCGCAAATAAACCCGAGAACTGGATCATCGAAAAACCAGAGACAAAAAAGGCCAGATAAACTCTCGTGTCTCCTGTCTCCTCTCTTCATATATGTCATGGAATTCTCGAACAAAAAACGATCTCATTATCGAGGTTTGGGAAAAGCTCGATTGCGAAAATGTCGGGGCCGCCGAGATTGAAGCCATTTCAACCGCCGTCGAGAGCGAATATGGGGCGGCGGCGGTCGATTCACCGATGATAATTGCCCGTTTGCTCGCCGACGAGGGTGCGGAGCTTCGTCATTCAGAGATAATGGCTCTTTACGTTGAGCGGGCGTCTGACAGGCCGTATGACGCCGCGTTTCGGAATGTCCTTGAAATCGGCGATCTGAAAAGCGCCGCCGGGTCGATAAGAAAACTTGAGAATTTGCGCCGTAAGTACCAGAATGAAAATGACCGGGAAGGGTTGATACTTGTCCGCGAGACCGCACTGCACGGAAAGAGGGCCGCCGAACAAACTACCGAACGGGAGAATATCGAGAGTACGACGAAGATAATCAGCGCTGAGATTGCCGCATGGCTAACCATCTGGCTGCAAACACCTGAGATCTTTGAAACCTGGCTGGATTTGAGACAAAGATCGCCGGATTATCTTGATAAATTTCGTGAAGTTTAGGCTTGGTTGAAACATTATGGACAACTGTCTCAGTTTTGGCCGAACGACTTAGCCATATTATATGCGTCGTTTTTATTCTCCACCCGACAATTTTTCCAGCACCGTTGTACTGCTCGACGCCGACGAAACCCGCCATTTACGGGACGTGCTTCGGCTGAAAATCGGTGATGAGGTTTCCGTATTTGACGGAGAGGGACGCGAGTTTCTATCGTCGGTAACGGAAATAAGCAAGAAAACTTCCCACCTGACGCTAGTAAAGGAGATCGCTCCCGGCTCGCCCGAATCCGGTTTTGAAATCACGCTCGCGGCGACCATTCTTAACGGCGAAAAATATGACCTTATAATTCAAAAAGCGGTCGAGCTCGGCGTTTCCGCTCTCATGCCCATACACACGGTCCGCTGTGACGTAAAGCTCAAAGACGCCGAAAAACGAATGTTGCGCTGGCGCCGGATAGCCCTCGAGGCGACAAAGCAATCGGGTCGGGCAAAGCTGATGCGAATAGAAGAACCGACGCTTTTTCCCGACTTAATTGCGGACGCAAAAAACGGCGAGTTTGTACTATTCTCCGAGCGTGGCGGCACCGATTTCGCGAGTTTTACGCCGGGAAAGAAAATGACCGCGATTTTTGGCCCGAAAGGCGGTTGGGATGATTTGGAATTGGATGCCGGACGCTCTGGCGGGACCAGCATCGTCACGCTCGGCGGCCGCACCATGCGTGCCGAGACGGCGGCGATAGCGATCACGGCAATATTGCAGCATCGGTTTGGCGATCTTAATTAATAGGCCCTGCCGCTTAAATACGATTGGGAGTGACGGCGGGGTTTTTGCCGCAGTGCAGAGCAATCGTCCGAACGCCACCGACCCGCGATACAAGTATCTGCTGAAACGGATGGGTCTGCCGGAATAGAGTAAAATCTTGCTACAAGTGGAGTATAGAATGAACAACCTTTCAACAGACTTGGATTCGCCATTATCGAGACCATATTTTTTGTGGGATGCGCCGATGACAGTTGCTGAATTAAGCGAAAAGTTAAGATCGGCCCCTGATGATGAGCGATTTCGTCTGCTCGGAAAAATATTACGGGAAGCACGCGACTACGAAGTTTGGAAATTCACCACGCCTTGGGAAGTATGGCAAAATTGGCGGCAAATATCCAAGCATCTCGGACGAAGGCTGGCTTTTTGGAAGTCTCTCTTCGAGTTTTGGGACAAAGAAGGTTTGCTCGATGAAAAACACGCTTAACAATTTACAAAACGACTTTTTGCGCGAATTTTTTAGCCGTGAAAATCACTTTTATTTGACGGGCGGTGCGGCATTGGCCGGGTTTTATTTTGGGCATCGTAAAACAGAGGACTTAGATCTGTTCACGCTGGAAAACGAAATCGAAAATGGCTTTGCGATCGTCCGGGAGGTCGCTCAAACATTAAGCGCAAAAGTTGAATCAATCCAAACCTCACCTGATTTTAGGCGGTTGTTGGTCAAACGGGGCGATGAAGCAGTCGTCGTTGATTTGATCCGTGAATATGTTTTCCAGTTAGAACGCGAAAAACGAGAAATAAACGGAATCCGTATAGATTCACCGGAAGAGATTATGGCAAATAAACTCTGTACATTGTTGTCACGCGCTGAAATTCGAGATTTGGTTGATGTCCGCGAGCTCGAAAAAGCCGGGTTTGATCTTGAAGACGCTCTTGCGGCCGCTCAGAAAAAGGATACGGGATTGAGCCCCGGACAACTAGCGTGGATTTTGGATCAGATTAAGTTGGGCGATAATCTCATTCCTCCCGGGAGCCTTCCGGTAGCAGAATTGCGAGAATATTTGATCGATTTAACATCGAGATTAAAACGGCTTGCTTTCCCAACAATAGGATTATGAGCGAAACCATCCACGACGACGGACGAGTCGAGCTGAACGAGGAAGGGCTGCGAGACATCGAGTCGTCATCACTATACAACGAAGACCTTGCCCCGGTTCCAGTCGCGAAACGCAATTGGACGACCTATAACTATGCCGCGCTGTGGATCTCGATGGCCCATTGCATACCGACCTATATGATGGCGTCGAGCTTGATCTCGGTCGGTATGAACTGGTGGCAGGCACTGTTTACCATTTTGCTCGGCAACACAATCGTGCTCGCCCCGATCTTGTTAAATTCCCATCCCGGCACGAAATATGGTATTCCGTTTCCGGTTTTTGCCCGTTCGGCTTATGGAACATTCGGTTCGAATCCGGCGCCCGAAACCTATAACTGCTCGATTCTTGGCATCGAGATTACCGGCCGTGTTGCCGCCGCGACGGTTCGAGAAACAGATCCGCATGGCGACGTCATTGATTACTTTCATTTGTTGAAAGTTGGCGATAGGTGGTGGATTACCAGCAAACTTTGGGATGCCGAATCGATTGTGGCGGAATAGATCATATGAAACGATGCCCTGAATGCAGACGGGATTATTACGACGACACGCTGCTGTATTGTCTCGACGACGGAAATGCGCTACTCGAAGGCCCGGCGTCTGCGGATGAACCGGCGACGGCTATTCTGTCAGAACCGGGAGCGGTAGCGACCGGGTTCCCGGCCAGCGAGTCGCCAACTCGCGCTCAAATCAATACAGCCGACGAAAACGCGATCTTCCGTCGCGGTGCGAAGGCGGAGTCTCGAAACAAGTCGGGTGACCTTTCGGGCCTTTCCGCCCATCAGTCGGCGGAGCCGGGGAAGGAGTCAGCCGACAGGTTTAAGAACGTCATTATTATTGCAGCAGCCCTTCTGCTTGTCATCGGCGGAATCAGTTTCGCAATTCATAAATTCGGATGGCAAAGTAAAGCGCCGGTCAAACTCGCGCAAATGAAATTGATGCGGCTAACGACGAGTGGCAAAGCAACTGTCGCCGCCATCTCGCCTGACGGCAAATATGTCGTTCATGCGATAAATGACAACGGGCAGCAAAGTCTCTGGATGCGGCAGACCGCCACTCAGAGCAACGTGCAAATCGTGCCGCCCGCAGCCGACGTGAATTACTCGCGTTTAATTTTCTCGCCCGACGGCAATTATCTTTTCTACACGGCGGCGGCGGAAAGGAACACCGACGACGCGACGCTTTACCAGATTCCCGTGCTGGGCGGCTCGCCGAAAAAGCTGCTCTCAAACATCAGTAGTTTTATGGCGCTTTCGCCCGACGCTTCGCAAATCGTTTTCAAGCGCGAATTTCCAACCGAAGGCATCGACACCTTGATGATCGCCAACGTGGACGGCACGAATGAGCGGCGCCTTGCGGTTCGCAAAATGCCCGAGCGCTACTTTGAGGTCGGCGGGGCTCGAAGTGCACCCGCGTGGTCGCCCGACGGCAAGACGATTGCTTGTCGGGTAACAAGTGTTGACGGCGGCGCTGTTCACGACAGTGTGGTGGCAATTGACGTGGCGACCGGGCAGGAAACACCGATAACTTCGCAGAAGATTTACAGTTTGGGACAAATAGCGTGGCTGAACGACCAAAGCGGATTGATAATGCTGGCTGCCGAGGAGTTGGGCGGCGCCGCGCAGCTCTGGCACCTTTCCTATCCCGACGGCGAGACGCGGCGAATCACCAACGATTTTAACAACTACCGCTCGATCAGTCTGACGGCGGATTCGACCAGTCTCGTTACGGTTCAGTTGGGTCGAACTAGTTCAATCTGGGTTGCGCCGCCGAATGATGTTGCCCGCGCGACGCAAATCACGAGTGGAGCGGGCAGAGTTGATGGCACGGTGAGATGGACGCCCGATAACAGAATCGTGTTTACTTCAAACGCGAGCGGCTCGTCTAACATCTGGATGATGGACGCCGTCGGCGGTAATCAAAAACAACTTACGACCGAAGGCGCTTTGGGTGCGTCTGTCTCGCCCGACGGCAGCTATATCGTTTTCCGTTCAAATCGGGCGGGCGCGGCGCATATTTTCCGGATGGATGCGGACGGCGGTAACGTGAAGCAGTTGACGAACGGAAGCGGCGAATTCGTCCCGAGCTTTTCGCCCGACGGCAAATGGGTGGTTTATAACTCCAGAGAGTCGGGCAAGATTACTCTGTGGCGCGTCCCCGTTGAACGGGGGCGAGCCGCGGCAGTTGACGGACATACATTCATACGGCATTGGCGACATCTCGCCCGACGGCAAGTGGCTGGTTGCTAATTACCGCGAGGACACGCCGAACTCGTCCGATAAAGTCGTACTCTTCCCGTTTGAAGGCGGGCAGCCCGACAAAACCTTCGACAATATCTCGCCGCGCGAACAAAGTATCCACTGGACGCCCGACAGCCGCGCTCTGATCTACATAGATACGCGCGGCGGCGTTTCCAATCTCTGGACGCAATCCCTCGACGGCGGCGCTCCAAAGCAAATAACGGACTTCAAACAGGAACGCATCTTCTCATACGACTACTCACGCGACGGCAAACAATTAGCGCTCTCACGCGGAACAGTCAACAATGATGTCGTGCTGATCAGCAATTTTAAATAAGCTCAGAGACGAATTCCGACCCGGATCAACCGGACTATACAAAAGATGAAACGATGCCCAGAATGCAGGCGGGATTATTACGACGACACGCTGCTGTATTGTCTCGATGACGGCAATGCGCTCCTCGAAGGTCCGGCGTCGACGGATGAACACGCGACGGCAATCCTGTCAGAAC
>JANPCJ010000021.1:0-26691 GCA_031430895.1 Chloracidobacterium sp. | reverse complement strand
TTAACGTCAAAATCCGATGGTCCGTATTCCGACTCGTTATCGACCGGATAGGTCTGGTTGGTTACAAAACCGGGGCCGGCGTTCGATAGATTGTCGAAACTCTTTGCAAAGCGATAATTAGCCTGAAGCTGGAATCCGTTTGCAAAACGCCGCTCGACGGTGGTGAGCAGTGCGTTGTAGTTTGACCTCACGTCCGGCGTTGGCAGAAAAGCCTGGCTGATATTCGGATTAACTGCCGCAAAGATAAAGTTTTGATTAACGAGGCGAATCAGATTGCGATTTCGACTGCCTTGGTAGCCGATCGTTGCCGTCAGTTTTGCCGGTAATTGGTACTGCATTTCTACCGAGTAGCGAAAGCTCTGTGCGTTCGGCTGTTCCTGCGGCGAACCGTAAACCTCGACCGCACCAGTGCGTGGCAGATTGGTCGCGGGGTTAATTCCTCCGCCAAGGATTGGATTTACAGGGAAACTGCCGGGCGAGTTGCTGCTGCCCAATGCATAGAGTATCTGGCCGCCCACAAAAGGCGAGCCGAAATCAGTGGCCGCCGTTCCGCAGCAGATGCCAAAGCGCCCAAAATTCGGCGGATTGCCGCGTGAATTAATAAAAACAACGCTTGGTATTCGGTTGTAGCCGATACCAAAACCGCCGCGAATCACCCCTTTGTTATCCAAAAATCCGGGGCTGTAAGCAACGCCGATCTGAGGACCAAAATTATTTTTATCCGATTGAAATAATTTTGGAGCGAACTGAACCGTCGAGTCAACATAGCCTCTCGACCCAAATACGAGGTTTGTCTGTTGACCCAGACTATCGCGGATCGGTGGGAACAATTCGTAGCGTAAACCCAGATTCAAGCTCAAATTCGGCCGGACCTTCCAGTCATCCTGAATGAAAAAGGCATAGCTGGCGGTTTTGTATTTGCGTCCGGCGTCCGACGGAGCACCGGTTGCCGGACTGGCGTTTATCTCTTCAAAGATCGGCGTGTCGTTGGCCAGGTTGAACAATCCGACAAAACTGTAGAGCGGCCGGGCACCGCCGATCAGGCTGGTGTCATTTACATCGAAACGAAGCTGCGTACCGATCTTGAGGGCGTGATTGCCGATTATCCAATTAAACGTGTCGCTGAAATCAAAACTTTTCTCGGAGAAAACGCCGGGCGTAAACTCGCCGCGCGGGGCACCGAATCTGATGCGGTCAAACGGAAGCCCCTCGACCTCGATTCGTGGAATGCCAAAGTTTGCAAGCGGATTCGACTCAACTTCGTCAAAAGAAAAGCCGCTGTAGTTAAAGCGCGCCTGGTTAAACTTTGTCGCTGAGATCGTCCGGTTGTAAATCAAGGCCGTCGAGAAATTGAAGCGGTCTGAAATGATATCACCCTGCGGACGGCTGCGTCCGCCCCGGTCCGGGCCGTTGTTCAAAGCGGGAGTGAAAAAAGTGGACACCGCAAAAGTGTCCTTCGATGTTGCATTGTAATCGACGCGTGTGAAGTATTGATTTCCGTCAAAAGAAGTTGGAGCAAATAAATTGACAAACTGAATATCGGCAATGCCGTCCAATCCGCCGCCGATATCGGCCCTGCCAACTCCGCCGCCCAGAGGCAGATAAACATTTCGCGTTCCGGTGATCGAGCCAATATCGAATCCGCCGGCAACCTGCCGACATCTGTCAGCGCCCAGACCGACCACGCCGACCCCAATAGGTGCCGGGCCGCTGCAAACCGCGGGTGCAACCGAGGCAATTCGCGGTTCGATCCCGGCTGAGGCAAAAACCCGCGCCGTAACGCCACCCGGTCGCAGGGCACGAACCGCATCGCGGTACGCGGCCGTTTCGACATATGCCTGATAAGTGTTGTTCGAGCTAGTTCGCAAACCTTCGTACGAGAAAAAGAAAAACAGCTTGTCCTTGCCGCTCGTTCCAAACGGAACGTCTTCGCCAAACTGAAGAAACGGAAGCGGTCCGCCAAAGCTGCCGCCGAATTGCCGCTGACGATTCTGAACCCGCTCGGCACGACCCGGAAACTTGTTAAAGGCGTTCAGGCCCGGTTCGTTGTGTTTGTAAAAAACACTGCCGTGATAGTCATTTGTGCCGTTTTGACTAACGACCTTGATCGTCGCACCGGAATTTCGCCCATCCTCGGCCGAGTATGAGGTTGATGAGATGGTAACTTCCTTGACCGCTTCCTGGCTCGGCGTAATGATCGCGCCGCCGCCGTTGGTTTGGCTGTTGACGCTGACGCCGTCGATCTGGAAATTATTTGCGTCGAGCCGCTGTCCGTTGGCTGAGATCGGAACCTGGTTTTCCGTCTGAAAGATCGAGGCGTTAGAACCGCCCGGACCCGGCGAATTCGGAAAGCCGGTCGAATTGCCGTTTGCACCGCGGGCACCGTCGCCAAAAACTCCAGGCGTTAAGCGGGCCAGCTCGTATGGGTCGCGCCCGATCTGCGGAAGCCGCAAAATTTCCGCTTTGCTTAGTGTGTTGTCGATGTTCGCATCTTCGGTTCTAAGCGGCTGGGCCTCGTCCGATACCTCGACAACCTCGCTGATTCCGCCACCGGCTTCGAGATCGATATCGAGACCCTGCACGGTTTCGGCGTTTATGCTGTAGCCGTCAATCACGCGCTGCTTGAAGTTAGTCAGGCTTACCGTAATCTTGTAGCTTCCGGGTGCGAGACCGTTGAAACGATAAAATCCGTCGCCGCTCGTCACAGTTTGAGCGTCCCGGTTGTTTTCGGTATTCGTCAGGACCACGGTTGCCCCGACCACGGCGGCTCCGGCCGAATCACTCACTGTTCCCTGCAACGCCGCCTTAAATTGCGCATTCGCAATTACCGCGGACAGCGCCATGATTGTTAGGCAACTGAAAACCGCTGCCAGCCTCGTCATCCTTTCACGCATAAGAAAACCTCCACTGAATTTAGATCTAGATAAAGAAGACATGGGAACCTAAAAAACGCTTTCGCTCGACTGAACGGAATCGCCGCTAAAACCTGACCAATCGTGGTGATGGAGATTAATCGTTTTAGTAAATCGTTTTAGTAATTTTATTTAGCACTCGCCTTCGACGTTTTGTCAAGAGATAAGACGGCGGGAGTGACAGTTTTGTTAAATATTTGTGTCATCGAGCACATTTCAATCGATTTTTGGAGAAACAGGCAAAAGTCAGACTTGAATTGCATTGGCGGACTGTGACAATATCTCACCCGATGGCGAAAAACCGCGACACGCTAAAAGGGAAGTTTACTGTGCCGCTTCCGGACAGCGGACCAACCAGTCTGAAGGACCTCGCCCTTCATCTTGGTCTTTCACCGACAACGCTGTCGATGGTGTTAAATGATTCTCCCCAGGCCATCTCGATTCCAGCGGACACCAAACGGCGGATCTTCGATGGGGCGCGGGAGCTGAACTATCGTCCAAACTATTTGGCACGATCGCTTCGGGTTCAAAAAACTCGCACGATCGGGGTCATCGTGCCCGAATTGAGCGACGGATACTCCGCGGTTGTATTAAACGGGGTGGAATCCGCGCTGTCAGCCGCCGACTATTTTTACCTGACGACCAGTCATCTTCACCGCGACGATCTGCTCGAGAAGCTGCCACGCGTTTTGATGGAGCGACAGGTCGAGGGAATTATCGCTGTCAATACTCCGATCCGTTTTAAGGCGACGCTTCCGGTGGTAAATGTCTCGGGCCACGACGAGATCGAGGGCGTCACAAATGTCGTGCTCAACCACCATCAGGCGGCCGAGCTCGGTGTAGGCCATCTTTACAATCTGGGTCACAGGCGGATTGCCGCTCTCAAGGGGCCGGAGTTTAGTGCAGACACCTTCATTCGTTGGCAGACGATGAGCGCGGCGGCAGAAAAGCGGGGGATTCCTTTTGAAAAGGTGTTGACGGTTCAGCTACAGGGCGACTCGCCGTCGCCGGAGGTCGGATACACGGCAATGAAATCGCTCTTGGCGAGAGGCGAGCGGTTTACCGCCGTCCTCGCATTCAACGATATTTCGGCCATCGGCGCGATTCGGGCTCTTGAGGAGATGGGATTGCGCGTTCCGTCCGATGTTTCGGTACTGGGTTTTGACGATATATACGCCGCGGCGTTTCATAATCCGCCGCTGACGACGATTCGCCAGCCCTTGTTCGAAATGGGCAATATCGCGGCGCGGACGCTTCTCTCTCGCCTCAAAAATGACGATGTTCCCCCAAATGTCGATATCGAGCCGACGATAGTCGTCAGGCTTTCGACCTTGCGGGTTTCCGCATCCTGAGGCGCGATCCGATCATCGGACGAGAGTTATTTTCGCCGCCCCATCCGGCAGCTCGGCCCTCAACCTTCCCGCGGCCGCGTCGAAGTTGAATTTTACAGCCTTTCCGTCAATACGCAGTTCCCTCGGCGCGGTAGTAACTCCTAATGCCTCTAAATACCGGATAGCCTGGCCCTTGAAACCGCCGCCGGCTTTTAGCGTCAGAATGCCGGTCTGATGCTCGATAAGAGTTTCGCTCCACCCGTCACGCCGATAGGCGAAGCCATCGCCCGCATCCTGATAAAGTTTTCCAACCTCGGTCCGTCCGGCGCCGATGCCCGTCACGACATTTAGCGTGACGGCGGCCGCGCCCATTTCCCCCGTGTGCTGAATCACGCTCTGCGTCGGAATGACGGAGCCGGCGCGAACAAACAGCGGCAGACGGTTGAGCGGTGCGGCGACCACATGCTCCTTTCCGCCTTCGAGCCGTTCGCCGGTCCACCAGTTTATCCATTCGGTGCCGGCGGGCAGATAAACGGGCCGCTGGCGCATGCCTTCTTTAACAACGGGTGCCACGAGAACGTCGCGGCCGACTAGATATTCATCCGTTATCAGATACGTGCGTTTGTCACCCGGAAACTCATACCAGAGCGGTCGCATAACGGGCTCACCCGTGCGTTCATGCTCGCGGAAAAGCGTGTACAAATGAGGCAGAAACTTGTATCTGAGCTCGACTGCTGAGCGATTGATCGCGGTAAATTCTTCGCCATACTCCCACGGCTCTTTATTGCCGGCCCAGCCTACCGAGTGCGAACGCAGAAACGGAGTCAGCGCCGCGGCCTGTAGCCATCGGGCATAAAGCTCGCCGCTCGGCCGGTCGTTAAAACCGCCGACATCGCAGCCGACAAACGGAACGCCGGAGACGCTCAGATTCATCAGCATCGGCAGCGACAACGCCAAATGGTCCCAACTTGCGTAATTATCACCTGTCCAGACCGCCGAGAACCGCTGTATTCCGGCAAACCCAGCCCGCGTGAGTATGAATGGCCGTTTATCGGGAGCAAGCTTTTTGACACCTTCAAAGCTCGATCGGGCCATCTGCATCCCGTAAACATTGTGATAGCGCCGGTGCGTATCGGGCAGGCCGTCGCCCTTGTGCGGCGTATCGTATGGAAAGGTTTTTGCCGGATGATGCAAGACATCGGGTTTTTCGGTCTTGTCGTTCATAAAGACGCCGGGCTCGTTCATATCGTTCCAAAACCCGGCAATGCCTTCGTCGATGTGTCCCTTGTATTGTGCCCCGAACCAGATTCGCGCTTTTGCATCCGTAAAATCCGGAAAGGCACTCGCCTGCGGCCATACGTCGCGATTTAGCTCGGTACCGTCAGGGTTTTTTACAAAAATACCGCTTCGCTTACCGTCCGCGTAGACTCCGTAATTCTCCACGACCTTGATTCCGGGATCGATGATAAGCACTGTCTGAAAACCTTTCGCCTTCAGATCAGCGACCAGTTTTGGCGGATCGGGAAAACGTTTCTTGTCCCACGTAAAAACGCGATAGCCGTCCATATAGTCGATGTCGAGGTAAATTACATCGGCCGGTATTTTGTTTTTGCGAAATCCATCCGCGATCTCGCGGACACGGGAATCTGGAAAATACGACCATCGTGACTGCTGATTCCCAAGTGCCCAGATGGGGGGCAGCGGCGTTTTGCCGGTAAGATTGGCATAATCCGCGAGGACATTTCTTGGTGAGCGCTCCGGGCCACCGGTGAAGGCAAAATAATCCAACTCGCCTCCGTTTGCGCCAAAGGAATAGCGCTCGGGCGATTTTGCTCCCATATCAAACCAAGAGCGGAAGGTATTGTTAAAAAAGACGCCATACGCCTTTCCGTCGTGCAGGGCTGTAAAGAACGGAATAGTCTGATAGATCGGGTCGGCGCCGATCGGGTACGAAAACGTGTCGGTGTTCCAATTAACAATAAACTTTCCATTTCGCGACATTTCGGCGAAGGCCTTTTCGCCAAAGCCATAATAGGTCTCCGTTTCGCTCCGCCGCATAATTGTCGTTTGAATCTCGCCGGTCGAAATATTGAATGAGGTCGGACTTGTGAGATCGTTTTGAAGAACGGTGTTGCCCTTATCATCGACAATGCGAAGCGAGAACGGCGATTTTTGAATAATCACCCGTGTGCCATCGTTTTTTGTCAGCGTGACCGACGACGAAGTTTGCGACAGGCTCATTTTCGGGGTCGCAAAGCGATTTGGCTCTTCGATCGCGAAAGAAAAATCGCGTTCGAATTTTCCACTCGGAGCCACCCGAACACGGACGACATCAACACCATAGAACTCAACCAACACCTCTGCCCCGCTCGCCGTGTTGAGGATCACGCCGCTCGTCTTTGATGGGGATACCCCCGTAACTCTGCCTACATTCTGCCAGGCCGCAAACGCCGTTCCCGTCAAGATACAAGACAGACAAATCAGGTGCAGAGTCGCGATTACAATTCTTCGTTCACTATCTTGAATGTTCATATGTCCAATCCTAATTCGGTTTCCGATCCTACACGAACTCCTAAATCAAATCTTTGACACCACAGCAAAACCAACTTAGAATTGGCAAATGACGGATGCGAACCACGAGAAAAAAATAAAGAAGGTCGAGGCCGAGATTGTCGAACTACGGAAACAGATCATGCAGATCGAGTTTATAAGTAAAACCGATACCGCTGCGGCCCGGCAGGAGGACGAAGCGGCCCGGAAGGAATTTGACAGAACCAATAACATTATCAATAGACAAATCCAACACCTGAGCAGGGGCACGGAGAAACGCAAATTGTAAGCTCCCGACCTCGTCTCTTATACCAGGACAATGTCCGAACCCATCGCCATCGAATCCACCTTAAAAGAAAGCCGCCTTTTCCCGCCGCCGGCTGATTTCACTGAAAAGGCTCATATCAAAAGCTTTGCCGATTACGAAGCTCTTTACGCTGAGGCCGCGGGAGACGTGCCCGCATTCTGGGCAAAGCAGGCCGAAAGCCTCCATTGGTTCAAAAAATGGGACAAGGTGCTCGAATGGAACGAGCCGTTTGCCAAATGGTTTGTCGGCGGCAAGATCAACATCGCGCATAACTGTCTCGACCGGCACCTGACGACGTGGCGAAAGAATAAGGCTGCGTTCATCTGGGAAGGCGAGCCCGGCGAAACACGCACACTGACCTATTTGCAGCTTCACCGTGAGGTGTGCTTGTTTGCGAACGTGCTGAAAAAGCTCGGTGTCGCGAGCGGAGACCGCGTGGCGCTTTACATGCCGCTGGTTCCGGAGCTTGCTATCGCGATGCTTGCCTGCGCCCGAATCGGCGCTACGCATACCGTCATTTTCGGTGGATTTTCAGCCGATGCAATTCGCGACCGAGTAAATGACGGCCAATGCAAGCTTATCGTCACCGCCGACGGTGGTTATCGACGCGGGTCCGAGTTAAAGCTCAAAGCGATCGTGGATGATGCCGCGGCACAAAGCCCGACGGTCAAGAATGTTGTAGTTTACCGCCGCACCGGTTCGCCTGTCGAGATGAAGCCCGGGCGCGATCATTGGTGGCACGAATTAACACAAACAGTCAACGCCGATTGTCCGGCCGAGCCGCTCGATGCCGAACACCCGCTTTTTATCCTTTATACATCCGGCACGACCGGCAAGCCAAAGGGCATACTGCATACAACCGGCGGCTATCTGACACAGGTTGCTTACACCGCCAAGCTTGTCTTCGATCTCAAGGATGAGGATGTTTACTGGTGCACCGCCGACATCGGATGGGTCACCGGCCACAGTTATGTCGTTTACGGGCCGTTGGCCAATGGCGCGACCGTTTTCATGTACGAAGGCGCTCCGAATTTCCCAGACTTCGACCGTTTCTGGGACATTATCGAACGTCATAAGATCACAATCTTTTATACCGCGCCGACAGCCATCAGGGCGTTTATTAAATGGGGCGAGCAATATCCGCTCAAGCACGATCTCTCATCCTTACGCCTGCTCGGCACCGTAGGCGAACCGATCAATCCCGAAGCGTGGATGTGGTATCACGAGATCATCGGCAAGGGAAAATGCCCGATCGTCGATACATGGTGGCAGACGGAAACGGGTTCGATAATGATTTCGCCGCTCCCCGGAGCAACGCCGACGACACCGGGAACCGCCACACGACCGATACCGGGCATCCTTCTCGATGTAGTAACTAAAGAAGGTGTTTCCGTCGGCACGAACGAGGGCGGCTATCTCGTCGCAACTCATCCGTGGCCGTCGATGCTTCGTACCTTATGGGGCGACGACGAGCGTTACAAAGAAGCTTATTGGTCAGAAATTCCCGGATTTTATTTCGCCGGTGATGGAGCGCGCCGCGACGAGAATGGGTATTATTGGATCATGGGCCGCGTCGATGACGTGATAAATGTCAGCGGCCATCGCCTCGGAACCGCTGAAGTCGAATCGGCCCTCGTCTCGCACGAATTCGTCGCCGAAGCTGCGGTCGTCGGTTGTCCGGACGAAATCAAAGGACAGGCGATCTCCGCATTCGTTACACTTGAAGGCGGTCGGAAAGGTGATGACGAGCTGAAACAAATCTTACGAGCACACGTCGCAAAGGAGATCGGCTCGCTTGCCAAACCCGACGATATTCGGTTTACGGACGCATTGCCAAAAACTCGTTCGGGCAAGATCATGCGGCGCCTCCTTCGTGAGATAGCCTCAGGGAACGAAGTCGCTGGTGATGTGACTACGCTCGAAGATCTGTCGGTGTTGGAGAGGCTTCGAGATGGCGAAGAGTAGAATGGTGACGATCGCCATCGCGGTCCTCCTAGTTTTACTTTAGCGGCGCCGAGACCAGTCGAAAACCAAGTTCTTTATCGCGCACGCCCGCCTCAACGTCCGCCCTAGACGTCGACGTAACCCCAAATTCACCGGTTCCTTTACTCAATGCGCTCCCGCCTCTGATCATATGACGATTGTCGGCCTTGTCGGGGAGCACAGTGCCGCGACTGCCGGGATACAATTTCACCCTGGTATCGGTCCATTCGAATACGTTACCTATCAAATCAAATACTCCCCAATCGTTCGCACAGGAAGAGGTTCCGACAGCGTCCGGCTGGTTTCGCTCACGATCAACGACAGCGCACCGCGACTCGAGTCCATTACCCCACGGATACAGAGTATTCTTTGCCCCGTTTCGTGCGGCATACTCCCACTCAATTTCGGTCGGCAATCGGTAGGTGACGGCGTCGCGCGCCGATCGCCAACGGGCAAACGCGTTCGCATCGTCGACACTCACATATCGCACCGGCATCTTGCCCTGATCGGTCTCTGGGCGGTCATTGACCCAATGAGCCGGAATTGGTCGGTACCCGGATTCCCGGACGAAGGCAAAATACTCGTCATTGGATACTTCCGTCTTGTCCATCCTGAAGGATTCCACATTTACCCGATGTTCGGGCCGTTCGTTTTGAGCTCCACCATTCCGACCCATGATGAACATGCCCCCCGGAATGTCGGCCGTTTGCGGCAAGACGACGGGAATTATTGGAGCTTCGGATGTGCCGGCGGAATTTGCGGACTTCCCCGGATCGACTGTTTGGGGACGAAAGATCCCGCCGGCGAAAAGTGCCGCCAAAGATACGCCTCCGGCGACAAGGGCTGCCAACAACACGCCGCCCGCGAGAATGTAAGGTGTCTTGCTTTTTGTCTTAATCGGATCTTTGGAAGGGACGGGCGGTTCAAGGCGAACCGTCCGCGCGTCGGTATTGCGAATGGTCGCAGCTTCGTCCGAAATAAAGGTGTCTTGAACCCCAAATTTCGGTACAGAGTTCAGGTCAGAGTACATTTCTGAAACTTGGCTGTATCTCTCCGACTTGTCCTTCTTGAGCGCGCGCTCGACCACATTTCGAATCCCAATGGGTATAGTGGTATCGAGGACTTCTGGCTCGTTACGTACAATGGCTGCCATTAGTGAGGTCATCTCTCGCTGGCCAAAAGGCACACGCCCGGCAAGCATCTGATAGAACAATACGCCGGCCGACCAGAGATCGGTTTGAACCGAACGCTCGCCATCAAACGCCTCGGGAGCCATATACATCGGCGTACCGGCGCTGGTTTTGCTGTGGCCCGATGCCTTGACCATCCGGGAAACACCGAAGTCCGCCAGTCTGGGCGTATCGCCTTGGAAGAGGATATTTGCCGGTTTTAGATCGCGATGGATTATGCCGCGTTTGTGAAGGTGCTTAAGGCCGGAAAGTACACCCAGGATGATCTCCACGGCGTCGCCCAACGGCAGCATCGGATTCTGTCTTAGCCGGTCTTCAAGCGACCCGTCCGGCGCAAATTCGCTGACGATCACGACCCGTTCGTCATAGATGTTTGCCTCTATTATGGGTAGCACGTTCGGATGACCGCTCGCATGGACCCAAACCTCGGCTTCCTGCTTGATAAGTTCGAGGTCAACTTCGTCATCATGGGGAAACTTGAGAGCAACTCGCGTAGTCGCAAGCTGAGTGCGACGCTCGGCCAGCCACACCATGCCAAAAGAGCCTTTTCCGAGCTTGCTGATGAGGTTATAGGGGCCAACACTATTTCCGCTTTGCATCGTTAGGTTTTCTTTATACCACGATCCTTGTAGAATAAGGAAACTCCATGCCGAACCGATGAATGATAATCCGTCCCGAACACAACCCGCTCGGCAACTTGCCGAGGCCGGGCGCGAATTTTACCGGCGCGGCTGGGTCCTCGGCACAACCGGGAATTTCAGCGCGCTGCTAGCGCGCAAACCGCTCAGACTTTGCATAACCGCGAGCGGCAACGAGAAGGGCAATCTTGAAGAGACAAATTTCCTCGAAATCGACGAAGATGCCGAGATTTTCCAAGGTTTTGGAAAACCGTCCGCCGAGACGCTGATTCATCTAACGATCTATCGCCACCTACCAAAAGCGCGTTCGATACTTTTTACGCATTCCGTTTGGGGAACTATTCTCTCCGATGTTTTCTACGAACAGGGAGCAATCGAGATCGGTGGTTACGAAGTGCTAAAAGGTCTCTCCGGCGTCACGACACACGATCATACCGAAAGAGTGCCAATAGTCGAAAATTCACAGGACTACGTCGCTCTTTCCCATGTCATCGAGAACGTCATCCGCGAAAACGCGGGGCTGCACGGCATTTATCTGCGACGGCATGGTTTGTACATGTGGGGCGAAACGGTCGCCGAAACCAGGCGGCATATCGAGATTTTTGAGTTTCTGTTTGAGGTGATCGGCCGGCAATTGAGGTAACTGTGCCTTTTTTCCAGCAGTTTGCGTTTGCGCGAGATGTGGCCGCCGGAGCATTTGGCGATGACGTTTTTGCCCATTGCCTTACGGTCTTGCGTGCAATGATCTCGGGCGGTGGTTTCCGCAGATCAGGAACGCATACTAGTCAATTCTATCTTCATCGTCGGGCGGTGTATCTGGCACTTTGCTCAAGACTTTTAAGAACTTTTCCCGGCTTCCGCGTTGGGCTCGCTTCTTGAGGTATTCAAATCCTGATATGGAAACTTTCTCGGCAACTGCCGAAGTTACGAACTGGTTCACGGACACGCCTTCGCCATAGGCCAGTTTTCGAACATGATCCAGCAAGGATTTTGGGAGTACAACGCAGTCCGGTTCCGAGAAAGCCAGTATCCGTTTCCGGCCATTTACTTTGATCGGCGTTTCCCATGCAGCATCGTCGTCGGCCTGAGCAATTACTCGCTCGTCGATCTCGTCTTGCGAAAGAATTTCTTGACTCATAGGTCCCATCCAGTAATTATCCTAACTATTCGATCAGGTTTCAACTGGAAAATGATTTACAGTTTGCGCCCACCGAATGTTTGGCCGCGAAGCTGAAATCGATCTTTATCCGATTTGTTTCTTCGAACTTCAAACTCGGAACAAAAGCATTCAACCGCCTCGTTGAATGTAATGCCATGAGAGCGTAATTTATCGTTGTCAAAATCGTACTCAAAATCTGTCGGCTCAAATTTTGACCAATCCATACCTTAGCCCTCATTGACCTTTAGCACCGCCAAAAACGCTTCCTGAGGAATCTCGACACGTCCGACTTTTTTCATTCGTTTTTTGCCTTCTTTTTGTTTTTCGAGCAGTTTGCGTTTGCGTGAGATGTCGCCGCCGTAGCATTTGGCGATGACGTTTTTGCCCATGGCTTTGACGGTTTCGCGGGCTATGACTTTGTTGCCGATGGCGGCCTGGATGGCGACTTCGAACATCTGGCGCGGGATGAGTTCCTTCATTTTTGCGGTCAGAAGACGGCCTTTGGCGGTGGCGGTATCCGTGTGGAGGATGAGCGAGAGGGCATCGACCGGCTCGCCGGAAACCAGGACATCGAGCTTGACGAGTTTGCTCACCCTGTAGCCTGACAGGTGATAATCGAGTGAGGCATATCCCTTCGAAACCGATTTTAAACGGTCATAGAAATCGAGTACGATCTCATTGAGAGGCAATTCATATACAAGCATCACGCGATCAGTGGTTACATATTCAAATTTTTTCTGAATGCCGCGTTTTTCATCGAGAAGAGGCAGAATGCCGCCGAGAAATGTGTCGTTGGTGAGTATCGTCGCCTCGATAAACGGTTCTTCGATCTTTGTAATTCGGCCGGTGTCGGGCATTTTTGACGGCGAATCGATCTCGGCAACCTCGCCGTCGGTTGTCGTCACGCGGTAACGGACGCCGGGTGCGGTTGTGATCAATTCGAGATCGAATTCGCGTTCCAGACGTTCCTGAATGATCTCCATGTGGAGCAGGCCGAGAAAACCGCACCGAAAACCAAAACCGAGAGCGGTCGAGCTTTCCGGTTCGAAGAAAAACGATGCGTCGTTGAGCCGCAGCTTTTCCATCGCGTCGCGAAGGTCTTCGTATTGGGCTGAATCAATGGGATAAAGACCCGCGAAAACCATCGGTTTTACTTCCTGAAAACCCGGCAATGGTTCACTGACGGGCCGCGTGGCATCGGTTATCGTGTCGCCGATCTCAACGTCAGCCACGGTTTTGATCGAGGCGGTAAGAAAACCGACTTCGCCGGGGCCAAGCTCACCAATTGGCGTGGGACGCGGGCGATTGACGCCGATGGTTTCGACCAGATACTCGCGGCCGGTATTAAAAAACCTGATCTTTGTGCCCTTCTTCAAAATGCCGTCGATGACGCGGAAAAGAACGATGACGCCGCGATAGCTGTCGTACCAACTGTCAAAGATCAAGGCCTTTAGCGGCGCATGCGCGTCGCCTTTTGGCGGCGGCACCTTGGCAACGATTGCCTCGAGCACTTCTTCAATGCCGAGGCCTGTCTTGGCGGAGGTCAGAACGGCCTCGCTCGCGTCAATGCCGATTATGCTTTCGATCTGTTCGCGAATCCGTTCGGGTTCGGCCGACGGCAGATCGATCTTGTTTAAAATCGGAATGATCTCGAGATTATTTTCAATGGCAAGGTATGTGTTTGCGAGTGTTTGCGCCTCAACACCCTGCGACGCATCGACAATCAACAACGCTCCCTCGCAAGCCGAGAGCGAACGCGAAACCTCATACGAAAAATCAACGTGGCCGGGCGTGTCGATCAGATTGAGAATATAGTCCTTGCCATCCTTTGATTTGTAATCGAGCCTTACGGCGTGGGCCTTTATCGTAATGCCGCGTTCGCGTTCGAGATCCATATCGTCGAGAAGCTGCGCCTCCATATCGCGTTCGGCGACGGCACCGGTAATCTGCAATAACCGGTCGGCAAGCGTCGATTTGCCGTGGTCGATGTGGGCAATGATTGAAAAATTTCTGATCTGGCTTGTGTTCATCTGTCAAAATTCCGAATTACCTACAATACCAAAACGTCGGCGACATCGCATCCCGCACCTTTCTTACAGTGTACCTGCAAATGTAAAATGCCGACCCCGATTCCACGCGAACGGTCCCGCGTAAATGACCGTTTTTAAAACTTTTGGAAGACTTGCATCCAATCCAGTCGAATGAGCGAATCCACAAATAAGACATTGAACAAGGGGGCTAACCGCGGCTTAGTGAGAGATCTTCTGTCCACGCATTTTGATCTATCCGATTAGCGGTCAAACGCGAAGTTCCATGGCAGTTCAAATCAATGATGGCTCTTGTCGAGACGACTCGACCTGGGAGCCGTGATCATTTTTGTAGTTTGCAGTTGAAACAAAACATGGAGGAAAGAAATGAACATACTTGGAACTAAAAAGGCGGGACTCGCCCTTATGATGGCGGCACTTGCCGTTATGAACTTGATTTTACCATCGTCTCTCGTGTTCGCGGCGGATCATGCCGAAGCTACTATCGCCGGCGAAGATCCGGGTGCGGATATCGGCGACACATATATCTTTTTAAACCCGAATGACAATACGAGGGTTGTTTTGGCAATGACCGTGGCTGGGTTTATTGTACCGTCGGAATTGATGAATCTCGGGTTCTTCCCCTCCGGCGTGATGTACCGGTTTGAGATCGAAAATACAGGCGATCCTGCACCCGACCGGTTTATTGATGTGGTTTTTTCGCAGCAGACTTCACGCAGTTCGCCACAAACCGCGACAATTTATCCGACTGGCATAGCAAATAAGAGCAACAGATTTAGCGCACCGACCACGGTATCGAATTTCAATGGTACGCCGGCTCCGTTTGTTGTTACGACAAACGCAGGCGTCTCCTTTTTTGCCGGGATGACTGACGATCCGTTCTATTTTGACATCGTCGCGACCAATCGTTTTACATCGTCGATCCTGGCCGGGGCGGCGGATGCGACCCGTTTGAATCGCTCTCGGGACAGTTTTGCGGGCTATAGTATCCACAGCATCGCTTTGGAATTCCCCGTCTCCGCTCTTACGGGCTCCGCCGGGAGTGTAATCGGGGTGAATGGAGTAACTCTGCGTTCGCGCCGTGGGAATTTTGTCCAGGTTGACCGCATGGCAACGCCTGCGGTGAACACGCTACTCATACCTTATCCACGAAAGAACGAGTTTAACTCGGCAACCACCGTGGACGACGCCGCCGGACGATTTGCCGGAGACATCGTTGCCAGCCTGACGGCACTCGGAACGAACTCGGCCAACATCGGGGTTCTCGCGAGTGTGGCCGTGGCTAATGGTGACATTCTACGGCTCAATACAGCTACTCCTAATACCAGCCAGGGCTTTGGTGAAAGGGCTACGACGCCCGGCTATACGGGGTTTCCAAACGGCCGTCGTTTCGGCGACGACACGGTGGACGTGCTGCTGTATTTTGTGAGCAATTTCGCCCTGACAATCGGGGACAACGTGAACAGCAATGACATACCGCTGACCAATACGTTTCCGTTCCTTGGGGTTCCGCATGCTCCGCTGGAAAACCCTGCTGTCGATTTGACCCGCAACTAGCTGGCCTTAATATGTCTCATTGAGCCTCGACACGGTTGGTGTGAAGTGCACCAACCGTGTCGAGACTCGCATAGTTGACAAGTCGTTCAGAATCTCGAAATGTTTCTCCTCCGCCAAATACACAAGGTCGCGCGTAAGAGAGCTGTGTCAAAACTCGCTTTTCGGGCTTTGCCCGTCGATTTGCGGCGAAGCTGTGCTTCGCCGGCAGCCGTCAACTTTGCATGTGGCTATGCCGCCGTCTCCGCCCGATTCGTCGAATAGGCCAGTAATTATCGGCCCCGGAGCGGCGGCGCAGCCGCAGGACCGTTGGAGGCTCTGGCGGAAAAGCGGAGCTTTTCCGCACATCGAAAGGCATAGCCGAAGAACTTCAGAGCATCATCCGACAGACTTTTGACAGGTTCTTACCCACGAGCTTGTGCATATCACTGATCGACAACCCAGATTTACCCGACCACAAATAATATTTGCCATCCACCGCGCTTTCTGATAACGTATCGTATCAAGACAAAGTTATTTTGGAACACTTTTTGTTTCGCCTGAAGCCGCTCGAATCCGGGGTTATGGCGATTTTCAGACGACTGGCATACGCAATTTGGCTGAAATCAAAAAAGAACTTGACAGTCGATTTGATGGACCTTTAATTTCACCAGGAGGAAAAAAATGAAAAAATATCGATTTAACAGGGCGGGAGTCGCCTTTTTGATTGCGGCTATGGTGTTTATGAATCTGGTTGCTCCGTCGGCGCGTGTAATGGCGGCTGATCATCTGGAAGCAACAATAGCGATCGAAGACTCGAGCGCCGATCTTGGCGACTCGTTTATTTTCTTGAGCCCCGTTGACAATACGAGGGTGGTTTTGGCGATGACCGTCGCCGGATTTCTGCCCCCGGCGCAGATGCTGAACTACGGGTTCTTTTCGCCGCAGATCCTCTACAGATTTGAGATCGAAACTACCGGCGACGCGACGCCTGACCGGTTCATAGATATCACTTTCTCTGAACAGACGGCGCGAAACGTGGGCCAAACGGCGACGATCTATCCGAACGGCATCGGGGTGAAGAGCACTAGATTTACGGCTCCGGCGACCGCGGGAAACTTCACGGCGGCTGGCGCTCCTTTTGTAGTAACCACAAATCCGTCGAACAATATCTCGTTTTTCGCCGGAATCACTGACGATCCATTTTACTTTGATATCCCGGCTTTCGGTCGCTTTGTGGCCTCGGTCACCGCCGGTACGCCCGACCCAACCCGTTTTAATCGATCGCGCGACGCTTTCGCGGGCTATAACGGGCACACCATTGCTCTCGAGCTGCCCGTCTCGGCCCTTCAGGGGTCGGCGGGAAACATCATCGGTCTCAACGCCGTAACGCTCAGGTCTCGTCGGACCGGAAACTTTGTCCAGATTGATCGTGCCGGTGTTCCCGCTGTCAATACGGCCTTGATACCATTTCCGCGAAAGAATGAGTTCAATTCCGCCTCTACAATGGACGACGCGGCGGGCCGATTTGCAAACTCGATAGTCGCGACTCTAAATTTGTTTGGCACAAGCCCGGCCAATATAAACATTCTTGCAAGTGTGGCTGTCGCCAATGGTGATTTTCTTCGGCTTAACACCTCGACGCCGAATTTAAGCCAGGGATTCGGTGAACGCCTTAGCTCGCCGGGTTACACCGGATTTCCAAACGGCAGACGCCTTGGCGATGACACTATTGACGTGCTGCTTTTCTTTATCTCGAACGGTGGGCTGACCACGGGCGACAACGTTATGAGCAATGAGGTGCCGTTGACCAACACGTTCCCATTTTTTGGAAGGCCGCATCAGCCGCGTGAAAATCCGACGGTGGATGACCTGACACGCAACTAGTTGGATTTAACACATTAAGCGTTTTGAGTCTCGGCGCGGTTGAGAGTTACTATCACAACCGCGCGAGATTTTGAAACGCTTTTTTATTTTGCGGCGAATACTATATTGATGACAAGACTTGCAAAATTCGTGATCCTCGCCTGGTCGATATCCATCATGGGCGCGTGCGGCGATCGCGGTGAAACTAAGAGTTTACCGGAACCCGCCCCCGCACCTCCAGCGGTTCAGAGGCCGGTAACGGCAAAGGGCAATCAGAGCATCCTTTTTCTCGAGGCACGAATAAAAAACGACCCGGATGACTACATAGCTCACAATAAGCTCGCATCGGAGTACGTTCAGCAGATGCGCGCGACCGGGGACACGACCTATCTGGAACTTGCACTAAAGGCGGCGAAAGCGTCGCTCAGTATCGTGCCGGCAGAGCAAAATAAGGGCGGGCTCGCCGCTTTGGCGATTGCCGAATTTTCGCTTCACGACTTTGTAAATTCCCGCGATCACGCCTTGCGCCTGACTCAGGTCGATCCGAATAAGGGCTATACTTATCAGATTCTGGGCGATGCGTTGTTGGAATTGGGCCAGTACGATGACGCCAAGGCGGCCTTCAAAGAGATGGAAGACCTGGGCGGATTTCAGCCTTTGACTCAGGTTGCCATCGAGCAGCGGCTGTCGAGAATGGCGGCCCTCAACGGCGATACGACGAAAGCCGTCGCGCATATGCGCGCAGCGTTGCAGATAGCTGAAAAGCCTCCGGGAACGACCGCCGAAACCGTTGCCTGGTGCCAATGGCAGTTGGGCAGAATGGCATTTGGCACGGGCGATTATGCGACCGCCGAGAAATATTACAATGCGTCGCTTGCGACATTGCCGGATTATTTCGGTGCCCTTGGCTCGATCGGCTACCTTCGGGCCGCCCGCGGCGATCTGGCGGGCGCGATAGAAAACCTGGAGAAGGTCGTATCCTTGCGGCCCGATCCGGCGGCCATCGCCAGCCTGGCCGATGTTTACAAGATGGCGGGCCGCGACTCCGACGCGCAGCGGCAATATGTTCTTCTCGATGAGATTGCCCGAATTAGCGCAGCCAAGGGCGGTATCTACAACCGCGAATTGTCGATGTTCTATGCCAATCACGATCTCAAATCAGCTGAGGCATGCGACTCAACGATAAAAGAGTATGAGACGCGGCGCGACATTTATGGCGCAGATGCGGTTGGCTGGACCTGCTATAAGGCCGGACGGATGGATGAAGCGCGAACTGCGATGCGGGACGCGTTAAGACTCGGCACAAAAGATGCACAGCTTTTTTATCACGCCGGGATGATCGAGAAAGCATCGGGCAACAAAACCGAAGCAAAAAGACTTTTGGCGGCTGCCCTAAAGCTCAGCCCGTCGTTTGATTTGCTTCAGTCGGAAACCGCCAGGACCGCATTACGGGAATTAGACGCGAAATGAAGAGACGATTAGTAATCTCGGCGATCTTTTCTATTCTGACCGCGGCTGGTCTGGCCGCTGCGCATCCGCTTGGCAATTTTACGATTAACCAATACTCTCGCATCGAGGCCGGGTTGACTAAAATCAAAATCCGCCAGGTTCTCGATATTGCGGAGATTCCCGCCTTTCAGCTCGTACCGACGATCGACACCGACAAGAACGGCCAGTTGTCTACCGCCGAACTCGACGCCTATGCCGAGTCGTTCACGCCCGGCTATCTGGCAAATTTGCATCTCACCGCCGGAGAAGAACAGGTCACGCTTCGGGTCGAATCGAAAGACATCTTTTTGGAGGACGGTGAAGGAAATTTGCCGATCCTGAAGATCAAGTGGAACTTTGTGGGGGATCTCACCAGCCCGCTGTCGACGAGCCGAATCACTTTTGAAAACGGCAATTATCCCGGCCGGACTGGCTGGAACGAAATTTCTGTCGCACGGAGCGCCGGTGTCGATGTCTTTAACAGCACGGCCTTTGGAAACGCGGCCACCGACGAACTGCGTTTGTATCCGCAGGAAAGCTTGACGGCTCCGTTGAATGAAAGATCGGCTGAATTTTCGCTGACAGCGGGCGCGATCCCGGACGGCGTGCGGTTACTGCAAAACCGCGATGGTGGAAAAACTGAGGCCGTCCAGAAAGATCGCTTCGCCGAGCTAATAAATGTTCCGGAAATCACCCCGATTGTTGCGTTCTTCGGCCTCCTGGTGGCTTTCGGCTTCGGCGCTGTCCACGCAATGTCGCCGGGGCACGGCAAGGCGGTCGTCGGTGCCTACCTCGTTGGATCGAGAGGAACAACCAAGCACGCGGTTTTTCTCGGTTTGACCGTCACCATTACGCATACGCTGGGTGTTTTCGCCCTCGGGCTGATCACGTTGTTTGCGTCGAAATTTATTTTGCCGGAACGCATTATGCCGTTTCTCGGTTTTGTCTCAGGCCTTCTCGTCTTTTTCATCGGGATATCGCTCTTTAAGGACCGGTTGTTTTCGTTACTTGGATGGAAACGCAAGACGCAACATCATCATCATGGCGATGAGCATGCGGCCGAGCATTCCCACGGCCCTCCGCACGACCACGATTCTCATTCTGAACATTCGCATGGCGATCTCACCCATACGCACGGCGGCACTACGCACACGCATGCTCCGCCGGAGGAGATTACATGGAAAAGCCTGTTGGCGCTCGGCATTTCGGGCGGGCTGCTTCCGTGTCCGTCGGCTCTTGTACTAATGCTTTCGGCCATAACGGTTGGCCGCGTCGGTTACGGTTTGGTTTTGACAATCGCATTTAGCTTCGGGCTCGCCGCAACGCTGACGGCGGTGGGTGTGATATTTCTCACTGTTCGAAAACTCTTCGGAAAAACATCGTTTTCAGAAAGCTTTGTATTTAGACTTCTGCCCGTCTTCAGCGCATTCGTGATCGCATTTGTTGGGGCCGTGTTATGCTATACCTCATTGGGATAAGGATATGAACGAACTATCGGTTTTCGCGCTATTGGGATTCGGCTTCGTGCTGGGGCTCAAACACGCGACCGAGGCTGATCACTTAGCCGCCGTTTCAACAATGGTGGTGGAACGAAAAAGTATGTGGAGCTCAGCTCTGGTCGGCGGCATCTGGGGGATCGGCCATACGATTTCACTGTTCGTCGCCGGGATATTTGTTTTGCTTCTCGATTTTCAGATAAGCGAAAACACCGAGCGATGGCTCGAGTTCGGCGTCGGCGTCATGCTTACTCTTCTTGGCCTGAATGTCCTAAGAAAACTGATCTCAGGCGGACATCTGCATTTTCACTCGCACGGCCACGGCGAACACGTCCACGCCCACCCGCACCTACATGACCCTGCCGAAGCTGCCCAACCCGAAACAGCCCATGCCTCGGGAAATAATCCGAAGGCTCTGGTAATCGGCCTCGTCCACGGTCTCGCGGGCAGCGCAGGCCTTATGCTGATTATGATTCCGACCATTCCGTCGAAGGCGGTGGGATTGCTCTACATCGTGATTTTCGGCATCGGCTCGATCGGTGGAATGATGCTGATGAGCTTTCTTGTGGGCTTGCCATTTCACTTCACGGCGCTGCGGTTCAACCGGTTCAATCAGATGCTCCAGGCCGTCGCGGGCGCGGTGAGCATAGCTCTCGGCCTGTGGATCGTTTATGAGAAAGGATTTAGCTAAAGACTAATTCGGATGATTAGTAGATTCACCTGATAATTTTCTCTTGCCGTTTCTTCTTTGTGAACTCCGTGTCTTCGCTTTGTGCCCTTTGTGTCAAAGGCTTTTTATACAAGGAACACAAAGTGATGACACGGAGTTCACAAAAGAAATCCCAAAAAAAGCACTACTCAAGAAAAACTATTTTGCCTCATGCGTTAAAGTTTTGTATAGTTGACGTATAGCGGAGCTTTTATTCATTTTGGCGCTCACAGGATGCGCACGAGGAGAATCATCTATGAGACACGAATATGACAGGGACGAAACAAGTGCGGCTACAAAGCTGACCTATTTGATCGTTGGCGGCGGGATCGGCGCGATACTGGCGTTGCTTTTTGCACCGAAATCGGGTCAGGAGCTCCGCGAGGACATCGCCGACGCGACGCGAAAGGGCATCGAAAAGAGTAAAGAGACCGCCTCTCAGCTACAGGAGCGGGCCGGTGAGTATTACGAGGTTTCACGCGAACGCGCCAGCGAATTCTATCAAACAGCCGCTGAAAAGGCCGGCGAACTGACTGAAAAAGCGAAGTCCGTCGCGGCCAGCACGGCAAACCCGTTCTCCGCCGCAATTGAGGCTGGAAAGGACGCCTATACGGCCGAGAAGCGTAAGAATGAGGCCAATTCGATCACCGAAGGCCGCGCCAGCTACCCGGTGATTGACGATTCGGACAATAAAATCCTTGAGGATGGCAACGACTCGAACCAGTCATGAACACTAGCGATCCTCAATTCTGGATGATGGTCTCGTCGATCATTATCGCCATTACGTTTGTTGTGATGGCGATATCTCTCATCGCCATCGCGATCACGGTGAGGCGCGTCGTCAAGACCGTCCAAAATATTGAGGAACGAGTCGAGCCCCTTATCACAAAGGTTGACGCCATCGGAAAGCAGGGACGAGAGATTTCGGTCCATTTCACCGAGATCTCAGGCAATCTCTCGACCGCCACAAAATACCTTGCCGAGTCGACTCAGCTGATAAAAGAAGAGGTTGCCGAGCTGCGTCAACTGATGGGCGAAACCGCCGTCACGGCCAAGCGCAAGGTCGATATGGTCAGCCGCACCATCGACCGCACCCACAATCAGGTCACCGACACTACCGAGTTCGTCAATCAGAAAATAGTGGTCCCGGCCCGTGAGATCGCCGCAGTGATGGCCGGCGTAAAACGTGGTCTCGAAGTTCTCTTCGCTCCCGCCCCAAAACAAATCGACCGCGTCTACACCGAAGAAGAAATGTTCATCGGCTAGAGTACGACAGGCTGCCGAGCCTGTCGATAAGTTCAATAACCACGCAACTTGAGCAGAACCCGCGTTGGCGGCGCTTTTGGCGTCCAGCGGAAAGTCGCTTATTGTGTAACCCGCCAATTGGAATCGAACGTAGAAGGCTCCCAAGCCTGTCGATTCGCGTGCGAATACGAATCAACTTGCACAACATCGACCTCGATGAACGGGCTAACAGCCCGTCCTACTCGAACGCGCTCTGAGTCGGTCTATCCCCATTTGCCCCAAACGGGAACGCAAAGAACGATCCGTCTCCGCTGTTCGTGCGGTACCATTGGCCTTCCGACGCCCGAAACACGCACACGTCCGCCCTGCCGTCGCCATCGAAGTCGGCCGGTGCGGGGATGTCCGCTGCTGCTCCAAACGGGATTTGGGCAATGTCCGATGTCAGGCTCCGTTTGATATACCAGAAACCGTTCGACGCGCGATAAACCGCGAGGTCAGTCTTACGGTCGCCATCGTAATCGGCCGGCACAATCACGTCGGTGTCATTACCGAACTGCTCGCCAAAGAATGAGTCGGTCTGGCTTCTGATCTGAAACCAAGCCCCGACCGAAGGCCGGAACAGCGCAAGGTCTGACCTGCCATCACCGTCAAAATCGCCGATAACTGGCTTGTCGCCGGTCGCTCCAAACTGCCGGCCAAAGAATGACCCGTCACGGCTGTTTAGGCGATACCAAGTGCTGTCGGACGGGCGGAACACTGAGATATCGGCCCTGCCATCGCCGTCAAAGTCGCCGGGTACTGGAATATCAGTGGCCAGCCCGAAGACTGAAAACATAAACGTGCCGTCGGAGCTTCTAATGATATACCAGATGCCGTCCGACGGACGATAAACCGCGATATCCGTTCGGCCGTCGCCGTCATAGTCGGCTGGAGCGATCTTATCGGTCGCGAGACCAAACCGGACCCCGGACAATCCCGCCTGAGACCCTTGAACATACCAGTCGCCGATCGCCGGACGGAATATCGAAATGTCGGCCCTGCGATCTCCATCATAATCAAACGCCGTCCGACCCGACGCTGGTGTTGGTGTTGGCGATGGTATTGGTGTCGGCGTTGGCGTCGGCGTCAGGCCCGGTGTTTGCGTCGGGGTCGGGGTCGGGGTCGGGTTCCCCGCAGCGCCTAGAGCGTAAGCTCCGCGTCCGTAAGTTCCGATTTGAATCAAGCCGCTCGCCTGGGCCGTGAATTCCATAACGGGCACCGGAGGCAAACCACTGTTAAAAACCGCCCAGCTCGCGCCATTGTCGGTCGAGCGGAAAACGCCAATATCGGTTCCGGCGTAGAGCCTGGTCGGCACGAGCGGATCGATCAGGAACGCGCTGGTTGGTATGTTTGGCAGGCCGTTGCTGATGTCCGTCCACGCGGCGCCGGAATTCGTCGATCTAAAGATATGCCCGGTCCCATAACCCGAAACCGTTAGGTAAACCAATGTCGGGTCGGTTGCGCTGACCGCGATACTTCTTATCGAACGATTTGGCAATCCGGTCGTGATGTCCGTCCAGTTTGCTCCGCCATTCGTGCTGACCGTGGCGCGGCCCTGGTTCGAGCCCGCATAGATAATGTTGGTATCGCTGCGTGCGATGGTGATAGCGCTGAGCACGTCGTTACCACCTCTCGTCTGATCGAATGTTCCCCCCGGCGCTGTCCACGTCGGCGGATTCGCGGTGCCGAGAACTCTATTCGGATCGCTGCAGTTGCTGCAGATGAACAGACGCCACGATCCGGAGTAAATCCGTGCATCGACTCCGTTGCTAACGATAGGCGGATAAAACCCAATCCGCGCTCCGTCTCCCCTTTCGCCAAATACCGAGCTGTCCGCAACTGCGTCACTGGTCCCCGATCCATTATTAGGGACCCGTGCAATGGCTCCATTGGTAAAACTCGGAAACACAATAGTCGGATCGAGCGGGTTGACCACTGCCCGCCCGCCATCGCCGCCGACAAACTCCGTCCAGCCGAGACCTCCGCCGACACGACGTTGGGTGCCATTGTCCTGAGCTCCGCCATAACTTCGGGTCCCGTCGGTCGGATGAAGAGTCAGGCCGATAAACTGGACCAGCGAGAGCGTTTGGTTCAAAGAGGTAAATGTCGCGCCGTTGTCGGTAGTCCTAAAAATACCTCCGTCATTGGCGGCATAGAATGTGGTTGAGGAACCCGGCTGAAAGGCAAACGCCTGTTGGTCGGTGTGTATTTTCTGAAGCTGCTCGGTAAAATTGCCGGGGTCGTATGGCGGCGCGAACGAGTTGTTCAGGTTTGTAAAACCAACGCCACCGTCCGTGCTTCTAAAAGTATCTCTCGCTCCAACGTAAATCGTATCAGGGTTGTCAGGACTCACTTCCAGATAGGTGTTGTAGCCAAATTGGCCGTTATCGAGGATCATATTCGAGATGACGCCACGATTCGTAAACGTCGCCCCGGCATCGGTGCTCATCTCGATCCGGACCTCTTTCGGCGGGCCATCGGTTCCGAGATACACATATACGCGATCCGGCACGGCTTGGGTGACGGCGACGCGGAAATCTCTGGTCGAATCCTGATCAGCAGTGTAGGGCGACGCAAATACATTGTTCCATGTCGCGCCGCCATCGGTCGATTTGAAAAGACCCCGGGGAGAGCCGGCGGGACTTCCAAACCGAAGGGCGGCGTAAATGATCTGCGGATTTGTCGGGTGGATCGCCAGATCGCTCGCGAGACCGGTCAGGGTCCTTGTCCAATTTACGCCGCCATCGGTCGAAACAAAAATTCCGCCGATAACGCCCAAACCGTCAGTCGGATCGAGAGAATTGAACTGGGCAAGATACACCTTGTTTGCGTTGGCCGCATCAACCAAAATTCTCGTCGATTGGCCTCGATCCGGCAACGAGTTGTTGTTCACACGCGTCCATGTCGCTCCCGCATCGGCTGATCTTAAAACACCGGTTCCCCAATAACTATTGTCGTTATCACCGAGACCGGCATAAACGATATTCGGATTGCTCGGCGCAAAGGCGATGGACCCAACCCCGACATCAACCAGCGAATCGGTCACGGGAGTAAACACAGTTCCGCCATCCGTCGAGCGCCAAATGCCGCCCGTGCCGCCGGCGACAAGTATTAACTGAGTATTAGCGGGTGATATCGCAATCGAATTGATACGCCCCGAAACCGCCCCGCCGGGCCCGGCACCGGCCGTCGGTGCCGGACCTATCGGCATCCACGTCGTCGCGGCCCCTTCCGGCCCGAGACCCGCACCCCGATCAAGCACTTCCTGCCATGCGCGCCGACGAGCACCCTTCGGTACTTCCTTGAATGGATATACGCGCTGTTCCATAAACCAACTATCGCGCCCCTCGGGATTGTCAGCTTCCTTTTCCCTGACGCCGTTATAAGGAGTCGCCTCAAGGGCACCGTAATAACGAATCGACCCCCAACCAACAAAACAAGCCGCAGCCACGCTCAGCACAATGCCAAGCACCAAAATGGGCCTATGATTCAAAGCGATATACGAACCCGTCGATTTTTTCATGATAGCTCCAGAATGCTCCTTTATGATTTAGCCAGGAATGTAAAATGATTTCCGAATCTTGGCAAGCCAGTCTAAAAATTTGTCTCCTACCTACGTAAACGAGATTAAGAGCCGAGTCGGTGCATGGGCCAGGAAAAATGTTTTGCGAATATATGCAGGCGGATTGGAGTTGACGGCGCTTGCATCCGCATGCAAGCGCGGGAGTTAAAGTCCCTGAAAGGGACCGATATAATAGCGTCGGGAGCATCCCGACGAATTCGGATCAGATACCACCCGTCCCTGAAAGGGACGAATGTCAACTGTTTCGCCATTTCTCCCTTACAGGGAGGGAATCTCATTCGGTCTGGTTTTCGTCGGGTTTCACCCGACGCTATTAAATGCGTCGCTCTCAGGGACAGGAAGTCATGTAGAATGAATAGTTTACAGCCTTACCTTGACACCTATGCGGGCTTGCCCCCGCTCTTCCTTGACTAATATCCAAGTTCACCAAGGCAAAAAAGCAAGAGCCAGAATCGAGTGTTTAGCTCGTCACCTAAGAGCGGGGGCAAGCCCCATTCGCGCCAAGTTAAGGCTGTAAGCCCCTGACACCAATGGAGTTATCATATGTTCTTTGCGAAGGTGTTCGGCCTTCACCGCGTAGCGGTGACGTGAATTTAGCCGTGGGTTTCAACCCA
>JANPCJ010000020.1:0-10893 GCA_031430895.1 Chloracidobacterium sp. | reverse complement strand
CGGAATGGTCGAAACCCAAACGGTAACCAACCGCACGTACCAACTCGCGTCGGCGCCGATGCTGAATAAACTTGCGAAGGGGGCAGATCGTCTGCTAGATAAAGCCAACCCTCGTTGGGGCGGCGGACGGATCGGGAATATAGTTTCCGATCTGAAAAAATCGGTCGAATCTTTTGAGCAGACGACGAAAGAGACCATGGATGCTTTTGAGATGTTCAAGCCGTTTATGATCGACAACGAATATTTGTATCGCTCTGACAATGTGCGGGCATTGCAGTCGGTCATTAGAGAGAAAGAAAAGGAACTGCTTCCGTGGTACCCTGAGCGGCTTGATTGGTACGACTACTGGCTCAATGTCCATTTTCCGGGAATGCGAAAATGGGTGCTGCCGACACTTGAGGAGGAGTTAAAGGCTGTCGAAAAGCGATCTTACACTTATAAAGATTTGCTCGATCTTTTTGACACATCAGTCAAACGGTTTCCAACGCGAGTTGCGATGCGTATCGAGCGCGACGGGCGGAAAGAGCAATATACGTTTGAAGATGTTAAGGAATTGACGATGCGTGCAGCCGGATTTCTCGCTAAAAACGGGATCGGAAACGGAAGCCGCGTAATTTTATTTTCGAACAACATGCCCGAATGGGGGATGACGTATTTTGGGATTCTTAAGACCGGGGCGACGGCGATTCCGATTGATCCGGCATCGACGGTGGATGAGATTATTGCCTTTGCGAGGGCGGGCGAGGCTTCGGCGATAGTTATTAGTCCAAAACTTGAGGGAGATAACCCGGAGTTGAAAGAGCGGCTCAATGCGGCTTTTTCGGTTGAGACTGGCGGGCGCGCCGCCCGCGGTCCAATTACCGGCGAGCAGGATGCTCACCCTCCAGTCGTTTGGACGTTTGATGAGGTTTTTGAGATCAAATCGGAGACTGAGGAAGCAAAACGCAGCGCGTTGCTGCCGGCGAAGGTTCAGTCGAATGCTGTCGCTTCGCTTATTTTTACGTCAGGCACTACGGGAACGCCGAAGGCGGTGATGTTGTCGCACAAAAATTTCGTCAATATGATCTCGATGCTTTCATCGGTTCTTGATATGGATTTGACGGATGGGGTTTTGTCGGTACTGCCTATGCATCACACGTTTGAATTTTCGGCGGGATTTTTGACGCCGTTTTCGAATGGGACGCAGATCACATATTTGAATGAGCTTACAGCCGACGACCTGTCGAAAACCATTGAAAACGGACATGTTACCGGTATGGTCGGTGTTCCGGCGTTGTGGGAAATGCTTCATCGGCGGATCAAAACTCGCTTGCGCGAACGCGGTGACTGGATCGCCGATATGGCGGACAATATGATCGAATTCAACGCATGGATACGCGACAACACGCCATTCAACCTCGGGCCGATCGTATTCTTCCCCATTCATCAGGGCATGGGCGGTAAGATGCGGTATCTGATCTCCGGCGGGTCTGCATTGTCGGAGAAGGTACAGAAGGATCTACATGGACTGGGTTTTACCGTTCTCGAAGGGTACGGTTTGACCGAGTCTTCGCCGGTGCTGACCGTGGCGAGACCGGGAAACAAATTGCTGCGCGGCAGTGTGGGGAAACCCCTGCCAGGCGTCGAGGTCAGGATCGCTGCACCGGACGAAAACGGAGTCGGTGAAGTCTTGGCGCGCGGTCAAAATGTTATGGTTGGTTATTACAACAACGACAAAGCGACCGAGGCCGTTTTGAACGACCGGTGGCTTAAGACCGGCGATCTCGGTCGTCTCGATGAGGACGGAAATCTGTTTATCGTCGGGCGTTCGAAGGATGTAATTATTGATTCGAATGGCAAGAATATTTACCCCGACGAGATCGAAGACCATTACAGTAAGGCGGCGTATATTAAGGAGATGAGCGTTGTTGGATTGCAAGATGATGACGGCGGTGAGAAGATCGCAGCCTTAGTGGTGCCGGATTACGAACACGATATCGCCCTTTCGCGATCTGAGGTCAATAAGCAGATCGAGGTACATTTTCGTGAAGTTTCGGCCGGATTAGCTTTTTTCAAGAGAGTTAAGGTTTTACATATCACCCCGTTTGAGTTGCCGCGAACGGCGACGCGAAAGGTAAAACGTCCGGAGGTCATTGAGATGCTGAAAACTCTCGAAGACCGCTCTAAATCAAAGACAAAAACGGTTGTCGAGACGAAGGGTGACGACAACATGCTCTGGATCAGAAAGGTCGTCGCGAGCGTTTCAAACCGGCCGCTCTCGGATATTGCCGTTGAGGACAAATTGGCCGATCTAGGGTTTGATTCGCTAATGTTTGTCGAGCTGCAAGCGGCCGTCGAAGATGCGGGCGGGCGAATTTTGTCTCCCGATACTTTGAATGAAGTGCAATCCGTCCGCGAGTTGCTAACCGCCGTGCAGCGTGTCGATAAATCAAAGAAACTCGTCGACGAGCCTAAAGCGGAGGAAAAAAAGGACGACGAAGAGATAGTGATACCGTCAATCGTCCGTCGTGTTGGCAATGCCGTCGTCAATTTCGCCACCGACACCTTATACGACGGTGTTCTTAACACGCGGATCGACGGTGAATCGAATGTTCCTCAGCATGTCAATTTCATCGTCGCGCCAAATCATACATCGCACATCGACACTGGTTTGGTCAAAAAAGCTTTGGGCAAAGACGTTGCCGAGCAAACCGTTGCCGTGGCGGCGGCGGATTATTGGTTCGACACAAAATACAAGCGGGCGTATATGAACAATTTCACGACGCTCGTCCCGATCGAACGCACCGGCAGCCTGCGGCAATCGCTTCGGCATGTCACGCAGATACTCAACGATGGCTATAATGCCCTAATCTTTCCCGAGGGTGGACGGCAGGAATCGGGGGAGATCGCCGAGTTCAAACCGATCATCGGGTATCTGGCCCTGAATCAAAAAATCGGAATTTTGCCGATCTATATCTGGGGCACTTACCAGGCGTTTCCAAAAGGAACCATCCTGCCAAAAGGCAGCAGCATCGGGGCAAAGGTCGGCGCGAAAGTCGGACGATTTTTGGAGTATGACGAACTTAGAGCGATGACCGAAGGCGTTCCCAATACTGAAGCGTATAGATTGGTGGCGGCCCGCGTTCAGCACGAGATCGAGAATATGCGAGACGGAAAAAGGGGCAAATTCGATGTTGATGCTGTGAGGAAGGTATGGAAGGCTGAAAGGAGGAAATCACGAAAACAAGAGCCAATTATTGGTGAGTGATAAGACATTGATTCTGTTATAAAATATAGGATGATCAATTGCGAAATGCCGAGTTAGCGATAATGCCGCTTGAAAAATTGCGCGATTATTCGCATCCGACGGGTAAACATAGAGCCCTGGGGTTTCGCCTCGCACTTGCATGATCAGTAAAGATGCGTCGGGACTACGTGAAACGATTTTGCAAGCCGTTTTGTGAATGATGCCCGCGATGATGGAATTCGTGTAAGGGAAAACATTCCTCAGCTAGCCGCCGTAAAAACCAATTATGAAAATCGCAAAAGTCTGTCTTGTAATTACCTATCTATTGACTTCCTTAGCTTCTGTCTCGGCCCAAAAACCGAGCCAAAAAACGAGCTTTAAAGTAGATTACGAAAAATTTACTTTGGCCAACGGATTGGAGGTTGTTTTCCATATCGACCGTTCGGATCCTGTTGTGGCCGTTGCGCTGACGGCACATGTTGGGTCGGCGCGGGAAAAGGCCGGGCGGACCGGGTTTGCCCATCTTTTTGAGCATCTGTTGTTTCTCGAATCGGAAAATCTGGGCAAGGGCGGGCTCGATGCCATGAGCGCGCGGATTGGGGGTTCAGGGGCGAACGGTTCAACCAATACAGACCGAACAAACTACTATCAAACCGTTCCAAAAGATTCGCTTGAAAAAATGATCTGGGCCGAGGCGGACAAGCTTGGCTGGTTTATCAATACGGTGACCGATCCGGTTCTGGCGAAGGAAAAACAGGTCGTGAAAAACGAAAAGCGACAGGGTGTGGATAACGCTCCGTATGGCCACACGTCATACGTGATCGACAAGGCGTTTTACCCTGAGGATCATCCTTATAATTGGCAGGTCATCGGCTCGCTTGAGGATGTGCAGAACGCGACGCTGCCCGACGTTAAAGAATTTTTCCGCCGTTGGTACGTCCCGAACAATGTGACGCTCGTGGTCGCGGGTGATTTTGATCCGGTGCAGGCTAAAAAATGGGTCGAGAAGTATTTTAATGAAATTAAACGAGGCGACGACATCAAGCCGATGGCGAAGCGGCCGGGAATGATAAAGGAAACGGTTAAATTTTATCACGAGGATAATTTCGCGAAACTGCCGGAACTGACCCTAAGTTGGGTTTCAGTCGAAGACTATCATCCGGACTCTTATGCTCTCGGCGTCTTGTCGGAATATTTGTCGCAGGGGAAAAAAGCTCCTTTTTATCAGGTTCTCGTTGAGGACAAAAAACTCACTTCGAGTGTTTCTATGTTCGATGCGAACGCTGAGATCGCCGGACAATTCCAACTGTCGGTGCGGGCCTTCGAGGACAAGGATTTGGATGACGTGGCAAAAGCGATCAACGAGGCATTTGCCAAATTTGAAAAAGACGGCATTTCCGACAAAGATTTGAATCGCATAAAGGCGGGTCAGGAAACGCAGTTTTACAACTCGCTTTCAAGTGTTCTCGGAAAGGGATTTCAGTTGGCGGAATACAATATTTTTGCAAACGATCCCGGGTTTATCGAAAAAGACATCAAAAACATTCTTGCCGTGACGCCGGCGGATGTGACGCGTGTTTATCAAAAATACATTAAGAACAAGAATTACGTGGCGACCAGTTTTGTGCCAAAGGGCAAGATTGCTTTAGCTCTCGACGGTTCAAAAAAAGCCGAAGTAGTTGAAGAAAAAATTGTCCAGGGAGCAGAAGACAGCGTGGACCCAAATGTCGAGGCCAAGTATGATCGTACTCCATCAACCTTCGACCGTAGTGGCGAGCCCGCTTACGGCAGCGCCCCCGAGGTCAAAATCCCGATAATCTGGGAAAGCAAGCTCTCAAATGGAATGCGTGTCCTGGGCATCGAGAATTCAGAAGTGCCGCTGGTGCTATTTGAGATTGTGATAGACGGTGGACAGCTTCTCGAAGATCCAAAGAAGGTCGGTGTCTCAAATCTGATGGCGCAGATGATGACTCAGGGGACGCGGAGAAAAACTGCCCAGCAATTGGAAGAAGCCATTCAACAGCTCGGCGCGGCGGTCAATGTGTTTGCGGAAACCGAAGATGTTCTGATACAGGTGAATACGCTCTCGAGAAATTACGACGCGACATTGGCTCTCGTCGAAGAAATTTTGTTGGAGCCGCGCTGGGACGCCAAGGAATTTGACCTGATCAAGCAAAGCACCATCAGCGATATCCAGCAGCTGGAAGCCGATCCGAACGCCATCGCTCAAAATAATTTCGACCTGCTTATCTACGGAAAAGACAACATTCGCTCGAGGAATATTTTTGGAACTGTCGAATCCGTTAATTCAATAACTCTCGATGATCTAAAGGCATTTTACGGAATGAACCTTTCCCCGTCCGTGGCTCGCATGCAGGTCGTTGGAGCGCTCGATAAAACCAAAATCATAAACTCTATGAGCGGCCTGAGCAGCAAATGGCAAAGTAAAAAGGTCGAGATTCCCGAATATAAAACGCCGTTGCCGCCATCAAAATCGCAGATTTACTTTTACGACGTTCCCGACGCGAAACAGTCGGTTATAAGGTTTGGTTACCCGGCGCTCGCGGCGATTGATCAGGATTTCTATCCGGCCTCGATTATGAACTACATCCTCGGCGGAGGCTCATTTGCGTCACAGCTTACCCAGCAGCTGCGCGAGGGAAAAGCCTACACGTACGGGATTAGTTCGGGCTTCGCCGGGACGAAAAGCCCGGGCCCATTTACAATTGCGAGCGGGGTGAGAAGCAACGTAACGCTTGAATCTGCACAATTAATCAAGACCATTTTGCAGGATTACGGCAAAAATTATTCGGCCAAAGACCTTGAGACCACGCAGAGCTTTCTGATCAAAAGCAACGCCCGTGCTTTCGAAACCGCCGGGGCCAAACTGAACATGCTTGACAATATCGGTAAATACGGTTGGAAATACGACTATGTGAAAAGCCGGGAAGGGATCGTTAAAGGTATGACCGTGAACCAGATAAAAGCTCTGTCACAAAAATATCTCAACGCCGATCGGATGATCTGGCTCGTGGTCGGTGATGCAAAAACTCAGTTGCCGCGCTTGAAGGAGTTGGGATTTGGCGATCCGATTCTTATTCAGAAGTAGGTAATTATTGACACCATGTAAGCACCCGTGCATAATTACGTACGGGTTATCGATTATGAGAGTTATATCCGCGACATCTGCACGAGCAAACTTGTTTGGCCTGATCGATCAGGTTACCGAAGAGCACGAAGAAGTAATGATCACGACGAAGCGAAGGAATGCGGTGCTCGTTAGCGAAGAAGACTGGCGTTCGATTCAGGAAACACTTTACCTCTCCTCGATTCCCGGGATGGTCGATTCTATACGGGAAGCTCTAGATTCTCCGTCCGAGGAACGCTTGTCTGAGGAGGAATTTTTCCAACTTCTTCACGAAGAGGAACAAGATTGAGTTGGACCATTGAATATTCTAAACGTTCGCTGAAGGATGCCCGGCTCCTTCAAAAAGCCAAACTATGGAAGCAAGGTGAATCCGTCCTGAATATTTTGCGTGAAAGTCCTTTTCAGAATCCGCCCCCTTACGAAAAACTGGGTGAGGCAAGGGGTCTCTACTCACGACGGATTAATAAGCAGCATCGAGTCGTTTATCATGTCGATAAACAGACCAAAATCGTATTCGTAATCCGCATGTGGTCACATTATGAATAAAAATATTCGCTGGCCCATAATGGGCTGTTTCTCCTTTTGGCTCGCTCTGATATTCGTTTTTCCGGCCCTTTCTCAGACGGTCGACAAGAAGCGCTTAGCCGATGAAGTAAAGGCCGAATTCCTTCACGCCTGGAATGGCTACAAGCAGCATTGCTGGGGACATGACGATCTAAAACCTCTTACAAAGACCTGCCGTGATTGGTACGGAACGCCGATTTTGATGACGCCGGTTGATTCGCTGGACTCGCTTTATTTGCTTGGATTTAAGAAAGAAGGCGATGCGACGCGTGAGTATCTCGTTAAGAATCTATCGTTTGACAAGGACATTTCCGTTCAGAATTTTGAGATCACGATCCGGATACTCGGCGGCTTGTTGACCAGCTATCAGATGACTGGTGACAAACGGCTGTTGAATTTGGCGGACGATCTTGGGAAGCGGCTTTTGCCCGTTTTTGATTCGCCGACGGGGCTGCCCTACAAGAATGTAAATCTAAAAACCGGAAAGACGAGCGGGGCGATTTCTAATCCGGCCGAGACTGGTACGCTGTTGATCGAATTTGGGACGCTTAGCAAGCTGACGGGCAAACCCGTTTATTACGAAAAGGCAAAAAGAGCGTTGGTCGAAACATACAACCGCCGTTCTACCATCGGTTTGGTTGGTACGAATATCAACGTCGAAACCGGCAAATGGACAAATCCTGACAGCCATGTCAGCGCCGAGATCGATTCTTATTACGAATACCTGCTCAAATGCTCGCTCCTGTTTGAAGATAAGGATTGCGGCAAGATGTGGGAAGAGGGCATCAAGGCAGTCAACACGCATCTCCGCGATGAGGTCAACGGCGGCCTGTGGTACGGGCATTCTGACATGAACACGGGGAAACGAACCGAGACCACAACTGGTGCTCTCGACGCATTCTTTCCCGGCTTGCTGGCGTTGGGCGGCGATCTGAATCGGGCACGGGCCTTGCAGGATTCAATGTTCAAAATGTGGCAGGTCCATGGCATCGAGCCGGAGGTTTTTAACTATAAAACAAACAAAGTGATTCACGGCGGCTATCCCCTGCGCCCCGAGATCGTTGAATCAACCTACATTCTTTACCAATACACAAAAGACCCGAAATATCTGGCGATGGGCAAACGGATGTTCGAGGATTTTGTAAAACACTGCCGGACGGATGTCGCTTACGCCGGTCTGAAAAATGTCGAGACCAAAGAGAAAACAGACTATATGCACAGTTTCTTGCTGGCGGAGACGTTTAAGTATTTTTACCTGTTATTTGCGCCCGACAAGACGCTTGACTTCAAGAAAGTGGTGTTCAATACCGAAGCCCACCCGATTCGAAAGACGTGGTAAGGGGATTTTCACCGCAGAGTCGCAGAGACGCGGAGAAGATGAGATAGAGACGCGCGACTTCAAGATTTTCTCTGCGTCTCAGCGCCTCTGCGGTAAAAATATGGCGAAAACAAAAGCCTTGGCCAAAACAGAAAAGAAAATCCTCATAACGGGCGGGACCGGTTTTCTCGGTACGCATATTGTGCGTCAATTTCTCGATGCCGGTGAGAAAAACCTGAAAGTAATGGCGTCGCGTGTGCCTGAATGGATGAAGGACGCAGGTGTCAAGGCCGTCGAAGGATCGGTCACGGATCGCGACGATGTTGCAAAGGCTTGCAAGAATGTGTCGGCGATCTTTCATCTTGCCGGCAAGGTCTCGCGGGATAACGACGACGCGGTGGCGATGAACAGAATTCACCTCGAAGGTACGCGTTTGCTATGCGAGGCGGCGACCGCGGCCGGTGTGCAAACGATGATCCTGGCTTCGTCGAGCGGCACGATTGCGGTCAGCGAGGACGAGACTGTATTTGATGAGACTTTTCCGCAGCCAGTCGATGTGTTTTCGCGCTGGGCGTATTACGCGTCGAAATATTATCAGGAACGTGCGGCGCTCGAGAATTTTAACGCGGAGGGCCAGCGGCTCGTGATATTAAATCCGTCGCTGCTGCTTGGGCCGGATGACGAGCGTCTGAGTTCGACGAAACCGGTGCTGGATTTCCTGGCACGCAAGATTCCGTACAGCCCGAGCGGCGGGTTAAATTTTGTCGATGCCCGCGACGCGGCGGCGGCATTTATCTCGGCGCTTGAAAAGGGAAGGCATCGGGAAAAATATCTGATTGGGGCCGCGAATATGACGTTCCCGCAGTTTTTCGGGCGTCTCGAAAGGCTTTCGGGCGTCGCGGCTCCGATGCTCAAGGTCCCAAAACAGCTAGCGATGGCCGGTTCGAGCATTATCAGCTCTTTATATAAGAATTGGGGCAAGACGTCGCCGGTCGCCCCGAACGAGGTTGAGCAGGCCGAGTATTTTTGGTACTTCGATTCGTCAAAGGCTGAGGAAGAGCTAGGTTTCGCTCCACGCGATCCGCAGGAAACATTGCAGGATACGATCGGCTATCTGCGAACAGCCTTCCTTGGTGAAGGGGTTTTCAAGTAAGATTTGCCACGAATACCCGAATGAAGAGATTTCTTATTCGTGCATTCGTGGCTATCATTCCCGCTGCCCTTTGAACATCCGGAAGCATGCAAATATTATCAGTCCGAGCACGGCCGCTATAAGAATAGCGAGGCCTTCTTTTGCAAAATCGACATTGCTTAGCAGCCAAATGATGAGACCTATCGACAGCGCGGCGGCGGCAACGCCGAATGGTACGGAGAAAGGTGCTGCGGGCAGGTCTTGCCGATGGCGAAAGATGGGCAGAGCGAGACACGTCGTTGCATATACGAGCAGCCGCGTGATCGTTGCGATTGCGACCGCAGTGAGAAATGACGACTGAACGGTGAGCACGAGAATTACGATGGCAGTCGCAATGATCGCGACATAAGGCGTCTTAAATCTCTCATGAGTTTTTTCAAATATCGCGGGCAGATCGCGCTGCTCGGACATGGCAAAGAGCATTCGCGTGGAACTCAAGACGCCGACGTTGAGGTTGCCAAAGATCGAAATAAGCGCGCCGACCGTTATCATCGCCGCTCCCAGTGGTCCGAGAAAGGCGGCGGCCGCATCGGCGATCGGACGTTCCGATTTTGCAAGTTCTGGCAGCGTTCCGATACTGACAATTTGGATCAGGATATAAAATACCGCGACGATCAGCAGGGCTGCGATCAGGCCAAAGGGTAATGTTTTGCCCGGTTCCTTTGTTTCGCCGGAAAGTACGACCGCCGCTTCAAAACCGACGAACGCATAGATGAGCAGCAAAACCGCGCTCGAGAATGAGGAGTAGCCGGGAACCACATCGAAATTAAAATTTACCGGCGAAACGAAGACCCACCCCACTACGACAAATATCACGAGCGGCACCAGCTTTCCGACCGTGAAAACATTTGTCATCACCGCCGATTCGCGAATGCCGAAAAGATTGACCGCCGTTATTATCAGCACGACGACGCTTACGAATACTATGCGCAATGCCCCCTCGTTTGCGCCGGGAACAAAAAAGCCCAGATAGGTGACCAGCAGGTTGCAGTTGGCGGCAAAGGTGGCGACGCGGACGATCCAATAGAGCCAGCCAACCTCAAACCCGACTAGCGAGCCATATGCCTCCTTCGCATAAAGATACGGGCCGCCGGTCGCGGAAAAACGGCTCGAAACCTCGGCGTAACACAACACTATTAGACCGGTGATCAACGCACAGGCGACGAAAGCGATCAGGCTATAGGCCCCGATCTGCGCGTAAACCTTTGCCGGAAGGCCAAAGATGCCGGCTCCGATGATCGTATTGATAACGATTGCCGTTAAATCCCACCGGCCAAGGCCGCGAACGAGTTTTTCTTCTTTCATGCCATCAGTATCCCTCGACATGCATCGAGCGAGTCACCACAGGTCAGTCAGGAAGGCGGGGTTAACCCCCCACTTTTTGTTGGGTTTGAAATAGCGGGGGTTAACCCCCCCTACCAAAATTCCATATTGGTCTTTATCCC
>JANPCJ010000019.1:0-14810 GCA_031430895.1 Chloracidobacterium sp. | reverse complement strand
GCAAGTCAAAATAACCGCAAAACACTACGTTCTGGGCACTTACAAGGTATTTCACTAACCAAATCGTGCGCAGTCAGGCGACCCACAATGCCATTTCGTGCGCTCTCTGCTCTGCGGCTTTGCGGGAAAACTCTTTCTGGAATAAATCAGCCCCAAAACGTAATCTATCTCGTATGAAAGCAATTCTCTTCGCCCTCATCGTCGCTGTAATGTCCGTGTCCGCCTCAGCTCAGGTCACTGTCGAGGACGCTGCAAAATCCGCTCTCAATGTCGGCGGCAAGATGCCATCGTTCACGCTAAATGACTCGCTCGGCAAGGCTGTTTCGAGCCGTGATCTGCTCAAGCAGGGCAATCTGGTCGTGGTGTTTTACCGCGGAGCGTGGTGTCCGTTTTGTAATAAATATCTGAACACGCTGCAAAAAAGCATGCCGCAGATCAATTCCGCAGGCGGCCATCTCGTTGCGATCTCAGTCGAAAATGCCGACCGCTCACAGGCCATTACCAAGAAGAACGAGCTGACCTACACGGTCCTGAGCGATCCCGATCTGACAGTCGCGCGTATGTTCAAGATCGTCTACCAAATGCCCGACGACCTCAACGCCAAGTACAAATCCGGCGGTCTCGACGTTGCCAAGTACAACTCGATGGAAAAAGCCGAATTGCCCATCTCGGCCACCTACATAGTCAATAAGAAGGGCGAAATAACCTACGCCCACATCGAACCCGACTACAAAAAACGCCCAACCCCGGACGAGCTCATCGCTGCACTCGGTCAGATCCGAAAGTAGGGTAGGCTCAACGCACTATTCAAACAGGATGGACAGGATAAACAGGATTTCGGAAGAGACAGTTAGTGATCTTATTCCTATCTATCCTGTTAATCCTGTATATCCTGTATGAATTTCCCCTTCGCGTTCACAGAACCTTTGATTTTATTTCGACCGCGAACTAAGATTTTCGGTAGAGGTTTATCGAAATGAAACGCACTGTGCTATCCGCATTTATTCTGTTCGCACTATCAATTTCCGCCTTTGGCCAGAAAGCGGCCGTGGGCAAGCCTGCTGACGCTAGTAAGGGTGTTCGCGATGCGTTTGATCGGCTGGTCGAGGGGATCAAGCAGGTTGACGCTGACAAGGTGATGGCGGCGTATGACAAGAGCGAGCGGCTGCTAATCTTTAACAACAACGGCACCGCGACGCTCGGGTATGACAACGTAAAGACAAACGTCGATGCCATCTATGCTCGTATTAAGAATGTCACGCTTGAGATCACGGGCCTGCGAGTCGAAATGCTGGGAAAGACGAACGCATACGTCAGTTGCAAATGGCTCCAGTCGCAGGAGTACGACGGCAAACTCGAAACGTCCTCAGGCCGAATGACGCTCGTCTACAAACTGGTAGGCAAAGACTGGAAGATTACCCACCGCCATACATCACCAGATAAACCCGACGCCACACGCCCGGTCTTCCCATCTGAAAGGCAGTAGGAGTTTAGCCACGAATGACACGAATAGCACGAATTCTTTTTGGTTTTGATTCGTGACATTCGTGTAATTCGTGGCTAAATTTCCGAACCTCTGCGGTAAGATAACGCTATGCGGACAATCATCCTACTGTTGCTATCCGTCCTCGGGGCAGCGGCGCAAACGCCGCCGATCGATCCCGGCGTCTCGCACGAACTCGCCAAATGGCGGGCTGCACGATATAGCGACGTTCGCTACAAGCTGAATCTCACACTAGAAAAAATGTCGCCCGTGCTCAAGGGCACGATAGAGATACGGGTAAAGGTCAATGCGGCACCCGGGGAACAAGGTACGGTGCCGTGGGGTGTACCGATCGTCCTTGACTGGCGAAAGATAAGGGGCAGCGAGAGCCTTTCGACGGTTTCGAACGCCTCTGTAAACGGCGAAAATGTAACTCCTCTACAGGGAGCGGGCCGCGTCTTGGATGTAGCGGAGCCGGTTTATGAGAACCGCTCAGAGCACCTGATCTTCATGGATGCAGTAAGGCCCGGCGAGAACGTCATCAAGCTCGATTTTACTTCGCCGATATTGACCAGCGGGTCGGCGATCACGCGGTATGTGGATAAAGAGGACGGGGCGGAATATATCTATTCGCTCTTCGTCCCCAGCGACGCCAGCACGGCGTTCCCGGTGTTTGACCAGCCGGATCTGAAGGCGAGGTTTGAGCTGGTTGTTCGGGCTCCGTCGGAATGGAAGATAGTGTCAAATGGCTTGGAATGCGGCCCTATCCTCGATATCAGAAATAGCCATGGACAGAATCCGAATCCGGAATCCATGATGTGCCATAACGAAACCAAACCGATCAGTACATACGTCTTCGCATTCGCTGCCGGGCCGTTTGAGCGCGTGTCCGAGGGTAACGCCGCCGTCCCGGCGGCTGTCGGGGAGGCGTCCCGCCGCCCCGACGGGAGTGCGAGACGCACTCTCGACAGCCAGCGGGACGCTGGCGTTACGACGCACGTCTTCGTCCGCAAATCACAGGCCGCGAAATTCAAACCCCACGCCGCTGAGGTGTTTCGGCTTAACCGCGAAGGCATCAAATATCTCGAGGCCTATTTCGACTACAAATTCCCGTTCCCGCAGTACGATCTGGTGCTAATCCCCGAATTCCCGTTTGGCGGGATGGAACATGCGGGGGCGACGTTTCTTAGAGAAGACCGCGTTATCTTTCCGCAGGAGCCGACCAAGAACGACTACATCACGCGGGCGAACCTGATCTTTCACGAGGCGGCGCATCAGTGGTTTGGCGATACGGTGACAATGAAATGGTTTGACGACCTGTGGCTAAAGGAAGGTTTTGCCGAGTTCATGGCGTACAAGACGCTCGAAAAAGTGATGCCCGAATACAATGCCTGGAAAATCTTCTACGAACGCAACAAACAGGCCGCCTACCTGACCGATTCGACCAAAGGCACGACGCCCATCTACCAGGAGATTGCCAACCTAAACGCCGCCAAATCCGCCTACGGCAACATCGTCTATCGCAAAGCGCCTTCGTTTTTGAAACAAGCCGAGTTTTATATCGGGCCAGATAAGTTTCAGGGGGCGGTGCGGTCGTTTTTGAAGAAGTATGAGTTTGCGAACGCGGGTTGGGAAGATCTGGTGAAGGAGTTTGAGACGGCGAGCGGACGGGATTTGAAGGATTGGGCGAATGTGTGGGTGAAGCAACGCGGAGTGCCAACTTTCAGGACCTTTGCGGTGACAAAAGGTCGCGATAACGAATTTCTTAGGCAGGAAAATTCCTTCAACAAAGAGGTGTTCTGGCACGAAAGGCTGAGCGTGTTGCTAGTTACAGGAAACGAGCGAAGGAAGGAACAAATACTCTTCAGCAGAGAGGGCACGAAGTGGGACAACGGAACCGAAATCCTTGCGTCATCTCTCGATCCAGACTTTGTGTTCCCCAACTACCAAGACTACGGCTACGGCATCTTTCTGCTTGACGCCAAAAGCCGCGATTACGTTCTGAAAAATATCCAAAACGAAAAGGACGATTTTCTTCGTGCGATGATGTGGGGCAGTCTCTGGGACAGCGTCCGCGAGGGTGAGCTTGATCCGAAGGAGTATGTTGAACTGGTGATCAGTGTTTTGAGTCCCGACTTTAGTCGGCCTACCGCGGCGAAGAGGCCTGCTAAAGCAGGGACTCAAAACGTCGAAACGGACGAGAGCACGATCCAAACGCTGCTCGGCCGCGTCTCGACGGCGATGCGGTATTACATGGCCGAGCCGCGAGGCGGGTCCGTGTCAGTACCACCCGCGGTAGCGGGTGGTACTGACCTCGGCGTACGCCTCGAGGACATGCTGATCGATCGCATGCAAAACGCTTTGACACCCGGCCAACGCATTACCTACTACCGTTACTTCCTCAGCGTTGCATCAAGCGCAAACGCCCGGCGAATTTTGAAGCTGATCCTCAAAGGCGGAAACCCAAGCGGTAGCGAGGGTGTTCTCAAGGTTGGCGACAAGAACACACTCCCTACCGGTCGTGTTTCCGCCTCCATGCCCCGGTCGTCTCACTCGACAAAAGACCGGTTTGACATCGTCGCCCGTCTGATAATTCTGGGCGATCCAGAAGCGCCGAAACTTCTCGCCGATCTCGAGAAAACCGAGACATCGGACGAAGCAAAACGCTACGCCTACGCCGCAAAAGCGGGAGTAGCGACCGCCGAGAACAAGGCAAAATACTGGAGCGATTTCACAACCGATAAAGACATCAGCGAAAGCTGGATCGAGGCGGCGTTTGGCCCGTTCAATTCGGTTCGGCAGAACGAACTAACATTGCCATATCTCGAAAAAGCCCTCGCCGAGCTGCCAAACCTGAAGCGCAGCCGAAAGATATTTTTCGTCAACGGCTGGCTAGGCGCCTTTATCGGCGGGCAGAAAAGCGAGGAAGCCCTCGCAATCGTCAACAAATTTCTTGCTGACAACCCGAAACTAGACAACGATCTGCGGCTCAAGGTACTGGAAAATGTTGATCTGATCGAGCGGGCCGTGAAAATTCGTGGTCGGTTTGGCAAAGCGTGATTAGTATCCGTCACGAAGAGGTCCAGCGCACTCATCATTCAAGTTCAACACTAAGAATCAAAATCGGGCTTCAATGCCTGATAGGCATAAAAAAAACGCCCCGATCTATCGAGGCGTTTTTTCCTTGTTTTAATTCAAAGACTAAGGTGCAAAAACCTGAACGGTTCTGCGTCCAAAACGTCGAGCTTCCGAACAATTTGGCATCCAGATGTCGAGGCGTTTGCCTTTGATGCTGCCGCCCGTGTCGGAAACCAGGTAGTTTCCGCTGTAGGCGCCGCCGTTGACCATGATGGTGGAACCGAGTCTTAGCACTCTCGGATCCGCTGCGATGATGCCGCGACGAACGCCGTGGCCCATTGCAGTTCGCCCTTTGAGGCAATATGCGGTTGCGGAAAATGCTCCGCGGCTTGCACCCGCGCCGACCGCTTTTACCGAGCCGGTCGTCTTTACTAACTTTTTTACGTCGTCCGTTTTATCAGCCAACGTATTGTCTTTAACGTTTATATTATTAACTAAAGCTTTATTAGAAATATTATTTTCAATTTTATCCAGCGAATCAATCGCTATGGCGAGAGTGGATTCCGTCCTGACTTGTGCGTAAACAAATACGACAAGCATGCTCGAAAGCAACAGAATCGCGCCTCCTCTAACGAGATTTTTCATTTAATCATTTCTCCGTGTTATGCGACCTCGTTTAAATGCAAAAATAGTGTCTGAGATTTGGGTCATCAGCCACTATTCGCGTTTAACGAAGACTGTTTCGGGGGATTTATTTCCACCTGTTTTCGTGCCGCAGTCGGCCGAAACATTTTATGAGGTTATCACTTTCGGCCCTACTTGTCCAACGCACCTAAAACCGGAAGGCCTTATTCTATATGCAATTGCTGAATTTGAAGGCGCTTAGGCGTGTTAATTTATTTCGATTTTGATAGACTTTAGGGGTCTGTTTCGGGTATATTCACGAGTGAGTTTGCTGCGGCAACTGCGACATTTATTAGGGGAAAATCTTATGCGGGAAAGACGCCAGGGCGCGCGGCACGTAATCTCATTTCCGATTCGTGTTCGCTGGAAAGACGAATCGGGCAAAGAAGTTGTTCAGGAGGGCTTGACCGAAAATGTCGGGCTGCACGGAACGCTGATCTATCTGCCGCGGGCACTGCCTCTGGTCGGCGGCAAGGTTCACCTGACCGTGACGGAAAATCCGGAGGATGAGGTGTCGGTCACGGCCGAAGTAATCCGCCTCGAACGCAACGCCGCCCACCCACAGGCTGCGTTGATGCTTACGGAAAATTTGCGTGAATGGAAAAAGAAGGTGTGGGAAGCTGCCGGAATTACGATAGCCGCGCAGGAGCCTGAACCTTTGGATGACTCCTGGTAAAAACCTTTACCGCGTTGCGGCGTAGATGTTCAACCTCCATTGCGGCTTCTTTGAAACTCTTTTCCGGCGAGTGCACAAGCCCGCGCGTGAGCAAGGGCGAACCACGCAACTTGAAAGTATCGCCCTTACTCTCGAGGCCGTGTCAAAAGTCGCCACTTTCAGAGAATTAGCCACGAATGCACGAATAAAAACGAAAACTTCTCTTATTTATTCGTGCATTCGTGGCTAAATTCTCGCTGTCCCAAGTTTCATCGTTGTATCCGCCGTCGCAGACGGGCTGGGTGCTTTGTGGGAGTTTCTCGCGACCCGGATTTGTATCAGCTTGACATTCGTTTGACAAAACGACACATTTTAACGTGCCGGAGAGACACTTTCCGGCGCGTTTTATGGAAGTTGGAACAGAACCGCCAGCACTCTCTAACGAGCGTCGGATAAGCATGCGCGAGGCTCGTGAGGCGATAATTGATCGGCTGGCCCGCGATCTGCCGACGGACATCGATCTGGAAAGGTTCTTGAACGTCGTGGTGTCTGAGATCGGGCGGATGCTTCATGCCGACCGGTGCGATCTGCTGCAGATGAAGGACGGCCATGACCTCGTTATCAGCCATGAGTGGCGAAAGGACAAGTCGGTGCCGAAAAGCCAGGGAACGACGATTCCGTTTGACCCGAAAAAGCTCGGCGAGCGTTTTGATCTGACAAAGCCGATCCGCATTAACGACATCTCGAAGACAAAAGATGCGACGCTAAAATTTTTTGCGAAGGCGCTAGAGACGCGTTCGCTGCTGATCATCCCGATCATGCTCAACGGCGATGTGCTCGGACTGCTCGGGCTGCACGACACGCATGTTTCGCGAGTATGGCTCGATGAAGAAGTCGGCTTTCTCGAATCCATCGCCCGCCAGCTTGCCATCGGTTATCAATACACAAGCCTCTACGTCGCTCAGGAACAAGATTCGCGGCGGACGAACGCGCTGCTTGAGATCGCAAACACTTTGAATTCGCACTCGGATTTTAAAGAGATTTCCGAGGGCGTGGTGGAACGCGCCGTTAATCTGGTCGGCGCGGATTATGGCGCGCTTGGCGTACTCGATGCGTCAGGGCAACGAATATCGCTCGCGACGTTTAAATCGGCCGAGGGCATAAAGCTCGGTAAAATATTGAAAATGATCGAGCAGCATAATAAATCGCTGGCGGTCGATTCTTTTTCGGGCATCGGAGAGTTGCTGAGGGACGGGAAAACCCGGAAACTGGCGGATTCGGAACTGCCATTTGCCATCAGGTTGTTTTTTAACACGCAGCTTCGCGGGAAGGCGGCCTTGATAACGCCGGTAAACGTCGCGGGGCGGGCATTCGGGCTGCTCGGATTTGTGTGGAGTAAGCAAAGCACATTCGAAGACCACGACATCGCCCTGATCGAGGGCATCGCCGACCAGATCGGCACCGCGCTCGAACGCGACCAGCTATCGACCGAAGTGATGCGGCTCAAAAGCGAGCTTCATCAAAAACAGAGCGCGATCATTGGCCAGGCCCCGGCTATTCGCCGAGCCATCGAGTTGGGATTAAACGTCGCCGATACCAGCACGACCGTTTTGATACTTGGCGAATCGGGTACCGGCAAGGAGTTGATCGCAAATCTCATACATTACAATTCGCTGCGCGAAAACCGGCCTTTTGTAAAGATCAACTGCGGAGCGATACCCGAAACGCTGCTTGAATCGGAATTGTTTGGCCATGAAAAAGGCGCTTTTACCGACGCCCGCAGCCAGCGTCAGGGACGATTCGAAGAGGCGGATGGCGGGACGCTGTTTTTGGACGAGATCGGCGAGATGTCGCTCCAGGCACAGGTTCGCCTTCTCCGGGTTCTGCAGGATGGAGAACTTACGCGGGTCGGCGGGAAACAAGTCATAAAAACCGATGTCCGCGTTGTTGCGGCAACGAATGCCGACCTGGAAAGAGCGATCGAGGATGGGTCGTTTCGAAAGGACCTTTATTACCGTTTATCGGTTTTCCCGATCTCGCTGCCCCCGCTTCGCGAGCGTATCGAGGACATTCAACTGCTGGTATTTCATTTCCTCGAAGACTACAAGAAAAAATCCGGTCGCTTTGTTTCCGGTATTTACCGCGAGGCGCTTGCCGCGCACGTCAACTAAGACTGGCCGGGTAATATCCGCGAGCTTGAAAATGCCATTGAGCGATCTATTATCATTGCATCGGGAAGGCAGATCGAGCATGACGATCTTCCCGACGCGATCAGCCGAAGTTCGACCGCCGCCTTCGCAAATGTTCGCCTCGAACGCGCCACCGCCGCCGGTGAGGGACGCTCGATCGGAATCGAGGTCGAACTGCCCGCCGCGATGGATGAGATCGAAAAACAGGTGATCGAGGCGACGCTTGACTACACCGAGGGCGATAAATCGCGGGCCGCCCGGCTGCTGAATATCGGCCGGAAAACGCTTTATCGTAAGCTGGAACAGTTCGCTTCGGAACGATCCTGAGTCCTAACCCTGCGGACGAAGCAGGACGGCGAATTAGGCGTCTCACGATGGACGACCGCCAGCACGAAAACAAGCCGATTAGTCGTTCGACCTCAACGCCCGCCGACCATTTACGCAAAGCATTTGACACTACCGGGAACGAATAAGAAAGCTAACCGTCCCTAAAACGGTTAGCTTTCGTGAGGACAAGGCAGAAACAGCTTATCATCCTGTTTAATCCAAGACAGAAGACAAACACACACTTTAGGGCGGTTCTAAAAATTGCAAAGGCGGCTATGCCGCTCTATTTGCGGAAAAGTTATACTTTTCCGAAAGGTTGAAAAGTCTTTTGCGGCTATGCCGCCGCTTCGCCGTAAGTAAAGGACTTCGTGTAAGCGGCGGCATAGCCGCAAAATCAAAGTAACACTTCCGGCGAAGCACAGCTTCGCCGCAAATAGAGCGGCAAAGCCGCAAAAAAGGAATTTTTGGAACCGCCCTTTATTAAATGTAAATATATTTGTCCTTTCATTAAACTGGAAAACGGTCGAATTTAGTCGTTTTTGAATTGCAAATTGGTAAATAGAGGGGATTGAAAAAAAATATGGTTCGCTATCAGACAAAGAAGGCAGGGCCACAATAACTCATCAAGAGAATGGCAATAGTCGAATAGATATTGAGCCGTTAAACAACTCTTTCATTCCGATTCGGACTTGCGAAACGGATTATCCGACAAGCTTGATCAAACTCATCTTTGAGACCAAAGGCTCTAGTTATCTGTGCGATGAGATTAACCGCGATATTGATCCCAACTATGTTCAACGGGTTCTGGAACAGGATCTGACAGCGTATTTTCGCAACCACGATTTCTCCGAAAAGCGGATTCTTGATTTTGGGTGTGGAAGCGGTGCTTCTTCAATGATTCTTTCTCGAATGTTTCCTGATGCGAAGATTGTGGGTGTCGAACTTGAAGAAGAGTTGTTAAGAGTGGCCCGCGCAAGGCTCTCATTCTATGAATATCCCAATATCGAATTTTACCTGTCGCCATCGGGCAACGAACTGCCATCGGAGATCGGCGAGTTTGACTTTGTAATAATGAGCGCGGTTTATGAGCATCTTTTGCCGGAGGAACGAAAGACAGTTATGCCGACGGTTTGGTCGGTGCTTAAACAAAACGGGCATCTTTTCCTAAATCAGACGCCGCACCGCTGGTTTCCGGTTGAGCACCACACGACTGGTCTGCCGTTCTTGAATTACCTGCCGGCGACAATCGCCTATCGGGTTGCCAAAAAGTTTTCTAAGCGAACTGACCCGAGCGAATCTTGGGAAATTCTTCTACGCCGCGGAATTCGCGGAGCGACCGAGAACGAAATTATTAGCGCTCTTGAAATTGGTTCGACCGCTAAGCCAGTTTTACTAGAGCCCTCGGAGAAAAACTTAAAAGACCGAATAGATTTGTGGTATTCGCAGTTAAACCAGCGAAAGCGTTTGACCGCCAAAAAAGCTATTAGATCCCTTTTAAAAGCGATTCGCGTCGTCACCGGACAGATTCTCGTTCCAAACCTGTCTCTGGTCATCAAGAAAACTTAGCTATCGTTGGATGGTTCTTCTAAAGGGTCGGGGTGTAGTCAAGATTATACTTTGGGGCTTTACTTCGGGCGATCTTTTATATAGCGTTGCAAACGTGGACTTCCGTTTGATTTTTGCTTCTTGTATCGGTTGGTCTGCAATCGAATATTTGCCGAAATGGAGGAGCTAATCGTTGGCACCGCAGGACATATCGACCACGGCAAGACCGCGCTGATAAAAGCTCTGACCGGCATCGACGCGGATCGTCTGCCGGAGGAAAAACGGCGCGGCATTACCGTTGATCTGGGGTTTGCCGAGATGAGTGTTGGTGACGTGCACATCGGGTTCGTTGATGTGCCGGGACACGAGGGGTTTGTAAAGAATATGCTCGCCGGTGCGAGCGGCATCGACCTCGTGATGCTCGTGATCGCGGCCACCGAAGGAGTGATGCCGCAGACGCGCGAGCATTCTGATATTTGCCGCTTGCTGGGTGTTGGCGCGGGCCTGGTCGTTCTGACAAAGACCGATATTGCGGATTCCGATACGCTGGAAATTGCAAAACTCGACGCTGCGGAGCTTGTTGCGGATTCGTTTCTTGCAAACGCTCCCATGATTTGTGTGAGCGCGAAAACGGGCGATGGAATCGAGATGTTGAAAGAGACACTTCGAGAAACAGCCTCGGCGTTACCGACCCGAAACGACAAACGCGTTACACTGCTGCCGATTGACCGCAGCTTTTCTATGAAGGGCTTTGGTGCGGTCGTTACCGGCACTCTTGCGTCGGGAGAAATTGCCGAAGGGACGGAATTGCAGCTACTTCCAAGCGGCTCGACCGCTCGCGTTCGTGGCATTCAAACTCATGGGCACGCCGTAAAATCTGTCTCGGCCGGGCGTCGCGTAGCCGTCAATCTAGGCGGCATCGATCATTCAAAGATCACGCGTGGAATGGTGCTTGTCGAACCAAATGTTCTGCAAGCGACGCAAATGTTTGACGCGATGATCGAGGTTTTGCCCGATGCGCAAAAACCGCTGCGTTCGCGTCAGCGTGTCCGTGTCCACATCGGGACGATCGAAGCGCTTGCCCGGGTTCAGGTTCTAAACGCCGACGGTGAAATCGCACCGGGAGCGAAAGACCTTATCCAGATAAGGCTCGAAGAACCGGTTGTTGCCGTTCCCGGCGAGCGGTTTATTATTCGCCGCTATTCTCCTCAGACAACGATTGCGGGCGGCCGGGTTATTGATACCTTTGCGAGGAAACATCGTCAAGGCGAGATCGCCGCCGTCAGCCAGGAACTCGCTGGTCTTTTAGCGGCGTCAGATGACGAGGTCGAACAGATTCGGCTGTATTTGGAAGCCCACGGCGTGTCGGGTTTGAGTTTCGCCGAGCTTCAAAATCGTACCGCGTTAAGAAAGCAGTTGTTAACAAACGCAATTGCCAGCAATATTTCCAAACAAACGATAGTCGAGGCGGGCGGGCGCTATATGGCGCGCGGAAATTTCGAGCGGCTGTTGAGATCGACGGAAGATGCGATAGAGAAATTTCACAAACGCGAGCCGCTCGCGAGAGGAATTTCGCGCGAAGAGCTAACGTCAGGCATATTTGCGTATCTGCCAGTCGAAATCCTGCAAGCGGTAATCGTCAATTTAGAATCCGCAGGTAAGATCGTTTTGGAAAAAGATTCGATCCGGCTTCACTCGTTTCAAACAAAACTTTCATCCGTCGAAACGGAAGTGGGCGACCGGATACTGGCCAAGTACCGAGCGGCCAAATTAGAAGTCCCAAAACTTGAAAGCGTTCTTGCCGACGCTGTTGCGGGCACGAAGTTTACCGAACGTGACGCCCGAAAGTTTTTTCAGTTGTTTCTGGATTCGGGAGAAATTGTTAAAGTTACCGATGATTTCTATTTCGCCGGAAACGTTATCGACGATTTGATCGAGCGGCTGAGGAAGTTTGCGCCCGAATCAGGCGACAGACATATCGATGTGCCGACATTTAAGGAAATGGCGGGTATTTCGCGCAAATACGCGATCCCGCTCCTCGAATACTTTGACCGCGAACGCATAACCAGCCGCCGAGGCGACAAGCGTTTCATTATGTAATGCGAAAATTCCTGACGGCAAAATGACATCAGATTATGATTGTTGGCATCGTTGCAATTTCAAAGAACTACGCCATCGGCAAAGACGGCAAATTGCCGTGGCGCTACCGCTCTGACCTCAGGTTCTTTAAGGAGACGACCATAGGAAACGCCGTTGTAATGGGGGCGAGAACCTGGAGGTCGATCGGCAAACCGCTGCCGAACAGATTGAATATCGTCCTCAGCCGGTCGGGTGACATCGACGCTCCGCACGGCGTGATAAAACTGGGCAGTGTGGACGCGGTCGTCGAGCTCGCCGCCTATCTCGAATGCGACGTTTTCATTATCGGCGGTGCCAAGACTTATGCGGAATTCGCCAACGTGATTGAAAAATGGATGGTCACGCTTATTCCGGAAGAGATAGCGGGGGCCGACACCTTTATGCCGCGCGACTTTCTCGACCGGTTTGAAAATAACGAAACAATCTTGCTCGAAGACGGCCTTGTTGTTGAAGTGTTTCGCCGGTAAGGAATATGGTGTACGATTGTGTCAGACTTTTTTGAAATGGCTGCCGACAGTGGTGTTTTGCTGTAGACATTGGTTTTCTGTCTCGAGACAGAAGTGTTTTGTCCTCGGACAGAACTGTTTTGTCTTCGGACAAAGGTGTTTTGTCCTCGGACAGAACTATTTTGTCTTCGGACAGAAGTGTTTTGTCCTCGGACAGAACTATTTTGTCTTCGGACAAAAGTGTTCTGTATCGAGCCAAAACTATTTTGTCTCCAGACAAAAGAACTTTGTCTGCGAGCAAAAGTGGAGGTAACTAACCTATGATGGGCGGAAGAACATGGGATGACTGGATCGACGAGTATTCCGAGAGTCATCAACACCCAATAAACAAGCTAACGCACAAGATCGGGATACCGATGATCGTGTTGTCTTTGCTGCTGATTCCAGTTTCTTTTTTTGTGGCCGGAGCCTGGCGAGTCGCGCTCGGACTGTTCATTTTTGGCTGGATTCTGCAATTCGTCGGCCATTATTTCGAAGGCAAGCCGCCGGAGTTTTTCAAGGATTACCGCTTTCTCTTCGTCGGCACACGCTGGTGGCTGAAAAAAGTGTTTGGTTAAATACGGCTATCAGCTTTCAGCTATCAGCTATCAGCTATTCCGAAACATCAGCCGCAATCAGTACGCGACGTTGGAAAAACCTCTCATCTTAGCTATCGACATCGGCACATCTAGCGTCCGCGCCGCGATCTATGACGGCAACGCGAATCCGATCCCGCGCACATCGGTAAAGCTGGAACGCTCGTTCTCTGTTACGGCGGATGGCGGATCGGAACTAAACTCGCTCGAAGCTTTTGACCAGGTCGTTTCCGCGATCGACGCGGTGCTGGAAAAATCCACTAAAATCAAAAGCGAGATCGCTTATGTCACGTCTTGCTCGTTTTGGCACAGTCTCGTCGGTGTCGATTCGGGCGGTAATCCCACGCCAAGCATTCTCGGATGGGCCGATACGCGGAGCCACGATTACACCGAAATTCTAAGAAAAAAGCTCAACGAAAAAGAGGTTCATAACCGGACAGGAGCGCGGTTTCATTCAAGCTACTGGCCGGCAAAATTGCTCTGGCTGCAAACGGAATTTCCCTCGGCTTATGCCAATGCGGCCGGGTTATTTTCTTTTAGCGATTTTCTCGCGTTAAAACTATTCGATAAACCGGTAACGAGCATTTCGATGGCATCCGGCACCGGCCTCTTCGACATTCGTAAGTGCGAATGGGACCCGGAGTTGGTCAAGGCTCTAAAAATTAAACCATCGCTGTTGCCGCCTATCGCCGACGGTGTTTCTGCGACCTATCGACTCAATAAGATATTCGCGAAACGCTGGCCGCGGCTCGCCGGTGCGAAATGGTTCCCGACGATCGCCGACGGAGCGGCCGACAATATCGGTGCCGGATGTGTTACAGCATCGAAAGCGGCGCTGATGATCGGCACATCGGGAGCCATGCGTGTCGCCTACACCGGCGAGCCCCCAGAGGCAATTCCTGAAGGTTTGTGGTGTTACCGCGTCGATCGAGAGCGGGTCATTATCGGCGGAGCATTGTCCGACGGCGGCGGGTTGTATCGATGGTTGAAGGCGAATCTGAAGCTGCCTAAAGATGCCGAAGCGCAGATCGCTAACCGCGCGCCGAGCGGCCTGGCGTTCCTGCCGTTTCTCGCCGGCGAACGGAGCACGGGCTACAACGAAGACGCTCGCGGCGCAATGTTTGGACTGACGTCGGCCACCGATTCCGCCGATATCCTTCAATCCGCGCTCGAATCGGTTGCGTTCAGATTCGCCGAAATCTTTGATCAATTGAGCACGGTTGTTGATATTAAGCAGATCGTCGCATCGGGTGGCGCGCTGCGCGAATCAGCGGTTTGGGCACAGATTATTGCTGACGTTCTGGGCCGCGATCTTGTCATGAATGGCGCATCAGAGTCGTCCTTGCGGGGCGCCGCTTTACTTGCGCTCGAGAGCATTGGCAAAATAGACAAAATCACGCTATCATCGTCCGCAAAGAAAAAAGTGTTTACGGCGAATCGAGATCGATTCGATCTTTACCGGATGGCACGAGAGCGTCACTCCGAATTTTACAAACTAGTAAATCGATAAGAAGACAAAACTATGGCAACCGCAACTCAGACAAAGACCAATACCGACATTGACCAGCTTTGTATCAATACCATCCGCACGCTTTCGATTGACGGCGTTCAAAAGGCGGAGTCCGGGCA
>JANPCJ010000018.1:0-13390 GCA_031430895.1 Chloracidobacterium sp. | reverse complement strand
CGAAGCGCAAAAGAAAGCTGCGGAGTCAGCCAAATCTGATTCCCCGCTGATGCAGGCGGTCAAGACAATCGTTCCGAAAAATGTGTTCAATTCTATTGCCGGAGAGAATCCGAACATGCTCCACATCATGTTCTTTGCCCTGATCATTGGCATCGCGATCACTCTGTTGCCGGCACCGGTATCGGCGCCATTCGTCAGCGTGATGGAAGCTCTTTTTGCGATAACGTCGAAGATTATCGACATAATAATGAAGTTCGCGCCGTACGCGGTCGCTTGTCTGATATTCAGCAACATCGCGGTTTTTGGGATAGATTTGCTGCGTTCGCTTGGATGGTTCGTTGCAACCGTTTTGCTGGGTCTTGCCCTGCATTTCTTCGGGGTCTATTCGCTCTCCGTTTGGCTGTTGTCAAAAATTAGTCCAATCGACTTTTTCCGCCGTGTCTGGACAGTAATTGTCACGGCATTCTCTACCTCGTCGTCAAACGCGACTCTGCCGACTGCGTTGCGAATTTCCGAAGAAAACCTCGGCGTACCAAAAGAGATAAACAGTTTCGTGCTCACCGTCGGTGCGACCGCAAATCAAAATGGCACCGCGCTTTACGAGGGCGTGACCGTGCTCTTTCTCGCCCAACTCGCCGGAGCCGATCTAACGCTCGGTGTTCAGCTAATGGTCGTCTATCTCGCAATCCTCGGCGGCATCGGCACGGCTGGCGTCCCATCCGGCTCGATACCGTTTATCATCGGAATCCTGGCGATGATCGGAATCGACCCGGCTTTAATTGCGATCATTCTCGGCGTTGATCGTATTCTCGACATGTGCCGCACGACACTCAATGTCGTCGGCGATCTTACGGCTGCAACGTTTGTCGCCCGCAGCGAGGGTTACGAGCTGCTGCGAACGGCGGAAAAAGTTTGATATATCTGCGTTTCGGCGTATATTGTTTTTATGATGCAACCGCAATCTGTCACCACCATGCCAGGGCCTCAACCGGTGCAACTTCGGTTTTCGGTTGATGAGTACAATAAGATGTATGAGCTTGGCTTGATCAAGGGTTTTGAGAAAGCGGAGATTATTGATGGAGAACTAATTGGAAAAATGAGCATCGGGGATAGGCATGCTTGGGTAGTTACTTTTCTGACTCGTTTTTTTATTCTTGGGCTTCCCGAAACGATTACGGTTCGTGTTCACGATCCCCTGCGATTAAATGACTTTACGGAACCCGAACCCGACATAGTTCTAGCGGACTTAACGAAATACGATGGCCGGCGGCACCCGCGACCGGCAGAAACGATTCTCGTCATTGAGGTTTCCGACATTACACTTCGATTCGATCGAAGTATCAAACTTCCCTTGTATGCAGCAGCCGAGATATCGGAAGTTTGGATCATAAACCTCCCGGCCAATCTAATAGAAGTCCATCAGGATCCCGACGCTGGCCTCTACCGTTCAACGAGAATTTTCCGCTTAGGCGAGATTGTGCTGTCCGAACGGCTGCCGGGACTCTCGCTCTCGGTCGACGAGCTTCTCGGCTAAAGGCGGAATATGTTCCCAATCGGTGACGACAACTCAGACCGGACGACGACTCCCTTTGTCAACTACGCTTTTATCGGCATTAACATTCTCGTTTTCCTGCTTCTGCAGCAGATCGGCAGCAACGATGCGTTTTCGTATGCGTTTTCGCTGGTTCCGAGAGAGATCATGTCGGGCGTCGATCTTCAAGGGCTCGTTGATATCAAAGACGGTTCCGGCAGGATCATCGGTGAAATACAGCATTACGAAACGCCACTTCCAGTCTATTTCAATTTCCTGAGCTCGATGTTTATGCACGGTGATATCATGCATATCTTCGGGAATATGATGTTTCTGTTTGTCTTCGGCGACAATCTGGAAAATCTGCTCGGCCACATTCGGTACGCGATCTTTTACATCGTCTGTGGATTTGCGGCAGCGGCGGCGCAGATCGTAATGGATACGGGGTCGATCATCCCGATGCTTGGTGCCTCGGGTGCGATATCGGGTGTTTTAGGCGGATATATTCTTCTCTTCCCGCAGCGTCAGGTGCGGGCGATAATTTTTAGTTTTCTAACAACGGTTCCGGCGTTTGTCGCCCTGGGAATCTGGATCGCCTATCAGCTAATAACCGGCTATTTGACACCTGCCGGAACAGGCGGCGTCGCCTACGCGGCGCATATAGGCGGTTTTATCGCCGGATTGGTTTTGGTCAAGGTTTTCGCCATTGGTCGAACTGTTTAAAACCCACCCCGAACATACAAGCCCACGTCGCAGAGTTGCGGACGGTTCCCGCAGAGTTGCGGACGGTCGCCGCAAAGTTGCGGACAGTCCCCGCAGAGTTGCGGACAGTCGCTGCAGAGTTGCGGACGGTTGCCGCACAGGGCGGCACAACGATTCTATTGCCTCTGAAACTCAGGGGTTCCAAGAACCAGACTGACAACCTTAAACACCTCTGGATTTCCCGACGGGTTTAGCAGACGGGCCTGACGGTTTTGGCCTCCGCCCTGCTGTCCGCCCCTCATATTTGGCACTTCGATATTGGCGTCGCCTAGCTCGTTTCCGGCTGTTACGGCGGGCAGCGGCTGCGCAAGTTGTCTGACGAGGTTCGCGCGGGTTGCGGGTGATATTTCACCGTCTAGGATTTCGGCTACCGCGCGGTCTAGAATCTGCGTTTTGTCTTTCGCATCATAGCTTTTTAAATCGACACGTGTTCCCGGAATGCGGTTGCTGGCAATGGCGACGGCAAAGTTGAGGCGCTCGAGCAACGCGCCTGTGTTTACCCAATCCTCGGCGGTGTCGGGATAGCCGGTCGGCGCCTGATATCCATAGGGCACTTCGCCGAGTTTATTTAGCATCGCAACGAACGCAGGGCTGGCATTCGTATCGGCACCGAGAGTGCGGACCGAGCTGACCGCCAGCTCAAACGGTGATTTGATCTTCGCCCGATAATTCTCCGGGGCAAAGAAATCCTTATCGGTAAACAGCGCCTTTAGAGTGATTTTGATATCGCCCTTCGACTTGGTAAATGCTTCGGCCACGCGGGCAACAAGAGCGTCGCTCGGAGTGTCGCTGACAAATTTTACCGCAAGCTTGCGGGCGAGGTGTTTGGCGGTAGATGGATGGTTGACCAGGATGTCGATCACTTGCAGCCCGTCTTTCACGCCGCCTGCCTCAACCTTTTGGCCGAGCACGGTTTTAGCTCCGTTTTCATGCCAACGCTCGTTGAAGTAAAACGCACCGCTGTCGATATTGTCCGGTACGCCCGCCTGACGAGCCAATCGGGCAAGCCGCTTGTCCTCGTCACCTTTTATCTCGGCCGCCGCGGCACGCCGGTAACCTCGCGGATCGGCGATCGTCCAGCCCGTAAACGCTTTGGCGACCTCGATGATGTCTTTCTGCGCGTATCCGCCGTCCACTCCAAGTGTGTGAAGCTCCATCAATTCACGGGCATAGTTCTCGTTGATTCCGCGTTTCGGACGGTTCTGGGCTGCCTGAGCAGCGGTTTGCATCTGTTTCAAGCGTGCGTCAAGTTGCGTATCGTCGAGACCGAGTTGCTGCTTCATCCGGTCGCGGGCACGGGCCGGTAGTTTACCGCCGTTTTGGGCCATCTGCTGGAGCCGGTTGTTATTAGCATTACCCGCCGTGTTTTGGGTGGTCGGCGAAACCGACTCGAAGTTATCAAGATAGAAAAGCATCGCCGGATGCTGGGCCGTGCCGACGATCAGGTCTTTAAAATTTCCGAGGGCGTTTTTACGAAGCACATCGCGTTCATAGCTCGGGATATACCAGCGAACGGCGGCCTTTCCCGCAAAGACATTGAAATGGTTCTGCCAAAAATCCACCATCACTTCCTGCAATTGCCGTTCGGAATACACCGACCGAAGGACGCGATTCGCGACAACCTGCGGGATTATCTGAGCGGCTGGCTTAAGATCGTATTTTTGATACAGGGCTTGAATTTTTTCGCGGCGCTCACGCTGCTCGGCCTGTGTCATGGCGTTTGGGTCCTGCGGGGTTCCAGTGGGAGCCATTTGAGCGTCTTTTTGAGCTTGCGCATTTGCCTGAGCGGTCCGACCGCCTTCGAGTTGGCGAAGCAAGGCACCCGGATTCGGATATTTCGCAAAAAGCTCGGCTGTCGACATTCCAAAAATATCGAGATTCTTGACCTTGGTTTCGGCGACGGTATCTTCTATCGCCGCCGGATTTAGCTGCTGATCGATATATTTCTGAAGCCCCAGGGCCCTGACCTTTTCAACATCCCCGGGCCTGGCGCCAAAACCAAGCCGGTTGAGGACGTGAAGTATCTTCTGATCACCGCTAAGCGGTTTGGCCGACGGACGGGTATCCGCTTTCAGAATCGACGCCGGTGCTAAGATCGCGGTCATCGTAACGACCGCCATGAGTTTATTTATCAAATAAGTGCGTGTTTTCATTTCTAAAACCTCAAATCTATTTATCGAAAAAATGCTCCTGCCAGATTAGATGTCCCGTCGCCGCAAAAGGGCGAACAAATGTGAAATGCCGTGCTGGGCGAAGCAATAGGAATTAGACAACAAATATCCCCGCACTCTCATCTAATGAGTCGAGTTAAAGCGGCCAATAGACTAAGATTTAATGTCCGAAGCAGGGAATATGAAATTATATAAATTCTCGTTTATCTTGATAGGAATAGCGGCCTTGCTCTTTGCGGCGCCGGTATTTGGGCAGGGTGAATCGTTCACGGATTCAAATGTGGACTACAGCTTTGCGCTGCCCGACGTTAAATGGAAAATGACCGTCAAGCCCTCGGCCACAAGCCCGAATGTCGAATACGTAAACGGCGACCGTCTCGAGGGGCATTTGGAAGTGCGCCGACAAACGGTGGCCAAAGACGCCGTGCTCACCGACGTTATCCAGGCCGAAGAGCAGAAATTGCAGTTTCGTCCGGGATTTGTTGCGGGAAAAGAGGAGAATTTCAGCGGTCGGCTAAAGGGCGCGATCTATAATTTTGAGTATGTGGCGGCAGGCAAGAGCATGAGCGGCAGATTTTATTTCCTGAGGGCAAACGAGACCACAGTTTACCTTCTCCGTTTTTCTGGTCAAAAGGACACACTGCGCTCGATCCGGCATCAGACCGATTCGATTGCCAGAACCTTCGCCGTAAAGTAATGCTGTCGCGCTCAGAACCGCGAGCTTGTAGCGCGAGTATCCCACTGTCGATGTCCGTCATCGTCCACTCGAAAACAACGCCGCCAACCGGCTGGGCGCCATTAAACGCCGTCGCCGCAAACTCACCTGCTCACCCTGACGCACCGTTAAATCACCGGGTCTGATCGCGATCCGGTCGATGCGGGCCTGGGCCTTTTTCGTTTTGCTCTTTCCGCTAATAAGTGCCAGAAATGCCGACGGTATTTGAAGATAACTATTTGTATCTAACCGACCTAAATCTCTAGATCGGTTGAGCCCAAACTCGACCGCCGACGCAACTACAACGCGGGCGGATTCAGGTGCCGCAAGCGACGTGTTTACAAGGAATGTGGTTAGGAGAAGAAAAACGATTGTTCGGCTGCCAATGCGTGAGAGCCGCGACGAAGTTTTGTATTGCATGATCTACCCCTTACCCGACGGGCCTCACACGGTCTTCTTTTGAAAGCAAACGGCCCGTCGCTTTTTGCTCTCTTCAAATTACGGAAACACCGTGATATGAAAGTAAACACGTTAAACATTGTCTAAAGGTCCGGAATTTTTTCCGTTCCGATTTCTCGTCACCAGAGCGAGGGTCAGCGAATGGGGTCGAGACCGTGATGGCGGCGCAGGTCGGTTCGATTCATGGCTTCGCCGCGAAAAGCTGGCTCTGATCTATTTCGTCCGTTTTCGTTGCGTTTCGTGGTTCGGTTTCTTAGTTCCGGACAAACGCGGGTGGACGGCGTTGCGAAAAACCGATTCTGGCGTTAATCTATCGCTGAATGAATATTCATTCATAATTGAATTTGTATGCTTCGAGCGACGAGATCAAAAGTTACACAACGCGCGGTTGTAACGGATAAGCGAGAAGCTATTTTGCGCTCCGCGATTAAGGTATTCGCGGGATACGGCTACTTCAACTCGAAGGTCTCGGACATTGCGGGTGAGGCTGGAATCGCCGACGGCACTGTCTATCTTTATTTCAAAAGCAAGGACGAAATACTGCACTCAATCTTCGACCGGGCGATGGCGGAGTTTATTGATGAGGGAAAGCGGGAATTAGCCGAGATCGCGGAGCCGGCGGCGAAATTGGCGCGAATCGCCGAGTTGCACTTGGAAAAACTGGGTGCCGACCGTGATTTGGCGATCGTGTTTCAGGTCGAGCTTCGCGGATCGACAAAGTTTATGCGTGAATTCTCAGCCGCTGGTTTTGGCGAGTACCTGGACATCATTTGCCGAACCATCGCGGACGGTCAGGCCGTGGGCGATTTTCGAAGCGATGTTAAACCGATCATTGCCGCAAAGATTCTCTACGGATCGCTCGATGAGATGGTGACCAATTGGGTCTTGTCGGATAAATCCTACCCGCTCGCACCGATGGCGGCGGAGGTCTTGAAGATTTTCTTTGGAGGCATCCTGGCGAAATGATCGAAACTCTGGGAAAAACCTGCTTGGCAGATTCGGCAGTTGGTTCCGTCGAAGCTGAGCCAAAGACCCTGGCCGAGCTTTTCCTAAGATCGGTCACGGAATACGATCTGCCGGACGCTCTAAATTACAAAAAAGACGGCGAGTGGAAAGCGATTTCGTCCAGACAGATGATCACGCGGGCGGAGAATGTTGCTCTCGGGCTCCATTCACTTGGGCTCGCAAAGGGTGATCGTGCCGCGATTCTGGCGGCAAATTCACCGGAATGGACTTTGGCCGACGCGGGCTGTCAATTTGCGGGTGTGATCGATGTTCCGATATATACAACGCTGGCGCCGGACTCGGTACGTTATATTATCGAAGATTCCGGAGCACGAATCTTTTTTCTCCAGGACCATGCGGCCTATGAACGCATCTGCTCGGCAATCGAGAATTGTGTTTCGATAGAAAAAATCGTTTTGTTTTCCAATGAGTCTGTCGACGATGACCGGGTTGTATCTCTAATTGATCTCGAGGCGACGGGCGCGGCACGCAACGTCGAGAGGCCGGCTCTTGCCGATGAATTGCGAACAGCAATTGAGACCGACGATATCGCGACGCTGATCTATACGAGCGGAACCACCGGCGAGCCGAAAGGCGTGATGCTAACCCATTCAAATCTGATCTCAAACGTCCTGGACGCGAGCGAGAAGTATGCGTTCACCGGAGTCGATACGTCGCTCTCCGTCCTGCCGCTGTCGCATGTTTTCGAGCGAACCGGAATGTATGTGTATATCCGTTACGGAATGCGTGTCCATTTTGCGGAATCAATCGATAAGGTTCCCGAAAACCTGAAAGAGGTTAAACCAACCATATTTATTGGTGTGCCGCGTATATTCGAAAAGGTTTTTGAACGGGCCCGCTTGAAAGCCGCCCAATCGGGCCGCGTCAACGAGATGATTTTCGACTGGGCAATCGACGTTGCCAAAGAATTTGCAACGCTCCAGGGGAAAAATCAACCGATCCCGATGAGCCTGACCGCAAAACACGGTATCGCGGACACTATCGTGTTTTCAAAACTGCGAGAATTCTTCGGCGGCCGCCTCAAATTCTGCATCACCGGCGGCGCGGCTTTGCCGGATGAGATATTCCTGATTTTTACCGGTGCGGGGATTTCGATAATGCAGGGATACGGCCTGACAGAAACATCGCCGGTTGTGTCGTCAAATAACCCGTCGGCGGTGCGTGTCGGCACGGTAGGACGCCCGATCCGTAACGTAAAAATTCGAATTGCGACGGACGGCGAGATCGAGGTCAGCGGCCCCGGCGTGATGCGCGGTTATTATCACAAGGAAGACGCCACGAAAGGAGCATTTACGGACGATGGCTGGTTTAGAACGGGTGATATCGGCGAGATCGACACCGATGGATTCCTGCGTATCACCGACCGCAAAAAAGAGCTGTTCAAAACCTCTGGGGGTAAATATATTGCGCCATCACCAATCGAGCAGATGCTGCGCGGATCGCGTTTTGTAAATCAGGCGGTGCTGGTCGGCAACGAGCGGAAATTTGCCGCCGCTTTGATCGTGCCAAACTTTGAAATGCTCGCGTCATACGCAACGCTCAAGGAACTCGACATTCGCACCCCAGCCGAGTTCTGCAAAAACGAACGCATCATCGACCTCTTCACCCGGCAGATCGCCGCGATGACGCCAAACCTGTCGAACTATGAACGGGTAAAAAAATTCGCCCTCCTCGAACACGAACTATCGGTCGAAAACGGCGAACTGACCCCGACGCTAAAAGTAAAGCGCCGGGTCGTCGATGAAAAATATCGCGACGTGATCGAGACGATGTACGCCGACGGCGGTCGGTCATCTCGATAACCGCTAATAAATAACTTTGGTACCGACGCTCGACGTCACGCTCTGTCCGGCGGCCTTGGCTGCTCCGATCGCGTACTTGAGGATAGTCAGACCCAGTGGGTCCTTGGACACACCGACGTCTACGATGTCATGTGGCTCAAGCATAATATCTTTTTGTACACCCTGTTTTATGAGTTTATAGTTGGCCGTTATTGTCTCGCGGTCCTTCGAATTGGGCTTTAATCTCGAAATCTTGATGTCGGTAGTTTTCGCCTCGCGCCGAAATCCGGAGACCTTACCGATGGCTTCGACGAGCGATAAACCGCCCTCTTTTAAATAGATGCCCTGCGGGGAAACGACCTCGCCAGTGATATAAACTGGTGACGCCTTTTGAACATAGATCACATCGCCCGGATAAATAACGGGATTTGCCTCTTCCTTCCCAAGCCTGATACTGGCGAGACTGTACATTCTCCAGGGCACGTCAGAAGGATCATCCGATTCCGCTTTCCAATTCCCGGCGTCGTTGCCGTCGGCACAGACGGGCGGCACAGTGCGAAATACTTGCACCATCCCGCCGGCCTCCTCTTTAACTCCGCCGGCCAAAGCCAAAAGTTCGACGAGCGTCGCCCTTCTTCGCTGTAGCTCCACCTCCAAGGGTCGGTTGACCTCACCGTACACTGTTGCCGGAGCGATATTTCTTTTCTGGATTTGAATCCCAAGCTGCGGCGTCCTCAAGTACTTACCCAGGAGGCTTTTGACATCGGCCTGCAACTCGACGACAGTCCGGCACTTCGCGACAACCCGATTGTCGGCAAAAGGAAGCTCAATCATCCCATCCTCATCGACCGTCACTTTAAAGTCGAATTGCGGTTCAAGGGTGACTTTGCCCTCAAGTTCGTCGCCCGGCCTGAGCATATAGCCCTTCGCCGTTTGCGCTGACGCAACCAGGCCCTGAGCCGAGACAAGATCGAACGTAAACAGAGAAATAATAACAAAAAGGAATATTCTTAATTTCATGGTATAACCTCAGAGAGCATTGTAACATAAGACTTTCGCGGATCGGCGAATCCAAACAACCTGCCTTTCGTCTTCTGCGTGGTTCCTGGTTTGATGTATCAATGTAATCTGTCGTTCGCCGTCAAAAATGTTAGTTTCTATCTGCTCGAATCAACCGGATGGAAGCCTAAAACTGTGGTAAAATTGAGGTTGAATGACAGTAAAAAACCGACAGATTCGAATCGTCAAAATGTCCGAGCAGGATGACGCGGGTGACTTAAGAAAAACGACGACTCCCGAGGAACGTTGGGCGATGATGTGGCAACTGGCCCAGGATGCCTGGGCTTTTAAAGGAGAAACCGTTGCTGAACCAAAACTTCAGAGACATATTGTTCGCCTTCTTAGACGAAGAGGTTGAATTTATTGTGGTCGGCGGTTTCGCTGTCGCGTTTCACGGGCACCCGCGGTCGACGGGCGATATTGATCTGTGGATTCGCTGTTCCGCCGAAAACGCATCAAGAGTTTGGAAAGCTCTTCGAGAATTCGGCGCGCCGTTGTTCGATTTGACCCTTGAAGATCTGCAGACGCCTGGAATGGTGTTTCAAATGGGCGTGGTTCCCAGCCGTATTGACGTCATTATGGAGATTGAAGGTGTAATATTCGATGACGCCTGGAAGGAACACTTGATAATCGATGTCGAAGGTATGAAGGTACCTGTTATCGGAAAAAGACAATTGCTCGTTAACAAGAAGGCGGTCGCCCGCCCCAAGGATCAGATTGATATTCTGTGGCTGGAAAGCGAGGAAAAAGACTAAATGACCCAACCGAGAATCTCCAAAAACCGCATCTCCCGCAAAGCCGCGAGTTTTACCGAATCCGTGATTCGCGAGATGACGCGTGAGGCGATGAAATACGGCGCGGTCAATCTTGGTCAGGGCTTTCCCGATTTCGCCGCGCCCGAGGACATAAAGCAAAAAGCGATGGAGGCGATAGCCGCCGACCATAATCAATACGCAATCACGTGGGGCGTTAAGAGTTTTCGCGACGCCATTGCCGCCAAAACGAAAAGGTTTATCGGTCTTGATGTCGATCCGGAAACCGAGATCACCGTCACCTGCGGCTCGACCGAAGGAATGATCGCCGCGATGATGGCGACGGTCGATGAGGGCGAAGAGGTCGTCGTTTTTGAGCCTTTTTATGAAAATTACGCACCCGACGCAATTCTCTCGGACGCGACTCCCAGACACGTTCCGCTCCGGCGAACAGATGACGGTTTTGTCTTCGACCGCGACGAGCTGCGTACCGCCTTTAATGAACGAACAAAGGCGATAATTATCTGCAATCCGAACAACCCAACAGGAAAGGTCTTTACTCGCGAAGAACTGGAATTCATCGCGGCTCTCTGCAAAGAGTTTGATGCGTTGTGCTTCACCGACGAGATCTACGAGCATATCATTTATAATGAGTTGTCTAGTTCCCGTTTGCAGGCACCGCGTCGGCCTGAATCTTCCCCGACCACTGACAACCGACCACTGACAACTGCCCACATCTGCATGGCCAAAATCGACGGAATGCGCGAGCGGACGGTCGTCGTCAACTCGCTTTCCAAAACCTATTCCGTAACGGGCTGGCGTGTCGGATATTGTATCGCTCCACCGGATATTACATCCGCTATTCGCAAGGTTCATGATTTTCTAACCGTAGGCGCGGCCAATCCACTCCAGCATGCAGGGGCCTATGCGTTGACTTTGCCCGCGAGCTATTACGACGATCTGCAAAAGGAATATCAGAAGAAACGGGACTTTATCGTGCCGGTTCTGCAAAATGCCGGATTCAAATGTGACTTTCCTGATGGCGCCTACTACGTTATGGCTGATATCTCCGGTTTCGGTTTTGCTAATGATGTTGAATTTACCAAATACCTCATCCGCGAGATCGGCGTTGCGGTGGTTCCCGGATCTTCGTTTTATCACGACCCTTCCCTCGGCTCTCAGATGGTGCGGTTTTGCTTTTGTAAAAAAGATGAAACCCTGGAGGCCGCCGCTGAACGGCTTCACAAACTTCAGCGTGGATGACGGAGAATTGGTATGAAACACCTTCTGCTTACGTCCCTCTTGTTGGTTCTGAGTTTGTCCGCTGCGGGCCAGACATCCACCCAAACAATCGACTTTCGCATAAACGGCGTCGGCCACGGCTCGACTCCCGCTGTAATCGCACGCAAGCTCGGCAAGCCGCGGCGGAGCAAAGACGTTCGAGAACCGGGTGACGACAGTTGCTTCAGCGAGGCACACACTTTCCGAACTGTTAACTACACCGGACTCGAATTATCTTTAATAGGCGACGGGAAGGGGCGAAAGTTACGGGTGTATGAGATCGAGGTCAAGTCGGCGAAATGGCTTGTTTCCGGTATCAGAGTCGGCGCGGATATGGCGGGCGTCCGCAGTGTATTGGGTAAGCCGCGGGAAGAGTTCGAGAGAGACGCCACGACGACGTGGTATTACGAAAACAAGGGTCAGACCGCGGACGTGAGTTTTGAATTCATAAAGGGAAGGCTCGTAAGGATATTGATGGCTGAATCACTTTGCTAGGATCGACGCGTCAGAACCAACTGCGGTAGCGGGTGGTTGACGACAATGATCACTTCGACAGCCGACAAACGCAATATCCGCCTTAAACCACCCGCTAAACAGGTGGTTCCGACAGGGCAACCTTTTCTCATGCTCAGTGCAACAAAAAATATACACTGCGCGTAAAACGCACAGACAATTTAACTCTTATCTACTTCACGCATTTCTGGAGGTTATTTATGTTTAACAGATTCTTTAGCTCGGTGATGATCGTCACCTCGGCATTTACTATTATCCTTGGTCAGACGCCCGAGGCGAAAAAGGAAAAGGAAAAGGCGACAACCGCTTTCTCGTGGGCGTTTGATGGCGACGGCGGATATCTCGGCGTCCAAACGCGGGAGGTCAGCAAGGAAAATTTTGCCAAGTTTGGATTACGTGATGTTCGCGGTGTCGCGGTTGAAAAAGTGATGGAAAATTCGCCCGCAGCGGCCGCGGGCATCAGGGCCGGCGATGTTATCGTCCGTTTCAACAGCGAAGATATAACAAGCAGTCGCAAATTGACCCGGCTTGTAAGCGAGGTCGACCCCGACCATCAGGTGAAACTGACGATCTCGCGCGACGGCAGCGAACAGGACATCACCGCCACCGTCGGCAAACGGCCGACGCCGAAGTTTGAGAACGGCAATTTTTCGTTCTCAATGCCGGAAGGGCCAAATAGGCTCGATCTTGAAAAGTTCAAGGGTCTGCAGCAGCTCAAAGAATTTCCGCAACTAAGGGATTTCAAGGGTGAGATGCCCCATGTCTTTATGTCGCCCGGCGGCGAAGGCCAGAATTTCCTCTGGCGCGCAGGCGGCGGACGGCAAATCGGAATAGCCGTTTATCCCGTCACAAAGCAGCTCGGCGAACGCTTCGGCGTCGAAAGCGGCGTGATGATAAACGACGTGCATGCCGATTCACCGGCCGCAAAAGCTGGTCTTAAAGCGGGCGATATCGTCATCGAAGTCGATGGCAAGACCGTGAAAAATAATCTCGATCTGATCAGGGCCATCAACGCCAAAAAGGAAGGCGATGTGCAAGTCACGATCATGCGCGACCGCAGCCGGCAGACCATCTCGGTTACTCCTGAAGTGTCGAAGGACAGCGGCTTCGTCTTTCAAAACGATGACGACAATGGTTTAATGCTCCCGCCGACACCGCCCATGGCACCAATGATGACCCGTCCGACAATGCCGATGACGCCCATGATCGCTCCGGCACCGATGAGGCTTTTGCGTCCCGGTCGCGTGATTTAGTCGTGTTTTGAGTCCCGGGGGTTTGGGGGCCCCCCGCCCGGGGGGGCGGGGCGAGCCGGGGCGGCGAACAAAAAAAAAAAAAAAAAA
>JANPCJ010000017.1:0-4097 GCA_031430895.1 Chloracidobacterium sp. | reverse complement strand
TTTACCTGGATTCCGTGGGTTGAAACCCACGGCTAAATTCACAACGTCGCTCCGCGACGAAAACATTGAAGCCTACAAAGTCCAGAAATACGCGACGTTCTCGCCGTCTCCATGTCATGCTATATCAACAATTACGGCCTTGACTTGGCGCGAATGGGGGCAAGCCCAGGGGCAAGCCCGCCTTCCTTACTGTCCTTTGCCGCCTCTTATACTCCACTCATCTTGAAGAAATGCATTGGGGGGGTTTTTCACATTCCCTTATAATTCGGCCCGCCGCCGCCTTCGGGCGTTACCCAATTTATAATTTGATACGGGTCGGCGATGTCGCATGTCTTACAATGCACACAATTCGAAAAATTTACCTTTAGCTCTTTCCGGCCTCTCGCGGCACTTTCTTCCATCTCATAAACCGCCGCCGGGCAGAATCGCTGACACGGATTGCCGTATTCCTCAGCACACCGAGTCGCGCAGATCTCGGTGTCGAGCACATGGAGGTGCGACGGTTGGTCTTCGTTGTGAGCCACGCCGGCGTGGAAAACATCTGTCACCTTGTCGAACGCCAGCGTTTTGTCGAACTTCAAATCGCGGTAACGTGGGGCGGTAAGATGGTCATTGGGCCCAAATCCCATGGCAGAAGCCTGACTGTTATTGAGGGCTCGACTCGCACCAGAAGATGAGCCCTCGCTCACGCTCTGGCTTCTGCCGTTGAGTTTCTCCATCCGCTCGTGGCCGGCGACATGATGCTCTTTGGGCATAAATCCCCACGCCAAACCCTTCGTCAAATATTGCAGCCCCGTATTTATCAGCCCCGACCAACGGCCTTTCTGGAACGCGCCGTGAAAATTGCGCACCGGGTGAAGCTCGTCGTATATCCAGCTCAGATTCACCTTTTCATCGTAATGCCTGAGCGTGGCGGATGAAAAATCTTCGTGTTCAAACGCCCCGACAATCGTCTCGGCCGCCAGCATTCCGCTTTTCATCGCCGTATGAATGCCCTTGATTCGCTGGCCGTTTAGAAACGAAGCGCAGTCGCCGACAAGCAGCACACCATCCGCGTAGAGCTTTGGCATCGTGTAATATCCGCCGGCGTTTATCGATTTAGCTCCGTATTTGATCATCTTGCCACCGGCGAGAATCTCGGCGATTTTCGGATGCGTCTTAAACTTCTGAAACTCAGCGTGTGGGTCGATCATCGGGTCTTCGTAATCGAGACCAGTTACATATCCAATACTGATGCCGTTATTTTTCAACCCGTAAATCCAGCCGCCTCCGTATGTACGCGCATCGGATGGGAAACCGAGCGTGTGCACGACCATTCCCTCGGAGAAATTTCCCTCAGGCACTTCCCACAATTCCTTTACGCCGATCGAAAAAACCTGAGCCTCCTTGCCTTGATCGAGTCCGAGACGTGCAGTCAATTGCTTCGCGAGCGACCCGCGCGACCCTTCGCCTAAAACCGTTACCTTCGCCAGCAAATCGACGCCCGGTTCGAAATTCGCCTTTGCCTTCCCTTCCTTGTCGATGCCTTTGTCGCCGGTGCGAACTCCAATTACAGCATCATTCGCGTCATACAAAACCTCAGCCGCCGGAAACTCGGGAAAAATATTAATGCCCGCCTCTTCGCATTTCTCACCAAGCCATTCGCAGATCTTGCTCAGGCTTACGATGTATTTACCCTTATTCTTCAGTGGAGGTGGCGTGATCGGCGCGGTGAAACGGCGTTTTTCGGTCAAATACCAGGCGGCATCGTCGGTCACGACCGTATCGACCGGACAACCCTGCGCGAGAAAATCCGGCATCAGCTCTCGAATCGCAATCGGGTCCATCACCGCGCCCGACAAAATGTGCGCGCCGACAAACGAGCCTTTCTCGACAATGGCGATCTCGAGTTCACCGATCTTCCTGCCGCTCCTAAACCCTTGCTCGACAAGATCGTCGTGTTCCTTAACTTTGTTTTTGAGATGCAAAGCCGCCGCCAGATTCGCCGGCCCGGCACCGACAAACACCACATCCATCTCGATCTGTTCGCGTTCGATCATATTCTTTGCAAAATCCCGCACTGTAGAAGCCCGCACGGCAGAAGCCCGCACGTTAGTAAGGGCGCCATGTTAGGCCGCCAGATAAATCCAGGCTTGTTTCCCCGATTCAAGAACTATTTTTACCCCGATATACTCCGCCGGCTCATACCTGTCGGCCACAAGCATTTCCTCTCGAGAAAGCTCAAATACCATTCCCTCAACCCTAGCAGCTTTGTCATCAGAGATAACTACCGTCAGTTGAGAGGTTTCCTCACCTTTTGCAAGGAAATTCCCATCCTGTATTTCAATTGTGGATAGCTTGTAGCCCCTAAGAATATCGGTAACACCGGACAATAGTCGTCCGAATAACTCTAGTTGGACCTCATTCTTTTGAAGCGTCCCATACGAGAAAAGATATTCGTTCATTTTGAATGAATGACTATTCAGTAACGATAGATTGTAGCAAAATAAAGGCGGAAACACGACCGGTAGGGAGTGTGCCCCTTCGCCAACCTGTTAGAATTACCGGAAGCACAATGCTGATTCGCCTATTCCACCGAAAATTTGGGTTCGCCGCAGGCACACTTCCTACGGGTCGTGTTTCCGCCCTCGTTCTCATGCTGATCTTCTCGGGCTGCGTTTCGAAAAATCAAGTCAATCCGCGCCTTGCCGCCGTTATGCCTCAGAAAATCCTGTGGGCCTGGGAACGGCCGGAAGATCTCCGCTTTCTCGATCCAAAAGAATTCGGGGTCGCATTTCTCGCTCAAACAATATTCCTGGAAAAACAGAACGTCTCGCCAAAGCCTCGCCGCCAACCGCTCGAAGTTGCTCGGGGAACATACATGATCGCCGTCACGCGGATCGAGACGAATAAGGAAGGAACGAAAAAACCCGCTTTCGATGATGAAATGACCGGAAAGGTCGTGACGCTTGTAAAAAACACGCTCGATCTGCCGGATGTAAAAGCCATTCAGATAGATTTCGATGCGGTCGTTTCGGAACGTGCTTTTTACCGCTCGATGATGAATGAACTTAGAAAGCAACTGCCCCAGGGCGTCAATCTTACAATGACCTCGCTCGCTTCGTGGTGCACGGGCGATGCTTGGTTTAACGATTTCCCGGTTGACGAAGCCGTGCCGATGGCGTTCCAAATGGGAGCCGACGCGGACAAGATCAAAACCTACCTACGCAACGGCAACGACTGGATGGAGCCGCTTTGTCGCGGCAGCTATGGCATCTCGCTGGAAGAAGGCCGGTTCGAGGGAATGAAACCGGGACGCAGGGAATATCTTTTCAAAAACACGGCGTGGACCGCCGCCGATCGCGAGGTGACGACTTTTTCGGTGCCTTGAGGTAAGATTCCGTCGATAAAAATGGAGCCGCTATGAAGAAGAACAAATCTGATGAAAAGGCCGAACGCAATCTGATGGAACTATATCGGATGCGTGAGGAATTGGTCGAAGGAATGAAACTCGCGACGCCTGACAGGATAGCTGAGGGCCAGGCTTTGCTGCGGCAGATCGATGCTGATATCGAACTGCGGGAACGGTTAGAGGCCGATGTTCAGGAACATGTCATCAAACATGAAAAAGCCTTGCGCATACGCCGTCAAAAGGCGATCGAGATGCTTCGCGTACTCGACGGACTTGAAAAGGAACCGACAGCCCCGAAAGCAGCCCTCGATATGATCCCTACTACTCGAGCGGAAACGCTTCGATTCCTGACGTTAGACGCCGAAGAGCGCGGCATCCCGAATGACGATCACTAAAGGTTTTATCGTCCTCACTTTTCACGATTAACAATTAACCGCTATGGCCTCGTCAATCGCATCGCCCCGGACGACGAACTCGCGGACGTCGAGGTTAATGCCAAAGCCCGCATGACCGACGACAGTTAGAAGGGACCTGAAAGTCATTTATGAAAAGCAGGCTTGGCACAATTCGCCGAGCGGAAAAGCTATGCTTTTCCGAAGAGCTTTAATAAAACCCCGGCGGCTAAGCCGCCAGTAGGAGCGGCGGCCTAGCCGCCAAGAATTACCGGCAACCGCCGGAAAACCACAGCATTTGCGGGCGGGAAGGG
>JANPCJ010000016.1:0-11520 GCA_031430895.1 Chloracidobacterium sp. | reverse complement strand
AGAGCGGGGGTAAACCCGCCTTCCGGACTGTCCATCGGTTTCTTGAACTTTCCTATTTAACTTGTGTGCTAACAGTACAATTAAAACGCTTGCGAGAACCGGAAATGGATTTGGTCGCGGCGGATTTGGAATAGGGCATTGGGGCCGGTGGACTGCGGAATGAGGAAGACCGGCGGGTTTAGAAGGCGGCCGTAGTCGATAGCGAATTCGCCGCCGACGGGCGTTTTTATTCTGAGGCCGAGACCAATCGAATGGGTCCAGACGGCACGCTGGTTTTGGCCGGCAACATCGCCGGCGGCGGCCCCGGCCGGCGATTTGAAGATGTCGCCGGCTTTTCTAAAAACATTTCCTCCGTCGTAGAACGGAACGACGCGGAGACTGGCCGATAGAGGCACGCGGGCCTCTAAATTAACCACAGCGAGGCCATTGCCGCCAAAAGGAATGGTAAACGGATCGAGGAAGACCGGTTCGCGGCGGCTGTTGCGAAATGTGCCTTGGGGAACGATCGCGACCCGCGGGCCGGCCTGCTCAAAATCGAAGCCGCGCAGCGTATTCGAGCCGCCGCCGAAAAATCTTTCGCTGATTGGCAATAGCCCGTTTAGGGAAGGGAATTGAGTGCTGGTAAACCGGTTCCCGCCCGAAAAAACGCGACCCGCTCCGATTATCGCCCTCGCCGCAAGCGTCGTGTTCTTCAGCGTTGAATTCTTAAAGATCGGAAAGGTGTAATAGTAATTCACGCTTGCCTGAACCTTTTGAAAACCGACGTTAGCACCGAGGGCCGGGATCGAAACATTGTAATCGGCGGTCACAAAATAGCCGTTTGTCGGGTCGCTGGCGTTGTATCGGCACGGCTCGTCCGGCTCGCCTTTTGCGATTAGATCAAGGAGCGAGAATTTGACCGAGCAGTTTTTGCGCGTATCGCGGACAAAGGTTGCTCCAAACCCGGAAATACGCGTCCGGGCGTCGGGACGCAATAAATCCTTGACCAAAAGGCTCTCGAATTTGAACAGCCGCACATCTTCGAAGCGGTACTTTAGGAAAAAGATACTCCGATTTTTGCGGCTGATCGTCCGGCTTGTCTCGGCGGTGAAGCCAAGACGGTTAATTGTTGGGCTGCCCGCGTTGCCGCCGAATTCGTCGATCGGATTCCCGGCGGCATCGATCCGCTGGACGATGCCGAAGGTGCCCTGGTCAAAGGTCGAGCGGAAAAATCGCGTTACGGTCGAGTCGCGCTGGTACTGGATGGACAAAGTGAGGGGCGCGAACCGTTTGCCGCCATCGCGCAAGAATCGCGGATGGACAAAATCAAACTGCACAAGCTGCTGCCGCTGGCTCACCTTGACGCGGGCGCCGCCCTGCCAGAGATTCCCAAATAGGTTGACATGGCGAATGTCAAAGAATCCGCTCAGGCCGAGATCGGTCGAGGCGCCGCCTCCGTACGAAATCAAGCGAGGCGGCTGTTCCGTGACATTTACAAGAACATCGGCAAGCCGGCTGCCGTCCGGGCCGTCACCTGCTGGTTGAGGTTTAATTTCGACCCGCGAAAAAGCATCGGTACCATACAGATTTTGTTCACTCGAGTATACATCGGCCGAACGAAGCAATGCGCCCTTCTCCAGCGCTATCGCCTGAAGAATCGCACCCGTCTTTGTCGATTCGTTACCATCGACCAGTATCCGATTGATGACCACCTTCCTGCCCTCGTTCTCAATCTTGAATTCGATTTTTACATCTTTTTTACCGGCGGTCGCGGTCGGCGATTCGACAATCGACGACGTGATACGGGCGTCATAGTAGCCGAGATTTGAGTAGTATTCCCGCAGTTTGCGCACCGCGTTTCTTTCTCTCGCCCGTGAATAATTTCGGTCGGTCAAAACCGGTAGTTGAGCGGACAACTCGCCGGTTAGCACGCTCGCGTTACCAGTGATGCTGACTTCATTGACGACGCTTGGCAGGCCTTCTTCGACGACAAAAGTGATGATGAGATCTTCGCCGTTTATCGACACGCCCTGATTGACGTGGACGTCGGCGTCGCGATAGCCGAGCTCTCTCATCAGCGAGGTTACGGTATCGTCGTCTTCGTCGAGGATAGCCGCGCTGGTGTATCCGCGCCCGTAGCCGAGTATCGGGACGATACCGAGAATATTTGCTTCCTGCGAACCCAGAACAGTCTTAATGTCTTCGATGGTAAGAACATTTGTCCCGGTTACGCGAAGCTCGGTGAGGCGCAAACGGCGGTCAAGATTTACCCGGTATTTGACCTCGGCCTCGCGACCCGTGAGGTCTTCGCCGGAAAGAACAGAGCACAAAAAGTCTGTTTCATTTGCTATCGGGACGCCCTCAGTGTCGGCCAACGGCGGCGCTAGCGAACAGACGGATGCGACCTTGGCGAAGAAATACCCGCGCTCCTGATAATAGTTTTCCAAACGCCTGGCTCCCTCGATGATCGCCGCGTAGTCGAGCGTCCCTTCTCGTTTTACCGGCAGCAGGCTATTTTGTGTCCGTTGGCTGACGGTTTCCTGCTCGGTTTCGACAACGACCTTAACCTTCGGCCCGACCTTGCCCATGAGAGCGATGGCGATTGCGTTTTTGTCACTGTCATATGTGACGCGAGGCTCCTCTAAAGTTGGGGCCAGGAAATCGTCTGCTTTCAAAAGACTCTTGACCTTGGCAACATCCGCAGTAAGCCGGTCACGCGAGTATTCCTTGCCGGGCTGCAATTTCAGCGATTTCGGGGGAATCAATGTTTTGTATCCGTCGATTGTAACGACGAAACTTTCAACCGTTGCCTGGGCCTTCGGCGTCACGCGAAATGTAACCCCGACGTCGCTCGTGTCCGGCAATGCCCGGCGTTCATAGACCACCTCGGACTGGTAAAAGCCGCGTTCACGCAGATAATCCAAAATCTCGTCGGAGTTGTTTCGCAATGTCTGCTCGGTGATGACCGTTCCGGGCGTGAGCAGATTGAGCTTAAATAACAGCTCTTCTTCCGTGACGTTATCACCGACACTCTTGTCAACCACAACAGAAACCCTCTGGGCCTCGGTCTTTCGTTTGATGTTGAATGTCATCTCGACATCGCCCGCGGCGTCTATCGCGGCCGCGACCATGATCGTGTCGATCCTGTATGCCTTATAGAGAGTTTGGATGGCGTCCCGGATTCGAGGAGTGGAATATACCGGACCGACCGCGTCTCGGGCCGTCAGCCGGTATTGCTCGGCCAGAGGCGAAGTCGCGTCGGAACCGGTGACCGCGATATCGATCCTCGCGATCCGCCGTTTTTCGTACTTATTTTGCGAGAATCCGCTCGCAAAACACACCGCGATCAGAATGCAAACAAAAAGCGTCCGTCTTCTAAAAGGCGCGGTTCCCACCCGCTTGTTACCGATCTCCGTTTGCATCAAAAAAGCGTTTTTCCCCTTGCCGTGTCCTAAAACCTTCTCCGGAATCGAACTTCAAAACTAAAATTATCACGGTTACGCGTGACATTGCTCAAGCTTCGCTGCTCGTATTGAGCGACGAGCGACAGACGGTTCGACACGCGGTATTCGAGCGCCAAGACCTGATTTTGATCCTGCGAAAGGTTTGTCGAGTAAGTCACGCGCAAATTATTGTTGATCTGTCGTCCGACAGTAAGCCGTGCTCCCGGATTCGCCTGTTGCCCGGAAATGAGCGGGTCGATCTCAAAAACATTAAGGCCAAAGAGGCGGTCGGTCGCCTTACGGGCCGGATTATTGATGATGGCGTCGGTCAGAATCTCGGCGGCGGTGTTAATACCGGTCGCGGCGAGCGTCGGAATGCCACCGGCCGCGTTGGTGAGATTTCCGGTTGTAATCAGAGACACAACATCCGCCTGTGGCAGAGCCGGGCTCGACCTAACAGTAGCCGAAAGCAACTCGGAATCGTTGAGCGGGCCAGAAAGATTTACAAAAACCTGGTAACCGGCGATCTCCGCCTCGGCCTGGAGATTTATTACGGGTTCGATGGCGGTGTCAGGCGGAAACTCCAAGACGGCCCGCTGCACTTCGTAACGGTCTTTGCGGAAGAGTATGGTTCCCTGATTGGCGGTGATGCGTCCCGTAATCCGGGGCTCGTCCGCGTCACCTGTGAGAACAAGCGAGACGGACGCAGTAAGATCGGCAATGTTGTTACGCACCACCAGAGCGTCACGCCCCTCGATCACGATATCGAATCGAGGTGCTCTAATGGTGCCTCCGCCGCCGCCCGAAAGCGTCGGATCGCGACGCCCGCTAACCAGGCTGGCGAGGTCGATGTCCTTCGAGTAAAGCGCGCGCCGAGCTAACACGCGACCGGCAACCGTGACCTGTAAAACCTCGGCGGGAACTCGCCTGACGCCGGTAATCTTAAGCTGCGCGTCACCAGTCGTTACAAAATCTTTTGGCAGCGGAACGGTCACATTGTTGCCGTCGAGCGAAAAGCGAAAAGCCTGAATTGCGAGACCATTGAGCGTCCCGCCGCCGCTGCCCGTAAATTTGCCGCCGCCGAGGTAGCCGGTCGCCTCGTTGATTTCTACCTGGTTTGACGTAAAGATCATGCGGGCCTTTAGCCGGTTGACGGTAAAGCGATCCGAGCCAAGGAACGTGGCGACGGAGCCGTTTACGATATTCGCCGTGCCTGAAAGCCGCGCGGTCGAGTTGGGCCCCGAAAGTCTGATTGCGGCGTCGGCAAAACCGGCGAAGAATGTGTCTTTGACGGCGAGGTTTAGCAAATTGAGATTTACGCGTCCGTCGATAGCCAAATTGTTTGTGCCGTCGTCGGTCAACGCCTTGACGCCGGCGATCGTCACATTCGATCCGCCTCCGGAAAACCTGGCTCTTTCGAAATTGATTTCCCTCGTGTTAAATCTCACCAGAATCGGCTCGGCTGCGTTTAGCGGCGTGTCCTGGACTTGCAAGGCGAGCTGTGAGAATTGCGCTGTGCCGCTCAGATTGGCTGCGGAGTAAACCCGAGTTCCGCTCGGATCCAACTGTGACAGATTGCCGCCAAATTCGATCCTGCCGGTTCCCGTTCCGGTAACCGGGACGCCCTTCATTTGCGGAATAAACGATAGAAACGGTGCTATCGGGCTTTGATTAAAGGCCGTGGCGACCATAAACGGCAGATTTTCGTCGCCAAAATTTACGGTGGCATTTATCACCTGCGGGTTGCCATCGAGTGTCGCAGTCAGATCGGCGGTCAACACCTGGCCCGCCGTTTCGCCTTTGAACACAACCTGGCCGAGCGAGTTTTCATTGACCTGAACATTCGGAGCGACGCCGTTGAAATTTACGTTGTAGGTTGATGTCCGGTTCAGTATGCCAGTCGCTTTTGCTATGAAATCGACATCGCCGAGTATCACCGGAATGCTCTCATTATCCGGCACCAACGCGAGAAGCAGGGGCAGGGGAATCGCCTTTCCATCGAGATTCAGATTGAAAACCTCCGATGCCCGGTCATAGTTTCCACTCGCCGCAAACCGCCCGGCCCCGATACGCATTTCCGCCCGCTGTAGATCGACAAGTGTTCCGTTGAAGACCGCCTTTACCGTCAGACCGTCAAACTGCTGCCCGGCGATAACACCTTGCGCGGCTGTGAGATTGATCTCGCCCTCGGCATTGTCGGGAAAGCCTCGAATATCGACCGTTCCGGACGTTTGGCCGTTAAGATCGCGGATGCGTTCCGGCAGAGCGACCGGTAAAGCCGCAAGCAGATTTCCGGCATTGATATTCGTCAGCGTCGCATTCACAGCGACGTTGTTTGCGCCGCCCGTTGGAATGTTAACCGCAAATAGAGCGCTCCCGCCCGTGCGATCCTGTAGCTTGCCGTTCCGCAAGTCTACGCCCACCGGCGAGACGGCGATATCTGTTGAAACACTGCCAATTTCCCTTCCGCGCAAGCTAAGCGAATCGAGCGACGCCCGCCCGTCAACGATTGGGTCGGAAAGATTACCCGTTATCGTGCCGTCAAAAGTCAGATTTCCGGCGACCTGTACCTGCTGCTCATCAAGCTGTTTCTCTAGCTCTTGCGATACACCAAGTACCCTGATCAATCGGTCGATCTCATTGGCATCGGAGGATTTTAACGCGACGGTCAGATTTGAGTTCTCGTCTTTCAGGTCAAACCGGCCGGCCGCCGCTAGCGTACTCTTTTCGGATTTGAGATTTCCTTGATCGATAGTGAACAAACCATTGACAGCGCTCAGTCTGACCTGACCGTTTACAGGAATAAAGCCGCGGTCGGTGGTCCCGGCATTGGCCGTAATACCGGCATTGAGCGTTCCGCTGGCATTGCGAAAACTCGTCCCGTTAAACGTCAAATTGATGTCGCCCGTGGTCTGCCCTTCGATCGGAATGAGACGGCCGCTTTGCAGCGCCAGCAGTTTGGAAATGTCGAGGTTTGAAAAATTGCCCGCAAGTGTTGATTGACTGCGGTTGTTCAATGCGATGACGGCCTGACCATTCAACTGTCCATCCATCACACTGGCGGTCAGGTCATTTAATGCGACGCGATCATTGTTGACTTCCACTTTCGCCGTCGCCGCGCCAAGCGAAACGCTGCCGACCACGCCGCCGCCGAGACTCATATCGAAGCTTGCGCGATAGCGGCCCGATGGCTCGATGACGAAGACGGGTCGAGCTAATTTAACCGCTTCGAGATTCCCTCCGGCTGGTAGAGTTTCGGATTTAGCAAGAGCGACGTTGCCGGCGTCAATATCATTCGATCTCGCTTCGACCCGGCCTTGTCTGATGGTCAGGCGAACACCCGCGATGTTCAGGCTGCCTAGCACGGCGGCTCCCGCGTCGATCTTTGCGACCCGCAGCTTGTCCGTGTAAATAACGGTATCAACCGCAGAATCCTTGACCGTGACCAGCGGGGCTTCGAGACCGTCGATCCGCGTACCTTTGGCAGCCAGCCGGTCAGCCCGCAGATTCGTTGCCGTCATCTCGGTTGAAGATGCGTAATCCGTCAGCCGGAATTCGTCGACGGACACGTTCCGCAGATCAGCGTCCTTTATCCTGGCTGTTTGACTGGTCAGGCCTCCTACTCTTACATCTCTTTGGGCAGGGCCAGCCTTAATCTCGAGATTTCGCCCAGTTATTCCGTTGAGGCTAAAATCAGGTGTTACAAACGATCTCGCTATCGCATTTGGTGAGGAAAGGTTCACTGAGCCGTTATTGTAGGTCAATTTGAGATTGCGCGCGGTCAGATCGGCAAATTCCTTGTCGCCTATCGCAATCCGCTTCGCCCGCCCGTTGCCCGATTCAGCCCTTAGCTGCTTGTCTTTGTATTCGGCCAACGCGTCCGATAGAAAGAGGCCGCCAATCGTCAATCTATCCGATTTAGCGGCGGCGGCGGCCTGAAGTTCGCCGACCCATCGAAAGTCCGTGCCGGTTCCGCGCACATTGCCGACAAGCTTGAGAAAATCGACTCGAAAATCGTCAAATGTCAGCATCTGGGCGATGGCTGTTCCGTTTGCTTCGTAGTTAGAGCGGGTTCCCTCAACCGTTGCTGCGACATTGACGCCCTTCAAAGAGACGCCTTCGGCCCGCAGAGATTCGCTGTCAATCTGACCGTCGACGCGGTAATTTTCGCCTTCGCCAGTGACCTTGCCCTTAAAATTTCCAACCCCGACGAGCGATGTGCCAAGCGGCAAAATACTCGACGCCTGAGTTAGATCGACGGACGACTGAATATCAAAATTGTATTTCGGGGCCGCCCAATCGGTCAGCGTTCCGCTCAGCGTCGATTCGCCGATCGGCGTCTTTAGCTTAAAAGTCTTGATTTCGGCCCCGTTTCGATCGGCGATGCCTGACGCTCTGAGATTGATATTTTCGACCTTTCTGTCTTCGTAAGCGAAATTCGATTCAGTCGAACTCAGGTCAAATTTATATCGCTTCTGTTCATCGGCGACTTCGCGGTTCTCTGGCGAGAGCAGAAAAAGAACATTCTTTGCCTCGCCCGATATCTTCCGCGATAGATCGCCAAAATGGACAACGCTGTCCTTTAACGAGAAATCGGTCGAGTCGTATTTGAAATTGACACGGCTTCCGGCCTGATCTTCGACCAGTTTTAAATTAGCGAAATTTGAATTGCCGTTCTCATCAAATTTTACCCACACTTCGGCGCCATTGATGTCCGTTTTCTCGATCTTGATATCGCGGCTCAACTGCCAGGCGTAAAGATTAGCGACGGAAAGTTCGAGATGCGCGTCGCGAATGAAGAAGAGTTTCTCGCCGCTGACGCGATCGTTAAAGGTGGCGTTTTTTAGCTCAAGCTCGAGCGGATTGACGGTGACGCGAAACACATCGGCGTCGAATTCCATGCCGATCTCAGCCATCTTCGAAACGAATTGACCTTTTATATAACCGTCGAAAACACCGTAACGATATGAAACGACCGAAAGCAACCCGATTAAAATGCCTAAAATCAGGACGAGCGAAACCGCAACAAAGGTGTTGCGGCGGGTAAAGAAACGGCGCGCTCGAGGTGCCGGTGCTTGCTCCGCCGCATCGGAGCGCGACGGATCGAATTCTTCTTCCTGGCCTTGTTTGATTTCCTCTTCCGGCATTTGCTAACCGTCTAATCCAATCGTCTCCACAATCTCGAGCTCAAACGCATCCAGGGCATTTACCCGCGGCGGATGATTTGAAAGCAGCCTGATCTTTTTAACACCAAGATCTTTCAGAATCTGGGCTCCAATCCCGTAATCGTGTACCTTTCCGTAACCCGATTCCAGCTTGGCGGTCTGAAAATCGACGCCCTTCTCCTGCATCAGCGCGTAGGTTCTGAGCTGGTTTATGAGGTCGAGGTTATTTTCCCGCTGCCGCAGGTAAACGATCACCCCGAGTCCTTCGTCTGTAATCTTTCGCAGAGATGCCTCGACGGCATTCGAGGCCTCGCCGAGCGTCGCCCCAAACATCGCAAAGGTCACATTCTCCGTTTGGACGCGCACCATGACCGGTTCGGTTGTCCCGGAAACATCGCCCATGGTCAACGCGAGGTGTGTTTCTCCATTAATAATATTCTCGTAAAGTATTGAATGAAAAACCCCAAACCGTGTCGGCATATCCGCTTCGACCACACGGCTCACCAGCGTTTCTTTTTCGACGCGGTAGCGAACAAGATCGGCGACCGAGATAATTTTCAAAGCGTGTTTCTCTGCAAACGTCTCAAGCTCCGGCATGCGCGCCATCGTGCCGTCGTCATTCATTATCTCGCAAATCACCGCAGCCGGTTCCAAACCCGCGATCCGCGCGATGTCGACGCTCGCCTCGGTTTGCCCGATTCGCACGAGCACACCGCCATCCTTGGCCCGCAACGGAAAGACATGCCCCGGCCGCGCAAGGTCCGACGCACGCGACGCCGGGTCGACCGCCGTCAATATCGTCTTAGCCCGGTCCGCCGCCGAAATCCCGGTCGTGACGCCCTCGCGGGCCTCGATCGAGGTCGTAAAAGCCGTCCCCATGCTCGACGTGTTCTCTGACGTTTGAGGAAATAGCTGCAATTCATTACAACGGTCCTCGGTCAACGGCAGACAAATCAGCCCCCGCCCGTGAACGGCCATAAAATTAATGATCGCCGGCGTGACCTTTTCAGCCGCGCAAACCAGATCGCCCTCGTTCTCACGATCTTCGTCATCGACAATGATTATAATTTTGCCGTCGCGAATATCTCGCGCGGCTTCTTCGATCGAGGCTAAAGGCATTATTTCAACCTACGGGGACGTGGCCCGTTAATTTCCGTTACTAAAATTCTATCGAATGAGGCGGGTTTAGGCGAGTTAGATTTCGCCTCCGTGATCTTTGTGTCTTCCCTTTGTGTTCTTTGTGTTTAAAAAACATTTAACGCAGAAGCCACAAAGGAAAGACACAAAGATTACAGAGAGCGGTTTCCGGATTGCCGAATGGAGTCAGGCGTTTAAATCCAGCGATTTTAGATATTTTCGAAATTCAGAGCCAAGGTCATCGCGTTTCAGCGCAAGTTCGACCGTTGCGATCAAGAATCCGAGTTTGTCGCCGGCGTCGTGGCGTTTCCCCTCAAGTTTGACGGCGTAGAACGGGCGTTTTTTTAAGAGTATCCGCATTGCATCGGTAATCTGGATCTCACCGCCGGAGCCGGGCGTCGTTTGCTCGATCGCTTCGAAGATATCGGGTGTGAAAATATAGCGACCGATGATAGCGAGATCGGATGGCGCGTCGGCGAACGCTGGTTTTTCGACCATGTCTTTGATCCTAAAGACGTTTGGCTCGATCTCGTCCGCGTCGATCACGCCAAATCGGGAAATGCCTTCGCCCGCGACCTGCATTGTCGCGATCACCGGCGCATCATATTTTTCAAAAACCTCGATCATTTGCGCGAGCGCCGGTTTTTCGCCATCGACAATGTCGTCCGCGAGCAAGACCGCGAAAGGGTCGCTGCCGACAAAATCCTTTGCCTGATAGATGGCGTGGCCAAGCCCAAGCGCCTCCTTTTGCCTTGTGTAGCTTATACGGGCGAGATCAGAGATAGCGCGTATCTGCCCGACCATCTCTTCTTTGCCTCTCTCTTTTAGAAGCTGTTCGAGCTCGAACGAAATGTCGAAATGATTTTCGATCGCGCTCTTGTCGCGGCCCGTGATGATAAGGATCGACTCGATGCCGCTCGCAACCGACTCTTCGATCACGTACTGGATCAACGGTTTATCGACCAGCGGCAGCATTTCCTTCGGGCTAGCTTTTGTAGCCGGAAGAAACCTTGTGCCGAGGCCCGCAGCCGGGAAAACGGCCTTGCGAATTTTCTTTGTCATATCAATTTTGCTAAATTCGATAAGTCTTATCGAGAAGACGACTCTAAATTTTAGGTTAAAAATGGCCGGGAAACAAACATTCGAAACCGTGCTGATAAAGCACGAGAAACTGGACGCGACGGGCATAGAGATACCTTTTAATGTTGACGCGGTTTTCGGAGCCAAGCGAGCACCCGTCAAGGCGGTCATAAACGGAGCCGAGTATCGCGGCTCAATCGTCCGGATGGGTGGCAAATATATGCTCGGGGTTCCGAAAACATTTCGTGAGGCCGCAGGTATCAGCGCAGGTGACCACATTGTAGTTACAATCGAGCGCGACGCCGAGATTAGAACGGTTTCGGTACCCGAAGATTTTACCGAGGCTCTCGCGAGAGGTGGTTTGACGGATGCGTTCGATGCGATGAGCTATACGCATCGAAAGGAACACGTCCGCGCAATCGAGGAAGCAAAAGCACCTGAAACACGTTTGAGAAAAATAGCAAAGGCCGTCGAAATGATCGCGACTGTAAAAATGAAGCTGTAATAATGTTGGATCTGAATTTTGTAAGGGACAATCTGGAAGCTGTTCGCGAATCGCTGAGAAACCGCAATTTTCCCGCCGATGCGCTTGACGAATTTGTCGCGCTCGATGCGAAGCGCCGCCGCGTGATCGGCGAAACCGACCGTATAAACGGGCAGCGGAACGCGGCGAGTAAAGAGATCGGCTCGTTGATGCAAGCCGGAAAACGCGACGA
>JANPCJ010000015.1:0-12357 GCA_031430895.1 Chloracidobacterium sp. | reverse complement strand
CCCTGCCGTTTCTACTGTTTTTTGAGGGCTTTGGCGTGGTGATTGAGGTTCTTGGTTACGCGGCAATGATTTTTGGTTTTGCATTTGGCCTGATTTCGCTTGAGTCGTTTGCCACGTTTATGCTGCTCGCCATAGGTCTCGGCTTGCTTTTGTCATTCACCGCTCTGCTGCTCGAAGAAATTGCTTTTCACACTTATCCCAAGATCAGACATCTGTTTGTACTATTCGCCGTCGCGATCATCGAAAACTTGGGCTACCGCCAGTTAACGACGCTCTGGCGGTTTGAGGGCCTGATCCGCCACTGGCGTGGTGACGAGGCCAAATGGGGCGAGATGACACGCAACACCGCGTGGCAAACCGAGCCGACGAAACCGTCGCAAGGAGCGAATCCCTCACCACCCGTATCGTTAAAAGAAAGCAAAACTACGACTCGATAGAAATTGCGCCTAATAAACCTAACTCTGTGGTTATGAAAACATCGGAAAAGTCATTTTTTTATTCCTCCCGGCTTTTGCAAACGGCCGCCGGAATTTTTGTGTTCCTACTCGGTTTGATCGTGCTGGCCGGTTGGCATTCCGGAACTCAAACATTGATAACGCTCAGCCCGTTATCCGCTCCGATGGTTTATAACGCAGCGCTTTGTTTTGTATTGTGCGGAACCGCGCTACTGCTCGCGGCGAAGGGTTTTCAACGCATCGCCCTGATTGCGGGTTTGGCCGTGATGGCAATCGGCGCGTTGACGGCCGTCGAATATGCGGCCGGCGTTGATTTCGGGATTGACCGGCTTTTGATGGACTACTATTTGGAGTTTAAGATTCCACACGCGGGCAGAATGGCTCTTAGTACGGCACTCTGTTTCACTTTATTGGGCGCTTCGATTGTTTTGAATTTAACAAAGGCAAGCGGGCGTTTCGTGATGATAAGAATGATATTAGCATCAACCGTTGCCGTAATGGGAACGGTAGCCGTAACAGGTTATTTGATGAACGTTCCGACAGCGTACAGTTGGGGAGCGTTTTCATTGATGGCCGTTCACACCGCTATTGGTTTTATCCTGGCGGGGATCGGAATCATCGCCCAGAACTGGGGCGATTTCAAAACTAGGACAAAGACTTCCCCTAGTTTGCTACCCGCATTCGTCGGGTTAGGAATGCTGGCGCTAACACTCAGTTTCTATATGGCCCTGGTTGCCCACCAGCGAAACAACATTCAGCAGACAATCGACGCGCACGCCGAAACGCTGGAAAATTCGCTCGAGAACGGAATCCGCGAACGCATTCAGGCACTCGAAAGAATGGCTGAACGTTGGACAAAGCGCAGTGGAATACCGTTTGAAGAGTGGCAAGCAGATGCGAAAAATTACAACCAGAATTTCAAGACTTTTCAGGCCGTCGAATGGGTTGATTCCAGTTTTCATGTACGTTGGATCGAGCCGCTCGCGGGCAATGAGGCCGCTCTCGATTTTAATCTTGCGACCGAAGAGACGCGACGATCCGCATTTGAAATTGCAATACGTCAGCACCAAACAATCGTCAGTCAAACGGTTGACTTAAAGCAAGGCGGCCGCGGTATTTTGATTTACGTGCCGGTTTATCGCGGCGGCGAATTTGACGGCTTTATTCTCGGAGTTTCGCGGATAGGAACGCTATTACAAATAATCTCCCCGGACACCATAAAAAGCCATTATTCGATAAACATTTCTGAAAACAACCAAGATATTTATCGCAGCGATATGGTGACGGAGAGGCTGGGAAAGCAATGGCATGCACAGAGCGTCATCAATCTGCCTGGCATGGAATGGCAGGCGGACATCTCACCGCTCCCGGCAACGCTCGCCGGAATGGAATCGAAAGTTCCGGAAGCCACGCTGATCGCCGGCATACTTGTATCGTTGCTTCTCGGTTGGACATTCTATTTACTTCACAAATCGCGTCGTGAAGTTGGCGAGCGAATACGGGTCGAAGGTGACTTAAGCATTTCTGAAAAGCGGGCCCGCGATTTGACCGAAAAGAGTCCCGGATTTATTTCGACACACGATCTCGAAGGCAGGATATTAACGGTCAACCCGGCAGCCGCCCATGCGCTCGGTTACGATCCTGAGGAAGTTATCGGACGACTGTTCAGCGATTTCATGCCCGAGAGCAAAAAACATTTAATGCCAGCGTATTTTGAACAGGTATGCCGCAAACGCGAAATGACCACGCACGTACCGCTGCTTACCAAAAACGGAGAGCCCCGTATCTGGAAATGCAGTGACGTTCTCTACGGAGACTCGGGCGAAAAGCAGTATATTCTCGGTTATGCGCAGGATATTACCGATCTTAAAGATGCTCAAAAGCGGCTTGAACAAAGCGAGAAACGCTACCGCAATCTGATTGACAAAAGCCTCGGGCTCATCTGTACCCATGATCTCGACGGAAAAATCTTGTCGGTCAATCCGTCTGGTGCGAGTGCTCTCGGTTACACGCCTGAAGAATTGGTCGAACTATCACTTGCCGATATTATTGCGCCGGAAACAAGACATCTATTTGACAAATACCTGGAGAAGATCAAGCTTGAGGGCGAGCTTTCAGGATTTATGTCGATACTTGCCAAAGACGGCGGGGAGAAGGTCTGGCAGTATAACAATGCTATGGTGACGGACGACGGAGGACAACCCTATGTGCTGGGGTACGCGCAGGATTTTACGGACTATAAGCGAATGGATGGCGAGCTAAAAGATGCCCGCGACGCCGCCCTCGAATCGGCGCGAATGAAGTCGGAATTTCTGGCCAACATGTCACATGAGATCCGCACACCGATGAACGGCGTTATGGGAATGACCGAATTGCTGCTCGACACCCCGCTCGACGAATTTCAGCGTAACTCGGCCGAGACGATTCGCACCAGTGCCGACGCATTACTCGCTATCATTAACGACATTTTGGATTTTTCGAAAATCGAGGCAGGGAAACTCAATTTCGAGACGATTGACTTTGATTTACGCAACGCGGTCGAATCCACTGTCGAGATTTTCGCCGAACAGGCGGCGGATAAGCGGGTCGAGATCGCTTCGCTCGTAAAAGGCGACGTACCGGTTGCCTTGCGGGGCGACCCCGGACGCCTGCGGCAGATATTGACTAACCTTGTCGGCAATGCCGTTAAATTTACCGCCCACGGAGAAATTGTGGTTCATGTTGAAAAGGAAACGGAATCGGATGACGACGTCCGGCTGCGTTTCTCGGTCAGGGACACCGGTATCGGCATCGCTCCCGACGCTCAAAAATATCTTTTTCAGGCATTTACCCAGGCTGACGGCTCGACGACACGCAAATTTGGCGGCACGGGTCTGGGATTGGCGATTTCCAAACATTTGGTCGAAATCATGGGCGGCGAGATCGATCTCGAAAGCGAGCCGGGCAAAGGCTCGGTCTTTAACTTCACGGCGGATTTCAAGAAACAGCTTGTCGATGGGGCCGCAAAGCGGGCGCCGCTCACTGACCTGGCGAATATTCGCGTACTAATAGTTGACGATAACGCGACGAATCGCAAAATTCTGCTTCACCATACCAAATCGTGGGGAATGGTCGCCGACCAAGCCAAAAGTGGCCCGGCCGCGCTCGAACATATATCCCGCGCCGCCCGTGTCGGCAAGCCCTACGATCTGGCTATTCTCGATTTGATGATGCCAGAATTGGACGGTTTCGAGGTTGCCCGGCACATTAGGTCCGATGCAGCTAACCGCGATATGCGTTTGATCTTAATGCCGTCGTTTGGCCAGCGGGGTCATGGACGGACGGCCCGTAAGACCGGCATCGACGCCTATCTCATCAAACCGGTAAAGCAAATGGAGTTATTCGACTGTATTGCCACCATAATGGGCGAGAAATCCGTAGCCATTGCTGCTGTAATTCCAACATCGCTAATAACCCGCCACACACTCGAGGAAAACCGTCCGCTCAGCGAGGATCGCATCCTGATTGCCGAGGACAATCTGGTCAACCAGACAATTGCAAGATTGCAACTCGAACGGCTCGGCTATCACACCGATGTCGTCGGCAACGGCCGTCTTGCTATTGAAGCGTTAAAACAAAAGCGCTATGCATTGATTTTGATGGATTGTCAGATGCCGGAAATGGACGGATATGCCGCAACTGCCGAGATTCGACGAAACGAACAGACAGGTACTCACATTCCCATCGTCGCCGTGACTGCCCACGCCATGCAGGGCGCACGCGAAAAATGTCTCGCGGCTGGAATGGACGATTACCTTTCAAAACCGTTCAAACAAGAGGACTTAGCCGCCGTGATCAAGCGATGGTTTGATGTCGAGGCGGCGGTAGCGGGTGACGTTCGGATAACCGTACCAGCGGGCGGCACCGACAAAAACGAATTGTTTCAAGGAGTGAAAACCAGGCTCGACGCTCTCGAACCGGAAATCGGCGGAGAAATGATAAATGTGATAATCGCTCTTTTTATTGAAGATGCCTCAGCCCGGCTCGAGAATCTGCAAAAGGCGATTGAAGAAAAAAATATATCGGAAGTCGAGCGTGAGGCGCACAGTTTGAAAGGCAGCTGCGCTAACGTCGGGGCAACCTCGATCGCCGAATTATGCTCGCGCATAGAAACCGAGGCTGAGAGCGGCGAACTAACGGATTCTATTAATTTACTCAATAAGATCGTGGTTTCTTTTCCCGTTTTAATAAAAATGCTCGATGGCCTGAAAGTGCACGGTCATGTGTCCTCGCACGTTTAGTTTTTTTTGCCGTAGGCTGGGTTGGTGATCGAAACTTGTCTGGCGGGGAATGTAGATTCCACTAACCCGCGTTAAAAGTAAAGAGACCTTCATCGACCTTCTGGCCAAAGGTTATCGTGCCAACCTCGATTTCCTCGACGATTTTATCGTCGGCCCAGAGGACCGAGCGATAGGGAACAAGGGTGCTTTGGGCGTAATTGTAGTCATAGAAGCGGCGGCGATATTTGACGCCGCCATCCGCGTAAGTCAGCATCATCACGCGGAATGATTTAACGCTGACATAGAAGCGGGTCTGGTTTTCCTGCTTGTCGGTGATATCGACGAGATAATACTCGACACCCTGCATCTTTTCGCGACCGGCGAGCTCGATTTTTGAATCGTTTTCCTTATATCTGAGAAAAGCCTCGATGCTGTGGACGATCTGGTTCTCAAATGTTTTTGAAGCATCTTCACGGGGCGTAAAAACGCTATTGTTATAAACGCCGTAAATCTTGCTATTGTTAAAAACGAGCGAATACCGGGCCGTCGGAAATTCCTGATCGAGCCTGATCTTTTCCTTCGGCAGAGTCTCTGAACGGATAATAAAGCGCTGATAATTGGCCCGTTCAACGCGGCCATCGGCGGCGGTAATGCTCGCCGTTCCGCGCTCAAGCGTCGTTTTGCGGATCTGATTTAACGTGGCGCGGCCGCCGGGAAATCCGTAAAAGAAAATCGCCGATTCAAGAACCTGTTCGGCCGTTGTCACTTTTGGAGCGCCTTTTGGAGTAGGAGTCGGCTTTGGTGTATTTGCGGGCGTTGCTGCCGGGTTTGCGGGCGTGGCTGCCTGAGCAAAACCCGAGATGGCACAGACGCCGATCAAGAGAGCAAGCGTAAAAATGTTTTGTGAACTCAGGAACACTAAGAATTCTCCTAAAAATTACGTTTGAGATTCCGCAAGAGCGGATTGTAACATAAGCGCTCGCCCTCGGCATAAACGCGGAAAGAGACGTATCGAATTGATGATAACCGGGGCCGAAAAGATGCATGGTTTGAAACAGTTTCGAGTTCGGATTCCGGGTTCCGAGTTGAACGCGTGCAGACGGAGGCCTTAAACTCGGAACTTGGGACCCCTGAACCCGGAACTTATAACTGATGTTTCACATCGCACTCTACGAACCCGAAATTCCGCCCAACACCGGCAATATCGCCCGGCTGTGCGCGGCAACGTTTACACCGCTGCACATCGTCGGCGTCACCGGGTTTCGGATGGACGACAGAACCCTGAGGCGATCCGGGCTGGACTACTGGGACGAGGTCGAACTCCGCCGTCATATTGATATGGCGGCGCTGGCTGAAAGCCTTCCTGATTCGCGTCTCCTTTTCTTGACAACCAAAACTGATCGGCCATATTCGGAATTTAGCTTTTGTAAGAACGATTGTCTCGTCTTCGGTCCGGAAACGCGTGGTCTTCCCGAAACACTGCTTTCCGCCAACCCCGACCTATGCCTGACAATCCCAATGCCGAACCCTCGCGTTCGCAGCCTCAATCTCGCGACCAGCGTCGGCATAGTCCTCTACGAAGCCCTTCGCCAATTGGGGACTACGGATTCTAACCTCCAAAGAGAGTAATTCTTTTGCCGTCGCCTTGATCCGTGTTCCGTCCGTGTATTCCGTGGTCTTCTTGTCTTGTCGCCTAGATCGACACGAAATCAACCACGGAGCACACGGAGAACACGGAGCCAACGATTTCTGGCATCGTTTCTTACGCCGCCAAGCGTCTAACCATCGTCAGAATAATGACGATTTTTTTATAGGAGAAGCATCATGAGACGTTTTAGAAATTTTATAGCATTGACGATCGCAATTGCCGCTTTTTCGGCAGTGGGCATTGATGCTCAAAGCTTTTCCGGCGGCCGCGTACAGTCGGATAAAACAATTGAGCAGCAAGTGTTTAAGAAACTGCTCACCCTGCCGAGATACGGTGTTTTCGATCACCTGACCTTTCAGGTCAACGGAAGTACGGTAGTATTGGGCGGTAAGGTAATCTCGCTCGGAACAAAGAGCAACGCCGAATCCGCCGTGAAGCGGATACCGGGCGTTTTGCGTGTTGTCAACAATATCGATGAACTGCCTCCTTCGCCGTACGACGACCGAATTCGCCGCCAGGCTCTCAGGACGTTTGCAGACAAGGGGCTTTACCGATATCTCTGGGAGCCAAATCCCCAGGTCAGAATCATCGTTGACGGTGGAAGGATAACGCTTGAGGGCTACGTATCGAATTCCGGCGACCGGAATTTGTTCAATGTCTACGCAAACGGGATTACCGGTACGTTTGAGGTACAAAACAACCTCATCGTCGGCAAGGACGCACGCCGTTAGGCCGAGGTTCAGAGTTCAAGCTTCAGCTTGTCCCCTCTTCGGGGAAAGTTTGAACTCTGAACAGTTTGGGCGACTAGTAAATACGGATAATCCGGCCCGTTATCTTGCCTTCGACGCTGCGAATATAGCCGTTCACGACCCGAACCATCGAAGCCGGATCAAAGCCTGGAAAATAGTCCGCGTACATCTCTGCGGAATCTTCGACGACGGTAGGGCAAACGACATTTATCCGCATTCCACGCGGCAATTCCTGCGCCACCGCAATTGCAAAGCTGTTGACACCACCGTTTACAAGCGAAACGGCAGCCGAGCCAACTATCGGATCATCACCGAGTATTCCAGTAGTCAGGGTGAAAGAACCGTTGTCATTTACATATTTCTGCCCAATCCTGACGAGATTTACCTGGCCCATCATCTTTCCGCGAATGCCGACGTAGATGTCGTCCTCGGTCATGTCGGAAAACGGTGCAAATTTGGCAGGGCCGGCGGCGCAGATTACGGCATCGACACCGTTAACGCCCGTATACATCGCCTCAATCGAGTCTGTCGACGTGATGTCAACGGAAATATCGTCGCCGGATCGGCTGGCATGGATTACATCATGTTTCTTCGAAAGCTCGCCGGAGATTCGCTGCCCGATCGTCCCGCTCGCCCCTATCAATAATATCTTCATAGAAATTCTCCCGCTCGTTAGGATGCCTTTTTCTGTCGTGCAAAGAATCAGCCACGAATGCACGAATAAAAACTAGTGTCCCTCCGGTCGAAAACATTCGTGCATTCGTGGCTAATCTGGCTAACCCCATTTTCTCAGAATTGCTTTTACCCCGCCAATCGGTCATCATACTTGTTTGCCTTGAGGCAGGAATTTACAACTATGATGACTTCAGAAAAGATACGCAACATCGCAATTATCGCACACGTTGACCATGGCAAGACAACGCTTGTTGATGCGATGCTGGCACAATCGGGTACGCATCGGGACAATGAGACGGTGGTCGATCGCGTGATGGACTCAATGGACCTTGAACGCGAACGCGGGATCACGATCATGGCGAAAAACACTTCCGTCCGCTATGGCGACTACAAAATTAACATTTTGGACACGCCGGGCCACGCCGATTTTGGCGGCGAGGTCGAACGCGTTTTGAAGATGGTGGACGGTATCGTTTTGCTCGTTGATGCGGCTGAGGGTTGTCTGCCTCAGACACGGTTTGTCTTGCGAAAGGCCCTCGAACTAAAGCTGCCGGCGATCGCTTTGGTCAATAAGATCGATCGTCAGGACGCCCGTCCCGAGGAAGTGCTCGACGAGATTTACGACCTTTTTATCGATCTCGGAGCCAACGATACACAGATCGACTTTCCGGTTCTCTACTCAATCTCGCGTGACGGCGTCGCGAAGAAAGACCTCGCCGACGAAAGCAAAAATCTGATTCCGCTGTTCGATCAGGTCATCGAGACGATTCCCGCACCACATGCTCTTCGCGACGATTCTCTGCAGTTATTGGTCGCTAATATCGATTACAATCCGTTCGTCGGCCGCCTCGCCATCGGTCGCATCTTTTCCGGCGAGATCGCGAAGAATCAGGAAGTCGTCGTCGCAAAACGCGATGGCACGACCGTGAAAACACGCGTCAAAGAGCTTTTCGTGTTCGAGGGTCTCGAACGAGCGACTGTCAGCGACGCCGGTACGGGAGAGATCGTCGCGCTGGCTGGATTCGACGACATAGAGATTGGCGAAACGATTACATCGGTCGAAAATCCCAAAGCTCTTCCGACAATTGCCGTCGATGAGCCGACCATCGCGATGATCTTTGGCGTCAACACTTCGCCTTTTTCAGGTATCGACGGCAAATTTGTAACATCGCGTCAGATCAAGGATCGTCTTGAACGCGAATTGCTTGGCAATGTGGCACTTCGCGTTGAACAAACCGAGGCGTCCGAGCAATTCAAAGTTTCGGGCCGCGGCGAATTGCAGCTCGCGATTCTGATTGAGATGATGCGCCGCGAGGGATATGAGGTTCAGGTTTCGAAACCCGAAGTTATCACAAAACGTGACGACAAAACCGGCGAATTGCTCGAACCGCTCGAATTGGTTGTCATTGACGTTCCAGAAGAATTTATCGGCGTCGTCACCGAAGCATTGGGCCGCCGCAAGGGCCAGATGACCAAGATGATCAACAACGGCTCGGGCCGTGTCCGTCTGGAATACGAGATTCCGTCACGCGGATTGATCGGTTTTCGCGGTGAATTCCTGACCGAAACAAAGGGCACCGGATTGCTCAACACCATCTTTCTACGATTCGATAAATGGCAGGGCGATATGAAATCCCGCCAAACCGGTTCGCTCGTCTCCGATCGCATGGGTGAGACAAACACATACGCTCTTTACAATTTACAGGAACGAGGCGTTCTCTTTGTAAAACCGCAGATCAAGGTCTATGAAGGCATGATCGTCGGAGAAAATGCGCGTGCGGTAGATCTCGACGTCAACCCGATCAAAGAGAAAAAACTCTCGAACATGCGAACCACCAGCGCCGACGAAGCCATGCGCCTCGTCCCGCAGCGTGAGATGTCGCTCGAACGGGCGCTTGAATTCATCGCGGACGACGAGCTCATCGAGGTCACGCCAAAAGCGATCCGTCTCAGAAAACGCGTTCTGAAAGCCAACGAACGGCCTAAGAAATAATCCATATCGATATTATCCTCAGCGGACTCTGCGCCTTTCTCTCCGGCCTCCGCGTAAAAACAGCCGTCGAATCAGAACCGCGAGACGATAGCGTCCGGGTTCTTCGGCTCCGCCGCTCGATGTGGAGGATGTCTGAAAAGTCCGCTCTTCTAGGTCTTTGATCCGTGCTTTTCCGTGTGTTCCGTGGTGATTTTCAGCGAAATCAACCACGAAACACACGGAAAACACGGAAAGAATCGACAAGAGTGGTTCCGAACCTTACTTTTCAGACATCCTCTAATCAGTTAACTCAAATCTATGCGGCATCGCCGCCGTTTCCAACCGCGCGGACGCCAATTCCTCCCGACGCCTGACATCCTATTCCCAACACCTGGAAGGCGACTTCCGACATCTGAAAATCTACTTCAAAAATCAGGAAGCCATTTCCCAGCGCCCGAAACTCAACTCCTAACACTTGAAACCCAATTCCCAACGTCTGAAAATCATTTCCAAGCGTTTGGAAGCCTTTTCCTGACATCGGGAAACAATTTCCGTGCACCTGCCGGTGTCAGTAGCCCGCACGTAAGTAAGGGCGGTGATGGCGTCAGAAAAGCCCTAACTCACGGGCGAGACTACAAACGCTTTCACGCGGCCTTTACATTTGAGGCTTTTAGGCGTATAAAAACGCTGACAGCCTTAACAACCCGAAATTCTATAACTCTTTGTAAAGGAGACTTTTGCATCATGCCAAAAAGCTTATTGGGTCGAAGCCACAACGCCAGACAACCGCCGCCGTCCACGCGGAGCAATGGGCTGCGAGATTGTCGTAAAAATCGACGGCCCGCCGCCTACCGACGTTTCACAATGCACCTATCTCGCAACCGATTCCGCCACGCCCTACGTCGTCGAATACGACGGCTCCAACGCCGGCAAAATGGCCCACTACATGCTCCGCTGGCGAATGCGTGACGGCTCCACCGGCGCCTGGGCCGAAACCGTCAGCGCCACGATTACGGGATAGAGGAATTGTCGATAACACACGGAATTGAGAGTGTTATACCTATTCATTTGGCATATCAGAAGTTAAACCGTGTGGAGGCAGTAAAACCTATGTCGTCATCTGCAAAGCCATCCAAATGGACACTTCCCAGCACTCTTTTAGTTCTCGGATTTATCTCCAGTGCTTGGGCATGGTGGGTTATAGCGCCCGATGTGGTGACATTCAGCAGTACGGGCACGGAAAAGCACGCGGGCCACTTTAATTTGGTGTATTTCCATGTACTGGGCGGAACGCTCATGTTGTTTCTGGGCTTGGCCAACCTGTACATTGGAACTTCGGGCAAATTCTTCCAATATCACAAGCTCATTGGTCGTCTGTATCTCATTGGTGGCGGGCTCGGCGCAATTTCCGCCATAGTGATCACCAGCAGCACCGCCCATAAAACAGCCGAAGGAGGAACTTTTACAAATACCACCATCTCGCTGCTTGCGCTTGCATTCGCTTGGTTGCTAGCTGCAGGAATGGCTTTCCGAGCGGTACGAAACAGTCGTTACGACTCGCACCGCGAATGGATGATCCGGAGCTACGTGCTGGTCTGGTCTTTTGTGTTCTGCCGACTCGTTACCAGAGTCCCCGGAGTGGAGGATATGGGCGGGGGCAATGCATCCATTTGGCTTTCTTGGGTTGGCCCCCTAGTCATTTGTGAGGTTGCTTTGCAGTGGCGCGCAGGGTCTAACAGTTCATTTAAGCCGAAGCCGCTTCGCAGCTCGGCTTAATTCAGGCGTTCGACGGTCGCGTAGCGACAATCTGACTTTAGCCGTGGGTTTCAACCCACGGAACGCATAATCATAAATCCTCGTCGCGTCAGCGGCGACTGAATAATTCCCGTCCGATTCAATTGCCGCTGACGCGGCAATGATCGTTTTGGGATTATCGACCGTGGGTTGAAACACCACGGCTAAATTCAACGCACGGCTACGCCGTGAAGAATTGAACCCGATGAGGCCTCGGCCTCATTCCCGAAGGGCAACCGCTTCGCCGCCTCGGCCATTTAGGGCGTGGTTGGGACGGGACAAAGAATTGAAAGGGCGTTTTAACGTCCTTCCATCCGGCGGCTTAAGCCACACGCGGAGAATTCCCAAACGATCTCGAACCACGCCGTAAACGAGCGTGGCGGCGAAGCGGCTGCCGCGAAGACGCGGAAAGACGGCTGACGCCGCCTGAATCTAACGTGACGGCGGGCGCGACGAAGCACTTACGATTCTTTTCAGCCTAGTTCACGAGGCTTTCCCGAAGGGCAACCGCTTCGCCGCCTCGTCCCTTTAGGGCGTGGTTAGTTTTGGACGAGTGAATCAGAGGGCGTTTTAACGTCCTTTCCACGGCTTGAGCAAATATGTCGAACAGCGTTTATTCAGAGATAAACTTCCACATCACCTGGTACACTAAAATCAGTTTGCCGATGATAAATGAACGGATCGAAAGCCGTCTTTATCATTATCTAACTCATAGAATTCTCGCGGGCGCCTGGAGCACGGCTTCACGCGATCGGCGGCATCGAAACCCATATTCATATCGGAGTTAGCTTGCAGCCAAATCTTC
>JANPCJ010000014.1:0-3673 GCA_031430895.1 Chloracidobacterium sp. | reverse complement strand
ATGCATTACCTCATTGGGAAATTGCTGCCAAGTTTGATATTATCGACTTCGAACTCGGTGTTAAGTTAACAGGTGCAGGCTTTCCTGTTTATAAGGGAAAGGGAGCCAGGTTGCAAAGGGCACTCATCAATTTTTTCCTCGACCGGGCTACGGATGCAGGTTATCGTGAAATTCAACCTCCCATACTGGTCAATCGAGATTCTGGATTTGGAACGGGACAGCTACCTGATAAGGATTCTCAAATGTACCATGTTCAATTGGATGAATTTTATCTTATTCCAACGGCTGAAGTTCCTGTCACAAATATTTATCGCGACGTAATCTTGAAATCGGATGAGTTGCCAATTAAAATGTGTGCTTATACCCCTTGTTTCCGCCGCGAAGCCGGAAGTTATGGTAAAGATGTCCGTGGGTTAAACCGACTTCATCAATTCGATAAGGTCGAAATTGTTCAGATAGAACATCCCGATAAATCTTATGAGACATTAGAAACGATGGTTGCGCACGTTGCATCACTTTTGCACGACTTGAATTTGCCATTTCGAATTCTCCGGCTTTGTGGAGGTGATATGAGTTTTGCCAGTGCTCTTACTTATGATTTCGAAGTTTATTCTGCTGCACAGAAAAAATGGCTCGAGGTCAGTTCAGTTTCTAACTTCGAAACATTCCAGGCAAACCGCATGAAACTTCGCTTCAGGAGCGGTACCGATAAACCTCAGAATGCACATACGCTAAACGGAAGTGCTTTGGCACTACAGAGAATAGTTGCCGCTCTTTTGGAAAATAATCAGACCGATCTTGCGATAAAGAATTTTCGTGATGCTCTTGTTCAGTATCCAAAAAACACCCGTGCGTCCGGTGGTCTGGCCGACGCCCTGACGGCTAAGGGAATCGAGGTGGCCGGCAATACAAACAGCCTTGCCGCCATGCCTTATTTCGAAGAAGCCGTCAAGATCGACGCCAAAAACGATGTGGCCTATGCAAAGATAGGGGCGATATACGACGCGTCCGGTCAGAGCGCCAAGGCAATCTCGAGCTACGAAAAAGCTCTGAGCCTGAACCCCGGATATTCGACGCTCCATACGCCTCTCGGAATGGCTTATCTCGACGTCGGCGAAATCGCTAAGGCCGAGGCCAGCCTGCAAAAAGGCGAGGGTGCGGGAACGGATACGGCGGAATCGCGCCTGACGCGCGGAATAATTTTCTTTAAACAGAACAAAAACACCGAGGCGCTAGCCGCATTTGACAAGGCGGCGGCAATGGACCCGGCCACAGGCGCGCCACACTATTATCGTGGACAGGTTCTTGACCGTATGCAGCAGCCGGATCAGGCGGTCGCGGCGTTTAAGAAAAGTCTTGAAATCGAGCCGACCTTTGCACCTGCGTCTTTCGAGCTTGGCGTAACACATTACAATAAAGGTGATTACAATAGCGCCGTCGGAGCCTATCAGAATGCGATAAAATACGAGCCGAACAATTATCAGGCACATTACAACCTCGCCAGCAGCTATCGCCAGCTCGAGCGATATCCCGATGCAAACGCCGAGTATAAATTGGCCGAGGCTGGCATTAAAACCGCCGATCTTTACAGCGAATGGGGTTTTTGCCTCGGCAAGGTTAAGGACTGGGACACCTCGGTCGCCCGGCTCCAGACCGCAAAGGAGATCAGCCCGACGGCGGTGGACAATTCAAATCTCGGCTGGGCATATTACAACACCGCCTCCGAACAAAAGGTGGCGAAAAACGACGCGGCGGCAACGCAGAATTACAATCTGGCCAAAGCTTCGCTGCAAACCGCCGTTCAGCAAGACCCGAAACTCGATGCGGCCCAGCTTAATCTCGGCTCGACACACAACGGGCTGGGTGAGTTCCAAGCCGCGGTCTCTGTTCTGCAAATCGCGCTCGGTCTGCGTCCGGGTTGGGTGGTAGCCACTAATCAGCTCGGCCTCGGCTTTCGCGGTCTCGGCGATCTCGTAAATGCCGTAGCCGCCTTCAAACGCGTCGTCGATCTTGATGGCCGCAACACCTTCGGCCTCTTTAGCCTCGGCGAAGCGTACAACGCCAGCGGCAATAAAAAAGAGGCAAAGAAGATCAACGACCGTCTAAAGAAAATCGACCCAACCCTCGCCGCGAGGCTCGATAACATCTTTTCGGGCAAGGCCATCGTCGATAAAGTCGTGCCGAAAGTGAGGCTTCCGCGCTTTCCTTTTTAGCGTCGCCGATACGCCCTGAATATCGCGGTTATTTTCTTTGCAACTTTGCTCGTTCTTAGAAACTCTTTTCCCGCGAGTGCACAAGTACGCGCGTGAGAGGCTGTGTCAAAACTCGCTTTTCGGGCTTTGCCCGTCGATTTGCGGCGAAACTGTGCTTCGCTGGCAGCCGTCACAACTTTGCATGCGGCTATGCCGCCGTCCTCCGCCCAATCGTCGAATAGGCCAGTAATTATCGGCCCCGGAGCGGCGGCGCAGCCGCAGAACCGTTGGAGGCTCTGTCGGAAAAGCGGAGCTTCTCCGCACATCGAACGGCATAGCCGAAGAACTTCAGAGCATCATCCGACAGACTTTTGACACGGCCTCGTTTAGCCACGAATGCACGAATAAATAAGGGAATTCTTCGTTTTTATTCGTGCATTCGTGGCTAATTCTCTGAAAGTGCTTAATCTGGGATAAATCACAGAGTCCACGACGAAACCCGCTGACCCCTGACCACTATTTTTTCCTTGACTTCGCCCGATATTCCTCTATAATCCAATCAATTCTTTAGAAACAGCAGTTTTTCGTTTCCAAGGCCGCCCCTCCAAGCGCTGAATCCGATTCGCGCCGTGGCCTGTATTCGAAAGACGCCGTAAAACTATTCGGGAAGTAACCAAAAATCTTATGTTAAACCGCAACCGTAAGGTCCGTTTCGTCGCCCTTTTCACCATCATCGCCCTCGCGACCGTCGCCATCGCCGCCAACTGGGGCAGCGTCTGGGCCGAAAGCCTCGGACTGATCGCTCCGACGAGTCAGGCCGCCGAAGCGCCACCAGAAAGCACGACTATTGTTCGAGTGATGACACCGGGCATTTGCGACGCGACGAGCGCGTTGCTGCCGATCGAGGTGGAATCGTCAGGCGGCACCGCGGCCGGAGTGCCTACGGCATACGCTACGTTTAGCGGCATCGCCGGAACGGGTGCGTTTGCGACGATCAACGCGGGCATTGTCCATACCGGCACGATCACGATAGACGTTTGCGGCGACACAAACGAAGGAACGGCGACCGCCACCTTAAACGCCAGCGGCTCGGGGCCGACTTACACGTCAATTGTTATCTCGCCAGCTGGCGGAGCGCCGCGAACAATTTCCGGTGCGACGACGGCTGCCAATCCGACGATTGATTTCAACGGTGCGGATAATGTGACGATCAATGGGTTGAACACCGGCGGAAACAGCTTGACGATTTCAAATACAACTGTTTCCGCGACATCGGGAACAGGAACGATTCGGTACTCAACCGATGCGACAAGCAACACGATTACTAATTCGTCAATTCTCGGCTCGGCAACGATGGCGGTCGGAACTAACGGCGGAAATATTTCGTTTGTGTCTGCCGCAATTACAACAGGTAATGACAACAATACGGTTTCTAACTGTAACCTCGGTCCGGCAGGAGCAAATTTACCATCTAAGGTTCT
>JANPCJ010000013.1:0-25978 GCA_031430895.1 Chloracidobacterium sp. | reverse complement strand
TTGTATGCAAGAATTGGCGACCAGGATAAGGCGCTGCATTTTTTCAACGATCTGTTCTCTTTGCAATGGAAGATAGAATCACAATACTTATCGCCGATGACCACCCGATCGTGCGCCAGGGCCTCAGGCAGACGATCGAGGAAGATCGGCGGCTGCATGTCGTGGCCGAGGCGGGCAATGGGCAGGAAGCTCTTGCGGCGATCTCGGAATATTCGCCGCAAGTCGCGATCCTTGATGTCGATATGCCGGTGATGAATGGTTTTGACGTCGCCCGCGCCGTTCGGGACAAGGGTCTGGAAACCGAGATCATCTTCCTGACGATGCACCGCGACGAAGACCTGTTCAATGAGGCGATCGATCTCGGTGCAAAGGGTTTTGTCTTAAAAGACAGCGCTTTGGCCGACATAATCGAGTGCGTAAAGACCGTGGCCGCCAGTCAGCACTACGCAAGCCATGCCCTGACCTCATTTCTCATAAACCGCGGCCGCCGCGCCATTCAACTTAACGAAAAACAGCCGTCGATAAACGATCTGACACCCACCGAACGAGCCGTTCTGAAGCTCATCGCCGAGAACCTGACCAGCCGGGAAATCGCCGAACGGCTATTCATCAGCCCGCGCACCGTCGAGAAACACCGCGAGAATATCTGCCAGAAGCTGGACATACACGGCAGCCATTCATTGCTGAAATTTGCTCTGTCGCAAAGGATCTGACTGGAACGCAGGCGCCCTCGCCTGCTACGCCGGTTCCTCCGGCGTGACGTTGACTGAAATTTCTCAAGTTGAATGCCCACCACGGTCGTCAGCGTCCTCGGAAGGACGCTTGCAGGCGAGGGCGCCTGCGTTCCCGGCCCACCGCGTTCCAGTCAGGAAATACGTATTTCTACGTATGCAAAATACGTGGACATGCGAATTGTCGCGCCTGTTGACTTCAACTATCCTGCAACCAATTAACTCCTCTTGATATGAAAGTTCTTATTGTCGATGACAACGCAAAGGTCCGTGAACTTGTTCGCGACCATCTTCCGGCGGCGGCCGATGAGGTTTTTGAATGCTCGGATGGCGGCGAGGCTTTTGCGCTTTATGAAGAGCACAGACCGGACTGGGTGCTGATGGACTGGGAAATGCCGGGCACGGATGGGCTGACGGCGATCCGCGAGATCATCGGCGGTTATCCCGACGCCCATATTTGTATGGTGACAGCGTTTGACGACGAAGGCCTGCGGGCAGAGGCATTTGCGGCGGGGGCGAGCGAGTTTGTTTTGAAGGAGAATCTCTTTTCGCTTGAAGGGGTTTTGGGCGGCTGAGGGCTTTAGCGGTCCCGCCGGACGGTTCGACGGTCTCGCCGGACGGTTCGACGGACCCGCCGGACGGCTCGACGGTTTCGCCGAACGGCTCGGCGGTCCCGCCGGAAGCTTCAGCCATCCGGTTGGACGATTCCAGCCATCGGTTGGTTCTTGTGTTGAGTCGAAGTCAAGCCGAGCGGAAGGGAATGAAGCTGTTTAAGATTTCAGGTCAGGAAGGGTTGCTCTGCACCCGCTCTTGGGTTTCAAGCCAATGCAGAAGCCCGCGCGTAAGGAAGGACGGCTCACGCAACCTGAATGTTCCGCCCTTGCTTACGAGCCTGTGTCAAAACTCATTAGATTCTTGTCGCCAACGGCGACGGACATTAAAGCCTGGGGTGCAATGAGCGAAGCGAATGGAACCCTAGGAAACCCGAATCATGCTCCGGTCGCTGAAGGCGACGAACAAAAAACGCCCTTGTTGCTCCCTTTCAGGGAGCGAATTCACCGACCGCCGGTCCTGGGGTTCCGCCGAAGACGGCTTCACCCCAGGCTTTAATGTTGGTCGCCGTTGGCGACAAAGAGCTCCAAAACACCGACGCAATGAGAGTTTTGACACATCCTCTTACGCGCAGGCTTGTGCATCTCTAACGCGCGGGCTTCTGTAGCCTTAGTTCGGTCTGAACAAAGTTTACCATCAGGTTGATCTCACGCTCGGTCAATTGATCGCGGAACGGCGTCATTCCGTTCCCGCCTTCCGAGATGTGCCGGTAGATTTCGCCGTCGGTTTTGAATTTGAATTCGCCGTCGCGCAGGTTGGGAATCTGTTTCCCGTCGTCGAGCACCTTTCCTTCGCCTTCGGGACCATGGCAAATGGCGCAGTTTTGGCGGAACAGCGAGGCTTCGTAGGACTTGCTGTCAGCAATTCGGTAGAGTTTGGGCTTCGAAGCAAAGCACGCGGCGGTGGTCGCTGCGACTGCAAAAAACACTATTACCAACCCTTTTATGCGAACCATCACTTAATATTACCACTCATTCCGCCCGGAAAACGGCGCATTCCGCCCGGAATACTGCGCATTCCACCCGGAATACAGCACGTTCCGCATGGAATCATGTCATTTTCACTCGGAATAAGGTTTTCGCCAAACTGAATCAGAGTGTCGCCGGGTTCTCCGCGCGTAAAGCTCGTTTGAATATCTTGCCGGTGCCGCCGATGGGCAGCTCTGAGCGGAATTCGACGTGCCGCGGATATTTATTGGCGGCAAATTGGCCGCGGCACCACTGGATAAAGTCCTCTACGGTTAGTTCGTGATCCTGTTTGAGCACCAGAAAAGCTTTTACCTCTTCGCCAAGTCTCTCGCAGGGAACACCGATCACCGCGCACAGCGAGACTGCGGGGTGCGTGATTATTATTTCCTCGAGCTCGCGGGGATAAATGTTGTAGCCGCCGCGAAGGATCATGTCTTTCTTGCGGTCAACGATGGAAAGATAGCCTTCGTCGTCCATGACGCCGATGTCGCCGCTGTGAAACCAGCCGTTGCGAAACGCCTCGGCGGTCGCTTCGGGGCGTTTGTAATAGCCTTTCATCACATTCGCACCGCGTATGACCACTTCGCCGCGCTCGCCGCTGGCGACTTCCTTATCATTGTCGTCAACACACTTAACTTCAACGCCGAAGATGGGTTGGCCGACCGTTCCGGGTTTGGACGCTCGGGAAAAATGGTTAAATGTCGCAAGCGGCGACGTCTCGGAGAGGCCGTAGCCTTCCATCACGCGGACGCCGAACTTCGAGATAAATTCTTTCATCACCTCGACGGGCATCGGCGCCCCGCCCGAGGTGCAAACCTTCATGTTGTCGGCAATATGGCTGACGTCGCAGCCGGTCTCCTCGACGTGTTTGAGCAGCGCCCAATACATCGTGGGCACACCGACCCAAAAATTTACCTTCTCACCGATCATTGCGTCGAGCGTTGACTGCGCGTCAAAACGCGGAAGCAGAACGACGCGGTTGCCGCCGTAGAGATTTGTGTTCATCTGGACGGTCTGACCCGTCGTGTGAAAAAGCGGGAGCGTGATAAGGCAAGTTTTCTGCTCACCGTCGGTAAAATCAAGCATCGGCAGGTGCGTCAGCCACGTCGTCGTGACATTCGACATCAAATTCAGATGCGTCAGCTCGGCTCCTTTGGGCTGGCCGGTCGTGCCGGAAGTGTAGAGGATCGCGCACGTGTCGTCGGAGGCGGTCGGGAACATTTCAAACTTTTCAGACTCACCGTTGGTTATTTCGGCGAGAGTAAGATATTCCGAAAACACGCTCCGGTCGGCCGGATTACCCTTAGTTATGACGATCAAACTCTCACACGAGGGCACCTGATCGAAACCTTCGACGACGTTTTGCCCGATCGGCAGATCATTCGTTCCCTCGAAGACGAAAATGGCCTTCGCATCGGAATCGGTGAGATGATAGGCGATCTCGCGCGGCTTGAACAAGACATTTAACGGCACAACGACGGCTCCCGCCTTTAAGATTCCGTAATAAACGACCGGGAATTCAGGTAGATTGGGGCAGCACAACGCCACTTTGTCGCCGTGACCGATGCCCATCGTGGTCAGTGCATTTGCGACGCGGTTAGAAAGTTTGTCGAGCTCGCCAAATGTCATGCGAACACTCTCCCAGACAACCGCTTCGTTCTCCGGCGTGAGCCGCGCGTGATGCGTGATGATCGAGGCCAGGTTGAGACTGGAGGCGGTGCTTTCCATAAGTTTTTCGTTTACGGTTCTGCCAGAATCTGTGTTGTTGAAACGCTTAATTATACAACAGTTTCAGTTGAAAAACTGATTCTCTCAGCCGATGAAATGTCTGCATCCGCCCGCTGTATCGAATGTACGCGCCAATCGTCCCGCGACTCGGGAAAATCATTGCGGTAGTGTCCGCCGCGCGACTCTTCGCGCCACAGCGCGGCTTCAGCGACGAGTTTCGCAAGCGTGACGAAATTTCGCGACGAAGTGCTAAGATTTCCCGCCGCGATCTGATCGAACTCCGCGAGCGCCCGACGCAGCGAATCACCGTCACGCAGAATTCCGACACGTTCCCACATTAGCCGCTTTACGCGTTTTCTAACGGCCGTCGAGATTGCCGAGTTTAGGTAGTTCGTTTGGGATTCAGTCTCCTTCAATCTAAAATTTGAAATTTGAAATGTGAAATTATCCGAGACAGCAACCTCCCCGGCCCGGGCTCCGAAAACAAGCCCTTCAAGAAGGGAATTCGACGCTAACCGGTTTGCACCATGAACGCCCGTACACGTCACTTCTCCGGCCGCGTAAAGACCCGGAACCGTGCTGCGGCCCCAAAGATCGGTGCGAATGCCGCCCATGCAATAATGTGAGGCCGGCGACACCGGAAGTAGATCTTTTGCGATATCGAGACCATAGAATTTGCACGTCTCGTAGATTTTGGGGAAACGGTGTTTGAGAAAATCTTCGTCGAGCGCCGACATGTCCAGATAAACGGTCCGCGTTCCGGTGCGCCGCATTTCGGCGACGATCGAGCGTGAGACGATGTCACGCGGCGCGAGCTCCAGGCGTTCATCGTAACGCGGCATAAACCGCTCGCCATATTTATTCTTGAGCTGCCCGCCTTCGCCGCGCATTGCTTCGCTTAGCAGAAAACGCGGAGCATTTTCGAGATTTAATGCAGTAGGATGGAACTGGACAAACTCCATATCCGCCATCTCAGCACCCGCAAAATACGCCATCGCCATCCCGTCGCCAGTCGCGACCGCCGGATTTGTCGTGTGCAAATAAAGCTGGCCGGCCCCGCCCGTGCACATGACAACTGCTTTCGCATAAATCTCTCTCGGAGCCCGCAAAACAGGGTCGAGAAATCGAACGCCCACACAGCGCCCTTCATTAACAATCAGGCTCTCCGTATTGGCAAACGGCGTCAGATTGATAGTCTTTTCCTGCCCGGCACGAGCGATCAAAGCCCGAACCAACTCGGCCCCGGTCGAGTCGCCATGGGCATGCAAAATACGCCGCCGCGAATGTGCCGCTTCCTGCGTAAACACCAATTTGCCGCCCTCGCGGTCAAATTCAGTTCCCCATTCAATAAGCTGTTTGATGTATTTTGTGCCTTCGTTAACAAGCGTCTCGACCGCCGGCGGATCGCACAAACCCGCACCCGCAACAAGCGTGTCGCCCTCATGCAGCTCGGCATTATCATCGTCCGAAAGCACAACTGCTACTCCACCCTGCGCATATTCTGTATTCGATTCGCTCGCTTTATCTTTTGTTAGAACGGTCACGCGTCCACCGCTTCCGGCAAGCTCGATCGAGGCTCGAAGCCCGGCAACGCCGCTGCCAATAACGATAAAGTCCGTTTCCAAAGACATCTAGTGAAATGTAGCAAATTAGCGGGAAAGTATCGACCTTAACCGCAAATGTTATTCTTTGGCCCAATTGTCGATCGGGCGAATCCTCGGCACCAATTTGCCCCGGATGGGTCGTAGTCGCGCAAGCCCAGTCGCTATCGCTCCCGGTTCTGACTTGTCGCACGGGAAATGCGGCATTTGCCGGGCATCTTTGCAACCCGTTCTGATTCTAGTTTTGAGTCCCGCCTTTAGGCGGCTTCTTCGTCGGCAAAAAGGCCGGCTAAAGCCGTGACTCAAAACGCTCGAAACATGATATGCTCACGCTTTGAACTACTACAACTACTTCACCGAAATCGAAGACACATTTATCCGCCGGCGGGGGCGGAATTTGTTTTTGAGCCCGCTTGATTGGGCGTTGATCGAGGTTTGGCAGGATCGGGGAATACCAATGCACATTGTTATTCGTTCGATCGAGTCGGTTTTTGACGTTTTTGACAAGCAGCCGCCGGGGACGCGGACGATCAAGACTCTTTTTTACTGCCGAGAAGAGATCGAGGTTCAGTATCAGGAGTGGCTTACTTCGCAGACAGGAAAGGCGGAGGCGTCGCCGGAGAATGCCGCGGTTTCGTCATTTTCGACCGAAGCGGTTTCCGTTCATATCGCGGATGCTATTGCGGCCCTCGAGGTTAACCCGTCAATCAATCTGCGGGAAGATCTTGAACGGGCCGTCAGTCGTCTCAGAGAGCTTGAGGCAAACCTGACCGACCGTTTTGAAACGGTGGACAAGACGCTTGGGGATATTGAAAAACTTCTGGATCGCGCTATGCTGACAAACTGGGAACCGGGACATCTGAAAGCGCTCAAAAAGGAAGTTTCCGGCCACCTGCGGGCCTACAAAGCTGAAATGGACGCTGACAGTTACCGCAATACTTATGACTTGATGCTGCTAAAGCGGCTCCGTGAAGAAGCTGGTATTCCGAGGCTTGGGTTGTTTTATCTTTGATCCTCTTCCAATTACCCGCTTCAGTTTTCAAGATAACCTGTCAGAAATCAAGAAACCCGCCTTCCTGACTCCTTGGGTTAGATTTTCACTATTTCTTTCATTTGTTTTGATAAGCATTTAATGTTACAAAGATACGCTTGAGCAAACATTACAAAACGGGTGACGTCATCGACGTTAAAGTCGAGAAAATTGTGCCGCGCGGCTTTGGTCTGGCGTTTGCGGAGAACCTTACCGTTCTCGTGCCGCTAGCCGTTCCCGGCGACAATCTGCGCGTTCGGCTCCGCGAGATTAAAAAACGGCTGGCCTTTGCCGGGATCGTCGAGGTGACGCGGGCGGGGCCGACGCGGATCGCGCCGCCCTGCGAATATTTCGGAACCTGCGGCGGCTGCGATTTTCAGCAAATGAGCTACGAATCCCAGCTGCAGGCCAAGGTCGGCCTCGTTCGCGATTGCCTGCAGCGGATAGGGAAGATCGAATACGAAGCGGAAATACCGATTATTCCGAGTCCAAATGAGTTTGCCTACCGCTCACGCGCCCGTTGGCACCTCGACCGCGACAAGAAGACCATCGGCTATTTTCGCCGCGATTCGCATGAGGTGATCGATATTCACAACTGTCCGATATTGACCCCGGGTCTGCAATCGACGCTTGAATATGTTCGCGAGAGCATGAATTGGGACGGCATCTGGAATGACCAGGCCCAAATGGAAGCCGCGACCGGCGACGAAGGCCGCGTGTCGATCTATTCGGAAGACATGGCCGAGCCGACCTCAGAACTTTCCTTTACGGTAAATGGCGACACGTACGCATTTTCAGCCGGGACATTTTTTCAGGCGAACAAGTTTTTGATCTCAGAATTGATCGAAGCGGCAGTCGGAGGGGCGACCGGCAACGCTGCTTTTGACCTGTATTGCGGCGTTGGGTTGTTTACTGTTCCGATGGCGCGGCGGTTCGAGAAGATTGTAGCCGTTGAGGAAAATCCGGCTGCGGTAGATTTCGCGCAAAAAAATATCGATAAGATCCGGGCCGCGAACGTCAAACTTGTAAACAAAAGCGTTATTGCATTTTTGTCAGAGAATCAAAAAAAGCGTTTGGATTTTATCCTCATCGACCCGCCCCGGAGCGGTACTGAAAAACAGACGATCTCAGCGATAGCCGCTCTTAAACCCGCAGAGATTTCCTACGTCTCATGCGAACCGTCGATTCTGGCCCGCGACCTCCGCATTCTGCTCGATGCCGGCTACAGGATAGAGAGAATCACCGCTCTCGATCTTTTTCCGCAGACCCATCATGTAGAGACGGTCGTAAGACTAAGTCAGAACCGGGAGCGGTAGCGACTGGGTCGTTTTGATCGCTGCCGTTCTCGGTTGTGACAGTTTGATGTTGGAAAATCACGCTGCTTTACACTAGACTCTACCTATGCCAAGAAAGAAACCCGATCCCGAGAACTCGTCGTCCGACATCATCAAAAGCCACTCTGTCACGTGCCGGCTGTGCGGGCAGAAAAATAACGTCAAGTCCGACTACGAAAACAACGACGCAAACTGCGGCCGGTGCAAATTGCCCCTCTCGAACGAGCCGCACAAGAAGTTTGCCGACCTCAACAAGAACGACTATGTTCACCCTCTGGACAAAAAAGCTCTCGCCGCGCTCAAGGCGATTCCCGGTGTTGATTCGGCGCTCAAAAAACTGCTCGAGTGGACGGGCGAATCGGCGATTCGCGTCATGTTTATGGCGAGCGCGGTTAAGGTTACGCCGAAGCAATGCCCGGATCTCCACGCCAAACTCGAGATCGCATGTAATACTCTCGGCGTCGAAATGCCCGACATGTTTGTTCAGCAAAACCCTGTTGTCAATGCTTTCACGGGCGGCGTCGAGAAACCTATAATTGTTCTCCACTCGGCGCTCATCGAGCGGCTCAACGACGAAGAAACACTGGCGGTTATAGCCCATGAAGTTGGCCACATCCACGCCGAACACGTCTTGTATCTCACGGCCGCCCGTCTTATCGAAGCCCTGATAAATGTTTCGGTGGCCCGCCTGATTCCCGGTTCCGAGATAATAAAACTCGTCGTTTCCCTCGGCATCGCGAGCGCGTTGCTTACGTGGGCACGCCGGGCCGAGTTAAGCTGCGACCGCGCCGCACTGCTCGTCATGCAGGATCCGCACATAATCGGCCGGACAATGATGAAACTGGCCGGCGGCACCTTCGCCTCAAAGATCGACTACGAGCTTTTTCTCGAACAAGGCCGCGAATTCAAAAAGAATTACGACGAAAAACGCCTCGACCGCTTCTGGGCCGACGTTATGAACTCCGGCCTCTCGCACCCCTTTCCAATCTGGCGCGTCGCCGAAGTTCTGGAGTGGGTCGAAACCGGAGAATACGCCGAGCTAATGGCTAAGAAGTAAACTGGGACCACGGGCCGCCCCGCACGTATGAAATTCAGAAGACCAGGCAAGGTTGTCTGCGCCAATTTACCTATAGTTTAAGCCTCTCGTACTGAGCAAATAGTTTAGTAATGTCTGCATTGATCTTTTGTTTTTCGGCCAGGCGAGCTTCTTTGTCTCGTCGTTTAACCAACTCTTCGATCTGATGCTGCAATATCTCCGCTTTGGTCTCTGGTTTTTTGCTCTTGTTTATCTGATATTTATCGTCCATAGACCGACTTTACTACACTGCGCCCCAAAGCGGTATAATCATTGCTGATGCTGATTGTTCTGACGACCACTCCAAACAGCACCGAAGGTGAAGCCCTCGCGGCGAAGATCGTTGCCGCGAAACTAGCCGCATGCGTTCAGATAATGCCGCAAATGAAATCGATCTATGTTTGGGAAGGTAAGATTCAAAAAGAGGCTGAGCATTTGTTGCTAATAAAGACCCTTCCGCAGAAATACGACGAGCTTGAGGCTTTTATCAAGGCAAATCACAGCTACTCACTACCGGAAATTACGGCCATTGCGGATGAGCGAACCTCTCATGAATACGCTCGCTGGCTCGAAGATGTCTTAGCTGGTTCATAAGATTTTCATCGCCCTGCTGCTGGGCTGCTAACGAGTCTGAGATTTACGCCACCGTGCTGCCCTCAGGTCTATCGCTTTGATAAATCCATCTTTGCCATCCATATAGGCGTCTATGCTCTGGGCGTGCTCCTCCGCTAACGTCCTCTTTAACTCAGAATACCTCTGTGCTGCGGCGGGGTGAGCAATCATGAAGTCGCGGAACGCTAAGTGACGCTCAGCCTGTGCCGAACCGGCCTCGAACGCGTGAATCTGATGGGTCCTGGTGCCATCCTCATTATCCTTACGGAAGTATCGGCGGCTAGGGATGCCGAACTCTCCCATCACCTCATAACCAAATGACTCCATCGCCGAACTCAGCTCATCTACTTTGGCGATGTCCCCAACCTCGACCAACAGATCGACGACGGGCTTTGCATAAATGTTTGGAATGGCTGTGCTGCCGATGTGGTGGATGGCAGCGACATTTTCTCCGAGGGCAATGGCAATGTGCCTGGCTTCTGTTTCGAACGCATCTCGCCACTGAGTATTGTGGGGAACGACCTCTACTGTCCGCATAAACAAAGCCCTCGCGCAGATTGTAAACTGTCTACTATTTCCCGTTATCAATCCCCGCATCGCAGGTCTTGACAATGAAATCGACCGCGTCTTTGGGCGAGTCGGTCAGGTGGATCAGGCCGAGATCGAGCGGGTTTATCATCTTCTCATTGAGCATTGTCGACGTGAGCCATGCGAGAAGGCCGCGCCAGTATTGCGAGCCGAAGAGAACGACGGGGAAATTTCGTATCTTGCGTGTCTGGATCAGCGTCAAGGCTTCGAAAAGCTCGTCCATCGTGCCAAAACCGCCGGGGAAAATGATGTACGCATTGCTGTATTTGATGAACATCGTCTTACGGACGAAGAAGTATTTGAACGAGAGCGATTTGGTGAGGTAGGGATTGGGAATCTGTTCGAAGGGCAGCTCGATGTTGCATCCGACCGAGACTTTTCCGGCCTCGAACGCGCCTTGATTGGCGGCCTGCATAATGCCGGGGCCGCCGCCGGTGATAATCTCGAAACCCGATTCAGCCAGCAACCGAGAGGTCTCGCGGGCCGCTTCGTAGTTGGGGTCGTCCTCGGGCGTACGGGCCGAGCCGAATATCGAAACGCCTCGAGTGATGGCTGCCAGATCGTCAAATCCGCCGACGAATTCGCCCATAATGCGGAAAACGCGCCACGAATCCGACGTTTTATAGTCATCCTGCGGCTCGGGCGAGCGCAGAAGAATCTCGTCGTCGGTGAGATTCCAGTATGGTTCTTTTTCAAGCTCTTTCGCCTCCGCGACTGTCTCCGGTTCGGAGACGTGGTCCAGAGTTGTTCTCGGTTTATTTGCGTCTGTTTCTGCCATGTGTTTTGAGTCCCGCCTTTAGGCGGCTCTTCTGGTGCAGGCTCTGGCCGCCTAAAGGCGGGACTCAAAACCTAGATTCCCATTATGTTATATCCACAATCAACATAGATCGTCTCGCCAGTGATGCCCGTGGAAAGATCACTTACCAGGAAGAGGGCCGTATTTCCAACCTCGGCGACGGTGACATTGCGTTTCATCGGCGATTTTTCGCCTACATAGCTTAACAGCGATCCCATATTTTTGACGCCGCGGGCCGAAAGAGTATTGATCGGCCCGGCGCTTATTGCGTTGACACGGATATTGTTTTTTCCAAGATCGGCGGCGAGATAACGTGTCGATGCCTCAAGCGCGGCTTTGGCTACGCCCATCACGTTGTAGCTTGGCACGACCTTTTCGGCACCGTAATAGGTCATCGTGACGATACTGCCACCCTCTGTCATTAGAGGTGAAGCGGCAAGGGCGACTTGGGTTAGCGAAAAGGCACTGATCTCAAGCGCGGTTCGGAAGGCCTCGCGCGTGGTCGTTACAAACTCGCCTTCGAGAGCTTCTTTTGGAGCAAACGCGATAGAATGTATGACAAAATCCAGTCGGCCGTATTTGTTCCCGACAGCCTCGAACGCAGAATCGACCTCGGCTTGATTCGTTACGTCACATGGCAAAACGAGGGAATCAGTCAATTCTCCAGCCAGTTTTTCGACGTTTTCCTTGAGCCGTTCGCCCTGATACGTGAAGGCCATCCTGGCTCCGTACTCCGCGCACGCCGACGCACAGGCCCAGGCGATCGAACGCTTGTTCGCGACGCCGAAGATGATTCCTACTTTGTTCTCAAGCATATTCTCGATCGGTGACAGGTAAACAGTGACAGGATACAAGGAAAACCCGTCACTTGTTACCCGTCACATGTCACTATTCACTAACATACACCTTCTGCAGCATCTCGAAATCCAACAGCCGAATATCGATATCGACCGGCGTATCGGAAAATCGCCTTGTAATGAGCATTCCGCGCAGTTGCTCTTCTTCGTCCGGTGTCAATTGCGTCACTAGCACGAGCATCAGACGCAGCCGAAGGCGGCTCTTTAACTCGGTCAGATTTCTTTTGGCGAGCGTGATTTTTTTTAGCATCGACTCGATCTTTTCCTGCCGCACATCGGGAACGACGAGAAACGAAACCTCGATACAAGTGATCAAATCCTGATCGACCAGAATCGCGTCGAAAGGGGTTTTGCCAATGCTGACGTGCCTCATCAGGGGAAGATTTTCTTCCTGCTGTATCTGCCGCAAGGCAAGGTCTTCGGCCACGATGTATGCCGAAAGCAGATCGGCAAGTTGTTCGCCGCCCACGCCGAGCAGCCTGGCAAGTTCGCGAACCTCAAGATTGACGTTTTGCCGCTGAATTTCCGGCATCGCCGCGTCCCAACGGATAAACTTGCGGTCATCAATGGCGGCGAGACGGCGACTATTGGCAATTTCAACTAATACGACAAGGGCGAAAAGAGCCGCTGCGCCGAGGAACAATCCGGCAGATATCCAGTCCTGCGATCTCCCTGCTACGATTACCCCCGTAAAGAGCACTCCAAATAGAGCAACCGATGCGAGGATCAACGGATAGTTGATCTTTCGCCGCTCAAAACGCTCGAGTGGATTATCGACTTTCTTGTCCATCGAAATTACGCGGCGGTCGAGGCCCGTTCGAATGCGATGTCGTCAAAATGGGTCATCTTCTTAAACGCGCGAAATCGTTCGTTTATTTCAGCATAATCAAGAGCATCTACACGTTCAGTGCCAAATTTCTCGACATTAAACGATGCCATCACCGAGCCATATATCATCGCCCGCCGCAGAGTCTCGTCCGATATCTCTTTTTGAGCCGCCAAATAACCCATGAATCCGCCGGCAAAAGTGTCGCCCGCACCGGTCGGGTCAAAAACACTCTCGAGCGGGTATGCGGGAACGACAAAATAACCGTTCTTTGTAAACAGCGTCGCACCGTATTCGCCACGTTTAATTACCACCGCTTTCAAACCGAAATTCATGATCTTTCTCGCCGCCTTATGAATGTTCGGCTCATCAGTCAACTGCCGTGCCTCGGCATCGTTGATGATGATGCAATCGACGACCTTTATCGTCTCGATCAGCGCTTCCTTCATCGAAGATATCCAAAAATTCATTGTATCCATCGCGACAAATTCGGCGTCCGGACACTGCTCACGGACCTGCTTTTGCAGCATCGGCAGGATGTTTGCGAGGAAAAGAAGTTTCGCGTCTTTGGAATTATCCGAAAGTTTCGGTTCAAAAGTTTCAAACACATTGAGCTGAGTATCGAGCGTGTGTGCGGTGTTCATGTCGTAATCGTAACGACCGCTCCAAAAGAATGTTTTCCCATCAGGGACGATCTCGATGTCATCCGTATTTATCGAGTGACGTTTGAAAACAGCCCATTCGTCATCACCGAAATCTCCGCCGACAACACCGACCGCGTTTACTTGAGTAAAAAAGCTAGCCGACAACGAAAAGTGCGTCGCCGCGCCGCCAAGAATTTTGTCACGTTTGCCGAAAGGTGTTTCCACCGCATCAAACGCGACCGAACCAACAACTGTTAATGACATATATTTCAGTGGTCAGTGGCCAGTTGTCAGTTGTCAGCACAAATTTTTACACTGACAACTGACGACCGACCACTGAACACTGCTATTCTACACGCCACGGTGGATTTTTGCGATTTTCGCCTGCACGAAACAGGCAGATTTTATTGGAATTCGGGTCGCGGAGATAGGCCTGGCGCCAAAGCCAGGGGCGGTCGGTTGGATCTTCGTCAAATTCGAGGCCGACTTGTTTTAACTCAGAAACCTTGGCATCGAGATCGTCGCATTCGAAATAAAGCGTAATACTTTCGTTAGGAATGATATTTTCGGCGATGTTTACGGATAGCGTTGATTCGCCGTCGGGACATTCGAGACGGGCGTAACGGGGCAGGGAATCGACAATACGCCGCAAACCAAGCTTTTCAAAAAACTCGACCGTCTCGACCGGCTTTTCCGAAAAGATCGTGACTTGATTGAGATTCATGGCAAGCAGGGCGGAAACACGAGTGGTAGCGAGTGTGGCTCATTTGGGCGCGGGCGGGGCACACTCCCTACCGGTCGTGTTTCTGCCCCTTGATCTCTGCGAGCGTTCTTTCCGCTTCATCACGATACTGGCTTTGCGGATATTTTTCGACGATGAGCGAGAGATAGGCTACTGCGTCCTCTTTGAGTTTGGCGGGAGCAAATTTGTCTTTTTCCTTTTCCAATTTCAGATCAACCTTTTGCCTGCCCTTATTATCCGAAAGATAGAAACTGCTCATGCCTGCAAGGTAGAGAAATTCGTCAATCTTTGAGAATTCGGGGTAAGCCGCGTAAGTCTCTTCAAATCGCATTATCACACCTTTGTAAGCTTTTTTGAGCTTATACGACTGCCACGCGACATCAAGATTATGCTTGGCATCGGCCTCCATTAGGGGATCACGGTCAATAGCGGGTGTGACGTTACGCTGGGCGGATGCGAAGGAAGAAAACGCACTTACCAGAACGAAAAAGAAGATCGATTTCCTAAACAACATATGCTGGCTTTGATGCGAAAACGAAGAATATATTTGCATGGGCATCGACTTCAATAGTCGGAGAGCGAGTTCACGGCACGATTCATTCGCTTGAAGGAAATCTCATTTTGTTTTCTTAGTCTGTCGTTTTCCTCATTGATTGCACGTGTAGCAGCGACATTATCGTTAATCTTAGTCAGCAGTCCATCTAATTCCCTGACGTAGGCAAACACCTTCGACTTCAATTCTTTGAACCATCCGTACATAAATCCCCACCGACTTCCTATGATGCATATTTTCCGATAATCGCGTCAAGCTTCCTCGCCGTATCCGCCGGCCAACTCTCCGGGCCAGTGAAGATTGCATTCTTGGTCGCGTTCGCATACTGATTTGGCGTTGTCTTTGAAGCGACGCGTTTGACTGCATCTTTCAATACAAGCTGGGCGTTTCGGACGTTCTTGTTCAAATACTCGATCACCATATCGACGGTCACGTCGTCGTGGCCCTCGTACCAGCAATCGTAGTCAGTGACGAGAGCGAGGGTGGCGTAGGCGATCTCGGCTTCGCGGGCGAGTTTGGCTTCCTGCAGGTTGGTCATACCGATAATGTCCATTCCCCAGTGGCGATAGACGCTTGATTCGGCTTTGGTTGAGAATGCCGGGCCCTCCATGCAGATGTACGTGCCGCCGCGATGGGTTTTTACTCCAATCTCGTTGCACGAAGCTTCGAGGATGTCGCCAAGTTCGTTACAGACAGGATGGGCAAATGTGACGTGGCCGACGATGCCTTCGCCAAAAAATGTCGACTCGTGAGCCCGGGCACACGTGCGGTCGAAGAACTGATCGGGGATCACAAAATCGGTTGGCGCATATTTTTCCTGAAGAGATCCGACTGCGGAAACCGACAAAATATAGTCGATCCCGAGCAGTTTCATCGCGTAGATGTTTGCCCGAAAGGGAAGCTCACTCGGAGTTAATTTATGCCCGCGTCCATGCCTGGGCAAAAAAGCGACCTTCACGCCGTCGAGTTCACCGACGATAAACGCATCCGAAGGTTTTCCAAACGGCGTATCGACCGCAATCTCACGTACATTCTCAAGTTCCGGCATCTGGTACAAACCGCTGCCGCCGATAATTCCGATACTTACTTGTTCCATAAATCTCGGCGAAAACAAGCCGCCCTTTTGGCTCGGGTATGGCGCGGCCGATCTCAATAGCAGTTTTCATCCACTGTCGTCAATGATCACTTCAGCGTTCGCAAGTGCCTCGTGGCGTAATGGAAAACTGAAAATGGAAAATTGAAAATCAGGTAAGCAATTTTCCATTTTCCATTTTGAACTATTTTTTCTTCGGTTCCGGTTTCTTTGGCTCGGGTTTCGCCGGTTTGTCGTTCGGGCCGGTCGGCCCCCCGGGTTGAGCTCCGGGCTGCATTTCCGGCGGCATCTGCATTTGCTGCTGCTGCTGCTGCTGTTTTTGCTTCATCTGCTGAATTTGTTCTTCCGAAACTTCCGGGACCGCGAAGTCCGCCGGAACCTGGACGTTGTTGCTTGCCACAATCTCAGCGAGCAGTTTCTTTTCCTTATCAGTCTCGAGCTTATTTCGAACGTAGTCTTTCACGGGAGCCTCGCGAGCCGTCGGATTGTCAGGGTCTTTGAATCCAGTCGAGATTAGAATGTGGCGAACGTCGTACGTTTCCTCATCTGTTGTTTTCGGCGCCCCAGGAACCGCCGGAGCGGGAGCCGCGGGCTTGGCGGCCGGTTTTGCTTCGAGTTTTCGTTCGAGTTTGACTATGTGAAAGCCGAAATCGGTTTCGACTAGTTCGGGAGCGACCTGCCCGGGCTCAAGTCCGAGCGCAGCCGCCTCGAAGGCGGCGACCATGCGGCCTTTTGGCACATCCTTATAGATTCCGCCCTGTCCCACGCCATCGGCGCCTTTATTTCCGGGATCTTCGGTAAATTCGTTTGCAAGGGCCGCAAAATCCTCACCGGCCTTCGCCCTGTCCAGAATTCCCTGGGCCTTCACACGCTTCTGGGCCGGGTCGAGTTCGGGATGCTCGGCGATGTATTTCGCTACGTCTTCATCCGTCACCTTCATATTTTCTGCGGCCTTTTCCGAGTACAGCCGGGCGAGGAACTGTGCTTGCTGGAGCTTGACCTGAAGATTCGCCTTTTCGATGAAATCCTTTGTCAATTCGCCCGATTTGGCCTTTTGATCGTACTCGGCTTTGTAGATGCGGATCTTCGCGAAAATATCACGGGCCTGGGTTATTTCCTCTTCCGTAATCTCGCGATCCTTCATTTCAGGACTTGAAGCCTTGAGAACTTCGATCTTGGCGTTGAGAAAATCGTTGAACTCGGCGTCGTGGTTGCGCGTTTCCGTCGGGCCGCTCAAACCCATTTTTTCAAGCAATCCTTTCTCCGCCGGTGGAGCCGCGTCCTGGTCCCAATACGCCTTTACCTGTTCCTCGGTGATAAAGCCGAAGGCCGGCATCGGGCCTTTGTCTTTGTTGATCTCGCGGTCGTAATTGACGGCGAGTATCTCGGCGCGGATGCTCTCCATTTCCTGTTTGTTCGTCGGCTCATTGGCGAGGCCGTCCTTCTGGGCCTGGCTCGCAAATGCAAGCAGCTGTTTGAGATTCTCGATCTGCTGCTTCTTCATTTCCGGATCGTCCTTCAAACGCTTGAGAACAGTCGGATTTGTTTTTGCGACATCGGCAAGCAGCATTTCGATCTCGGCTTTGCTGATCGAATTAAACGACGCAGCGTGGGCCGCACCGCCGGTCTTGTTCTTCCAAACCACAAGCCCCGCGCCGATTGCCAGGATCACGACAACCAAAATAATTCCTTTTGTTAAATTGCTCAAAACTGGAGTCCTCACTTACAGAAAGTCTATTAATTGCAAACGCGTATAATACCAAAAAAGACTGGTTTCTACTAACGAAAAATGCTATTCCATCACCTGGACCAGCTCAAGAAGCACGCCGTTTGACGACGAAGGGTGGACAAACGCCACCAAACAGCCTTCGGCGCCGATCCGCGGGCTTTCGTCGATTAAACGCATACCCCGCGATTTAAGTTTCGCGAGCGCCGCCTCAATGTCATCGACCTCGACGGCGATATGGTGAATTCCACCGCCGCGTTTCTCCAAGAACTTGCTAATCGGCGAATCGTCGCTCGAAGGTTCCAACAACTCGATCCGGCTCTCACCAATCGGCAGCATCGCCACGCGGACCTTTTGATCTTCAACCGTTTCGGTATGCACATTATCCAGCCCGAGGGCCTCGCCCCAGAATTTCAGCGCTTCATCGATACTCTTTGTCGCAATGCCAAGATGGTTGATTTTCATTTGATGTGTCAGAACCGCCTGCGTGAGCGGGCGGCTTTCAAGTTTTTGACATGGCGTGCCAATGCACAAGGTCGTTCCGCCCGCTCACGCAGGCCGTTCTGACAAGATTTTCTCCACCGCCGAATATGGGTCATTTTTCTTATCCGCTATTTCGAGTGCAAGTTGATTCAGTTTTTCCTCGGTCCCATTCCGGCTTAACAGATCGGACAGCAATCTCTCCCGCAACAGCTCAAGCAAACGCCAACGGGCAATTGCCTGCCTCCTCACTTTGCTCCCGTCACCCGTCATCTGAAAGGCGTAATATGCTTCGATGGCGGTGGCGAGGTCTTCGATGCCCTTACTTTCGGTCGCGATGGTTTTGACGATTGGCGGGTTCCACATATCGGGACGGTGGGCGAGAGAAAGCAGCGATTCCAGCTCCTTTTGGGTTCGCAAAACCCCTTCGCGGTCGGCCTTGTTTATCACAAAAACATCACCGATCTCCATTATCCCGGCTTTTATCGCCTGTATATCATCGCCCATCCCCGGCACGAGCACGACCACCGAGACATCCGCCGTCTTGACGATCTCCACTTCATCCTGCCCGACGCCAACCGTCTCGACGATCACTTTGTCAAAACCGGCCGCATCCAATATCGCCACCGCATCGACCGTCGCGCGGGCCAAACCGCCGAGATTGCCACGCGTCGCCATCGAGCGGATAAAGACATTTTTATCCAGCCCAAGCGTCGCCATCCGTATGCGATCGCCGAGTATCGCTCCACCCGAAAACGGACTCGATGGATCGACGCATATAATGCCGATCTTTCCGCCCCTGTTTTTGTAAAAGAAAGCCAGTTTATCGACGAGCGAGGATTTTCCCGCTCCGGGCGAGCCGGTTATGCCAATTACCTGCGCATTTCCGGTTCGCGGAAACACCTCTTTCATCAATTCCGCGGCATCAACTGACCCATTTTCTACGGATGTGATGGCACGGGCGATCGCGCGTGGATTGCCGTCAAAAAGTTTATGAGTTGAATCAATCTCGCTCATATAGCTTAATTAAACCGCTATTTTCTCACCTTTCAATCCAAAAGCAAAAAAATGGCGAGTATCAAAACTCGCCATTTCACCTTTTTACTTTTTGCCTTTTGACTGCCTTTACATCTGCCCTTCGTCGGCCGACGGTCCGTAGATCGACGGTACGGGAATATCGTTGAGCCGAAGATACACGGTAAGCTGTCCGCGGTGGTGGATAATGTGGTTGAGGACGAACGTACGCATGACCGCGACTTTCGGCATCGTAAAATACACTTGTTCGCCGTTTTGCATCGTCCAGTCGGTGAAAAATGTCTCGTCCGGCGTTTCGCCTAAAATAGCCTTGGCCTTTTCGATGTGATTATCGAAGAAAGCGAGCAATTCTTCCGTCGTTTTCGGTTCGAACGGCGTCATGTCAGCGGTTGCGAAATCCAAAACGTCCTGCGTCAGCGTTTCCTTCGTCCACCCGAACATCTCGGCGCAATGGACGGCCAGGCGGCCCATCGTCATCGACTTTTCATGCGGTTTCCAGTCGGATTTGTCGAGCGGCACCCGCGAGAGACATTCACGCGTGGTCTTCGCCTCATTCTCCAACTCTGCCAAAAAAGCCGATCCGAGTCGGCCGGAACTTGTTGCGGTACTTGTACTCATAATTTTTCTCCTGTAATTGAATTTGGACTTTGATTATAGCATACCGTTTCATAAATGCAACATGCAACGTCTCGTCCGCGCCGATTTCACGCCGCAAATGCCGCAAACCTCGTCATCGTTCATCTCCTCAAAAAGCGTGTTGCGTTACGACCAAATTCCCATCCGACACGCAAGCCTAAATTTTTTCAACGAGCGGGGAAACATCGGTGTAAATCAAGTTTACCTTAGCGTTCAATGTTTCAACAACTGTTTCGCAATCACCAATCTTTGAATTTCGCTCGTGCCTTCGCCGATGGTACACAGTTTTGAATCACGCCAATATTTTTCGGCGGGATAGTCTTTTGTATAGCCGTAGCCGCCGTGAATTTGAACGGATTCTTCGGCGACCCGAACCGCGGTCTCGGACGCGAAGAGTTTTGCCATGGCGGATTTCTGTGTCACGGGCTTTCCTGCGTCCTTTGTCGCTGCAGCTTGCAGCGTAAGCAATCGTGAGCACTCGATCTGCGTCGCCATATCAGCTAGTTTGAACTGGATCGCCTGAAATTCCGCAATCGGCTTTCCAAACTGCTGACGCTCTTTGGCGTATTTAACCGCTGCCTCGTAGGCGCCCTGAGCGATGCCGACGGAAAGGGCGGCTATCGAAATACGTCCGCCGTCGAGCACCTGCATGCATTGCAAGAAACCTTCGCCTTCGCTGCCGAGCCGGTTTTCATCCGGCACATAGCAATCCTCAAAAACGACGGAAGCAGTTTCCGACGCCCGCATTCCGAGTTTGTTTTCTTTCTTGTCACTGCGAAAACCGTCCATCGATTTGTCAAAAATGAACGCTGAAATGCCGCGATTGCCTCTCTCTTTATCCGTGACGGCTACGGCGACGAGCGTATTACAGGCAATTGCGTGGGTAATAAAATTCTTTGACCCGTTAACTTTCCAACCGCCATTCGAGCGAATTCCGTTCGTCCTCGTACCCGACGCGTCCGATCCGGCCTGCGATTCGGTCAATCCCCACGCGCCAAAACTCTCGCCCGTGACGAGCGGAACCAGGTATTTCTGTTTCTGTTCCTCGCTGCCGAACATGTAAATATGATTTGAGCAAAGTGAGTTATGAGCCGCGACCGACAGTCCGACAGATCCGCAAACGCGTCCGATCTCCTCGATAATCGTCGCGTATTCGACATAACCCATCGCGGCCCCGCCGTATTTTTCGGGAAACAGAATTCCCATCAGCCCGAGTTCAGCGAGCTTCGGGCGCAGCTCCTCCGGAAAATGTTGTGATTCGTCCCACTCCATCACGTGCGGTTTTATCTCACGCTCGGCAAATTCGCGGATGCTGTATTTAATTTGTAGCTGTTCCTCGGAAAGTTCAAAGTTCATAATTTAGTTATTTCCGTATAACATAAAATTATTATAATCCCTTTCTGCTCGTAGACCGAAATTGATAAGTTAGGGGTATCGGCGTATCCTTACCTGAGAAAACCCGAATATTTTGCGAGGTCCTAAAATGAGAGTAGTTTGGTATCGGTTATTGTTTTTTTTGCCATTGTTCGGCGCGTCGCTATTGTTTGCAAGCGGCCAGGATGCGAGAGTCAAGACAGAACCGAGCGGCAAAGTTATCGAGGTACATTCCGATGGTTCGAGGCCGCCATTAACGATAGCTTTGAGGCTCGACCGACCGGCGGGCTTTTGGACATCGAATTTCCCGCGCGTGAAGGATTGGAAGCAGCCAGCCGATGAGGAACCAGCCCAGGTCGTCAATTTTAGTGCGAAACTCATCGGCGACAACGCCGAAGTTATTATTTCAGTATTCAAAGGGAAGCGATTTGGCGAAAAAACTGAACCAGTTGCCACGCTTTTACTTTCGGAAGGCGAATCTGAGACGGTTTCTGGACTTTCAAAATACGGCTACCTGCCGCTGACGGTGAAGTTGGCCGGGGTTGCGACCACGACTGTAAATGTTCCGCTTGTGACCAATCCGGCCCAATCGCTCAGAGCGGTTGTAAGTCCAACCGTTTCGACGCTGCCCGAGTTTAAGGTAAAGCTTACAAATGAGTCCTCGAAAGCAGTTTTGGCGCTTGGATGGCACACAGAGGCCGGCGGTCGGATGCTGCTATCCAGTGTCCCGCAAGGGCGGCATGGCAAGCCACTAATGGATGCGAACGGCGAGTACGAGGCTGTCATAAGCGCCGTCAACCCAAATCCATTGGTAAATAACATCACGCTCGCAATCGAATGGGTTATTTACGAGGACCGCACTGTTGAGGGCGACGAGCGTCGAGCAGCGACCTTCTTTTCATTTATGGAGGGCCGCAAGAACGCTCTCTCCCGCCTTCTTCCGATCCTTCGGACGGCTAGCGAGGCTGGGTCACAGAGACTAGACGTCGTCGGATTAATTCGGCGAGTCGATTCTGTTTTCCATGGCGGGGAGACGATTACGTCAGGGTCCGGGGTGGGACGACCGGCCACGCCCGTCGGAATTGCATTCGAGGGAGTCGTTAAAGAATTGCTCGATGCTCTGAGAAAGCTCGACGCGGCGTCGGTCGGTAAGACGGATGCCGATATACAAGTAACGCTGCGGGAATTGACGAGCTTTTACGAGGAATGGCTGGGCAGACTTTCGAAATAGCATGTCTGCTAATAATCACAATTTGATAACTGGGGCCGACCAGATCGGCGAGTTGCTGCGTAATACAAAAACGATTGCCGTTCTTGGCATAAAACCGGAATCGCATTCATCGCAACCGTCACATTATGTACCAAAGTATATGGTCGACGCGGGCTATGAGATTATTTCGGTACCGGTTTATTATCCGGACGTTACGGAGATATTCGGAAATGCCGTCTACCGGGGACTAAATCAGATTCCCGGCGAGATTGATTTAATAAACGTCTTTCGCCGGTCCGAGGACATACCAAAACATACCGCTGAAATCCTCGCGAAAAATCCAAAAGCAGTTTGGTTTCAGCTCGGCATTCGCAATGACGCCGTGGCCGAGGAGCTGGCTGCGGCAGGTATCAAGGTTGTTCAGGACCTCTGCCTGATGGTCGAGCACCGGGCGTTGATTCGATAGATTCTGTTATTTTCGCTTGACCCCGACTTTGCCGGCCGGATTCGTGCGAAATTGTTCGATCTCCGGCGGCGTAAGTGGCCGGCTCGCTCCGACGGGAAGGTATTTATCAACTATTGGACCGATGGCGACACGTTTGAGTTTTACGACTGAGTGCCCGACCGTGTCGAACATTTTGCGGATCTGCTGGTTGTGGCCCTCGTGAAGCGTAACTTCATACCAGCCGTTTTTATCGGTCGGTTTGAGTTCCTTGATGTTGGCCGGAGCGGTTTTGAATCCGTCCTCGAGAACCACGCCGCGCCGGAGCTTGTTTATCGCAACCGGTGTCGGCAGTCCCTTTACCTTTACCTCGTAAATCTTTGGAATCGTCTTTGAGGACGAAACGAAATTCGTAAATTCGCCGTCGTTTGTGAGAATTATCAACCCCTCGGTGTTGTAATCGAGACGCCCGACCGGGTGGAGCCGTCCACGGCCTTTTACGAGATCGGTGACTAGCTTTCGGCCTTCGGGGTCAGCGGCGCTGGATAGATAGCCTTTGGGTTTATTCAGCAAGATGTAAATATTCGAACGGTTTTGCAGCTTGGTATTTATCAGCTTGCCGCGAACCTTGATGTGATCTTTGTCCGGGTCGGCTTTGGTTCCTAGTTCTGTCACGATATCACCGTTGACCGAGACATCACCAGCTTTAATCAATTCTTCAGCGGCGCGCCGCGAAGCGATTCCGGCTTGGGCGATGAGTTTTTGTAATCGTTCGTTCATAATTAGGGCGGAAACACGACCCGGAGGAAGTGTACCCGTCGGCGAGAGATGTCCATTCGGCAAAAGGCACACTCCCTACCGGTTCCGCCTATTGTACCAAGTCTTCAAAATCCTCGATCGAAGGCAATTCGCTCAAATCCTTTAGGCCGAATTGAATAAGAAAATCTTTGGACGTGCCATACTGCATAGGGCGACCCACAGCTTCCTTTCGGCCTTTTGCGACGATCAGCCGTTTGTCGAGAAGAGTTTTGATGGCTGATGCAGATTGTACTCCGCGAATTTCGAGTATTTCAGGCACCGTCACAGGCTGTTTATAGGCTATTACGGCGAGAGTTTCGAGCGATGCGAGAGACAGTTTGGCCGACGGTCGCGTTTTTAGAAATCTTCTGACTTGTTCGTGGAGTTCGGTTCTCGTCGCTAACTGCCAGCCGCCGGCGATCTCGCGGATTTGAAGACCGCTCTCACGTGATTCGTATTCGCGTTTCAATTCTTCGACTGCGGCGTCAATGCTCTCGCGATCCTCTTCGAGCACGTCGGCGATTAGCTTGGTGGTGATCGGCTCATCTGCGACGAAAATTAGCGCCTCCGCGAGCGCGACCAGTTCGGATGGCGTTCTTGGGGCCATTTTTTCGTCGAGATTTGAGTCCATAAGAAATCTTAACGCAGACCACGGGTCAGAACCACCTTGCGGTAGCGGGTGGTTCAGCGAAGCCGCCAAATTCGTCGAGCAGTTCGAGTAGCAACTTCGCCCATACACTTTAACTCAGCCACCCAGTTGAGTGGTCCTAGTAGCAACTTCAACCACCCGCTACCGCAGGTGGTTCTGACACTTTCTTCAAAATAATATCCCCAAACGTCTTGCTTTGCAGCAATTTAACGCCCTCGGTTCGGACGATTTCGAGTACGGCGATGAAGGCCGTCACGAGCTCGCGTCTCGTGTGCATTTCCTCAAAAAACGCGAGCAGGCTCAATTCGCCCGTTTCCAGGATTCGTTTTTTCAATGCCCTGAGCATGTCCGCGAGTGAGATCTCTTCGCGATGAATCTCCAACTTTATCTCATCGACATGCCGGGCGACGATCTTTTGAAAGACTGTTAAGATGTCGAAAACCGATGCGTCGATCTCGGCGTTGTTGTCGTCGGACTCAATCGGGCCGCGGGTAAAAATCGCCTGTTCGACAGTCGAACGCTCGTAGAGCATCCCGGCGGCGGATTTGAATTTTTCGTATTCGAGCAGGCGGTCGACCAGTTCTTGACGCGGATCTTCGAATTCCTCTTCGTCACTGGCGGTCGGGTCGCGAGGAAGCAGCATCTTTGACTTGACCTCGATCAGCGTCGCCGCCATCACGAGAAAATCGGCCGCAACCGAGATGTCGAGCCGTTTCATCAACCTGATATATTCGAGATATTTCTCGGTAATACGGGCGATCGGAATGTCAAAAATATTTGCCTGGTCCTGTCTGATGAGAAATAAAAGGAGTTCGAGCGGGCCGGCAAAATCGCCGATCTTGATTTTGAGATCGTCTCCGCCACCGCCGACGATCTGCGCCCTTTCCGTGTGGAAATCGAAACTGAATTGTTCCTGGAGTTCGCTCACGCCGAGTAACGTTTTAGATCTTCGAGCCGGACGATCCGTAGAGCGGATTCATGCGTTGCTTCCAAATCGACTTGCGGCGCCATGTCATCTTCGAGGGCCTGCTGCCACCTGGTCACGCACAGACACCATTTATCGCCGTCTTTTACGCCCGGAAATGCGTACTGAGGCATCGGCGTCGAGAGGTCGTTGCCGGCGGATTTCGAGTATTCCAGAAATTCGCCGGTCGCGATAATGCAAACCGTATGTCGCCCGGTATCGTCGGCACCGGTGCGGCAATAGCCGTCGCGGTAAAAGCCGGTCATCGGGTCGGTGCAGCAGGATTTCAGTTCTCCGCCGAGGACATTTTTTGGTTTCGGCTGGTGGCCGTTACCGTTTCCGTTCGTATAACTCATAACTTAAATTAACATGCCTTGAAACTGTTTTGCCACACAACCCAGCGGATGTACTCAAGGGTGGACGAGTTCCAGAGCACGGTCGATGGGGCGAGCGATGACGGCTCTATTGCCGATCTCGACAATTGGGCGGTTGAGGAGGCCGGGATTGGCGAGGATCGCAGCGATTATCTCATCGCTGGAGGAGTCTTTGGTCAGCAAAAGCTCCTTGAATTGCGACTCTTTTTTACGAAGAAGATCGAAAGCCGGAATGCCGAGCTTCGTCAAGAGTTCCTTTAGCCGCTCGGCGGAAAGTCGCTCGTTGAAATAATTCACCCGTTCGAAATCAATGCCGTTTTCACGAAACAGCGTAGCCAGATTGCGGCACGTCGTTCAGGTGGGTTTTTCGTAAATTTTGATTTTCAGCATAACTGTCGTGTCAGAAGCACCTGCGGTAGCGGGTGGTTTAATTCGGCTGTGCGTACGTATCCCGTTGACTAGTCGTTAACTTCAACCACCCGCTACCGCAGGTGGTTCTG
>JANPCJ010000012.1:0-4911 GCA_031430895.1 Chloracidobacterium sp. | reverse complement strand
ACCACCCGCTACCGCAGGTGGTTCTGACTTGGCGGGCCCTTCGAGTAGAGCGTTGCCATCGTCGAGACAATACAGCAGCGTGTCGTCGTAATAATCCCGCCTGCATTCAGGGCATCGTTTCATAATTCTAGGGGTTCTTCGAGCGACTGGCGTCGTTCACAAGGCTTCCCGCGCTTACGCGGCACTTAGCCACGTCGTTCACGGGCGTGGTCGGCGTCGGTCAAGAGATAGCAAGGGTGTTTTAACGTCCTTCCCGCCCCCGGCTTTAGCCGCCGTCCGGTAAGCCCGTTGAAACGGGCTATCGATAAATCTCACCTCATACCCCGCCGTAAACGGACAGGCCTATGTGCCCTTCGGGGAGGCCCCGTGAACGAGGCTATTAGTCCCACGGCTCATCGCCGACATCGCCTATCGTTCCCTCGATCCATTCAAGAGCCTCGGCCTCGGCTTCGAGATCCGCCGCCATTTCCCGATAGCTCTTTTCTAGTTCTAGTTCATCTTCGATAACCTGTCTCACTTTGCCTTCCTTGTGTTTCTGAGGTCGCAGATTGCGACCTCAGAAAACCGCTAATTCCCGCACTGATCCTTATTCCCAAAATTATCCGGCTCGCGGCTCCAGCCGATCTGGCCTCGGGAATTTCTCACTTTTACCCACCAAACGGATTTTGGCTCACGGATCTGGCGAAAGATGGCTTTGTCGTAGGTTTCCTCTTCGGTGATCTTGCCTTTGTACCAGATGCGGTGAAAGCCTTCGCCAACGTAAGTTAATAAGTAAAGTGTGTCACCTGGTCGAGCGGTAAATGTGCCGATCTTTGTGCGTTTTAGGACGCGAACCTCGCCCGGTTGCGACGTTGTGACGACGCCCGTTATACCCTTTACTCGCTCGCCCTTTTTCAGCCGAAACGCGATCGACGAGCCGTCCCGCACTGCCGACCTTATCGTCGTTGGCTTATCCACCGTCCAGTCGCGATAAGTGCAACATTCAAACGGACAAGCACCTTTATCGACGAAAGGCATCGGCGGCCGCGAATTCTGCCCGCTGACGGCCGTGATCGCGATCAGAACAAACAGTATTGCTCCAAAAAAGATATTTGCTATCATATCAAAACCTCTAGTCCGACACGTTACACAACCCAATTATCGGCTGGTGGAGCATCGTGATTTCGGCGTTGCGGCCCATGTATGAGCGGGCCATGGCGATGGCTTCGGTTAGGTTGTCGGCGCGATCCCAGCCGAGGATTTCGGGAACGTGGGCGTTTTCTGCTCCGGCGGCGATGACCTTGCCGACGTGCTGGCGGCCATTTTCGCCCCAGTACCACATAAAGAATGCGTGGGCGCCGTGATAGGCGTTTCCGCGGCGGTACATCTCGACGTAGGCCGGGTTTGTGGCGAATTCGCGCTCGTATTTCTCTCGAAGATAAAAGGCATCGCGCGATTCCGGCAGCAGGCGATGGAAAAATTCGATATACGCCGGGTGAAATTTATGGTCGAATTCGTCAAAGCACGGATGCGTAACGATCATCACGCCGCCCTTTCTGAGCAAAGGTTTGTTGCGGTACATGTTGAAGTGATACCCAAGTGCCATCACCTGAACGAGCAGCGGATTCAAAGCGGAATAGACATTGTACGGCGATATGTCTGGTATTCCCGAAATCAATATGTCGCATTGCCCCTTCACCGGGATTTCGTATTGCTGATAGTTTTTTTCCAGAATTTTCTCATGCACGGGCTCGGTTTTGCCCGCATAACACGCGATCAGGTCGTACTGAGCGGGAATGGCGTGAAGCATTTTACGTCGAGCCGCGCGCGGCAGTTTTGAAAATGTCCGCTTCATTGCTTCCCACTTCAGACGGTCGCCGAATGAAAACTCGTCCTCGTTTCGCGTCAAGATGTCGTAGCCCTCGGGAAACATTTTGTTGTTCAACGCGGTCTCGATATGAAAAACCTTGCACTGCTCATCGACAAGTTTTCCAAGCCGCACGACCTTGTGATTAAGCTCCGACGCCGGCGGGTCCATATATGAATGCGAATCGCGGATCGTCTGCGGCTCGTGGTGTGCACGAAGAGATTCGTAATCGCACAAACCTACGGCCACCGACTTATGCCCGCCATCCATCGGCACAAGATTGATGTTTAGATAGATGAGCAGATCGCTCTCGATCGCGCGTTTATTTACGCGCAGCGGCTCGTTATGTTTTGTGTGGCCAAGCGTAATGAGATTGTCGTCGTCCTCGGCGTCGTGGTTGTAATAACGGTCGGGGTAATATTCGTCAAAGATCACCTTCCCGACCATTCGCTTCATTTCCCACGCGGTCATCTTACGGTGTAGCGAATTTGCCACGATCAGGTGAATGTCATCCACGCCATTCGCACCGCACATATCCAGTACGACCTCGAGCATGGTCTGCCGCATATCCGGCGTCGCCATCGGCGGCAGCGGCAGCGAAATGTCGTCCATCGCGATCGTAATGCGCATCCCCGGCTCAAGCAAAGAGTAAAGCGGCTCCATCTCAAGCGGATGATTCACGGCATACCGTATCGCCGCCTCCCGATTAGGCAGCCCCTTGATCGGCGGATTAGGATAAATAACTCGCGTGCCGATCGGAATGTCCTCAATAATAAAATCCTCACCAAACGGCATAATCCGCGGCGCCGAGTCTTTGTCGATGTAAACGATGGATTCGTGTGTTTTTCGTCTTAGTTGAAGTGCCATATTATTCAATAATCTTGCTTTCCAATCTCATTCCGTCAGATTCGTCCGTTTCAGCAAATCCGCAAATGGAGAACTGTTCTATTTTTTTAACAGACGGATGATTTCCTGATAAGTTCTTTCAATTTCTTTATCAAGATTCTGTAAATGTTCGGCTAGCGTTTTTTGTGTGGCTTGGGCTTGGCTTAATTCTTCGCGCAAGCGGGCGTTTTCCGTTCGCGCCCGACGCAGAGCGACCAACGGCGGACGATTCAGGCGTAACCGCATAAGATGAAAATTTCCTGTTTCGGTCAAACCTGCTAGAAGACCGTCGGAATCTTGGCGGAGATGTGAACGAACATCGTCATATTGCGGGTGAAGTAATCTTTTTTCGGCGGGAGCAATCGCCCAAAAATCCCCTTTGATGCGGTTACAAGTCGTACAGCAATAAACTAAATTTTCCAGTTGCTCGCCGCCACCGAGCGAGCGCGGTTTGAAATGGTCTAATTCAAGTTCACTACCGGCATCTTCTTCGCGAACACCGCAATAGCCGCACACAAAGTTGTAGGCGCGGCGGACGGCTTGGCGAAGTTCGGATTCGGTCATTTAGTTTTTTCAAGCTGCTAATTCGTGAAAAACACGCTCACGTTCGGCCTTTAAGGCTTCGTGTTCATTTCGCAGGCTCTTTAACTGTGTTGCGGCTCGCTTTACTAAATCATCCTGACGCAAAGCAATAGCGGTCATAACCGCGTTCTGCATTTCGGTTCGGCTGATTTCCGCCTGCAACTTGCTTTGCTCTTCGCGCTCACGCTCAAGCGCGGGATTTAAGATTTGCCATTCTTCCCGCTCTAATTCCGAGAGCAACTTTTCGAGCGAATTTCCTTCTTCCAAAGTCAACGAGTTTTCCAACTCTCGCCGCTGCAATTCGTTTAGCTGCTGCTGTTTTGTTTCATTCCACATAAAAATCTCCGTTAGCAATTATATCATTATCAATTCGCGTCTTTTTTCGTGATGATGCCGCAGAAACGACAGATTCGTGTTAGCTGGCAATTCTCAATCCATTTTCTCTCAAACTCATTCCGGCAGACCCATCCGTTTCAGCAGGTCCTTGTATCGCGGGTCGTCGCGGAGAGATTCATATGGGAGTTCCCATCTGATAAATCCTAAATCCCCTTTGGCCTGAAAGTCTTTTTCCAACCATTCAAATGCCTTGTCTTTTTCACCTAATCCCGCATATACGGCAGCGATGTACTCTCCATTTGCTTCCTTTCTCACATACTTTTCCTCTAATTCTTTGACAATAGCGTTCGCTTCGGGACGTTTTCCGATTGCCCCGTATCCGTAACCCAAAGCACTAAGGGAAGTACCGGCTCTGTTACTTAGTTCGACCGCTGTTTCCAAATTTGCGATGGCTTCGGCGTTGCGTCCTTGTTTTAGATATGATATTCCCAAAGAAGAATATGCAGCCGAATAAGTTGGATCGAGTTCAATTATTTTGAGAGAATTTTCAATGCTCGCATTATGGTCTTGTTGCCTCTTATACATCGCGGAAATATTGTCGCCGATCACACTCGAGAGCGGGTCAATGTCATGTGCCCGTTTGATCATCACTGCCGCTTCATCTAACCGTCCGAGAGTACTTAGGAGAAGGGAATACCAGTGATAAGCCGTTGCGTAGTTTGGGTTAAGTTCGATAGCCCGCTTGTATTCTCGTTCAGCTTCCGTCCATTGCCACAAATTCTCATTGACCTTTCCTAGTGATGCGTGCGGTTCAGCTAATTGGTCGTCAATCACTATCGCCCGCTCGGCGAACGTCTTCGCTTGCGGCAGTGTTTCGCTTATCGGAGTTCCGGTGTAGAAATTCAAGATAGCGTAGCAATCGGCGAGACCGGCGTAAGCGAGTGCGTAATTCGGGTCTCTGTCAGTCGCGGCTTTGAATTGCTCAATCGCTTTTTTGATGTTTTCCGCCGTTCGCCGGTTCCAGTAATAACGTCCTTTCAGATACGCTTGGTACGCTTCGGGATCTGCCGTTGAGGTTTTGGTTACTTTTGCTTCGTCCGCCCCGGAAAGTTTTAATTTGAGCTTGGTCGAAACATCTTTGGCGATCTCGCTTTGTAGGCTGACAAGGTCGGTTTGCTTGCGGTCGTATTGCTCGCTCCAGATCACGTCCTGCGTTTGCGTATTTACCAATTCGAGACTCAGCTTGAGATCGTCACCGCGCC
>JANPCJ010000011.1:0-4979 GCA_031430895.1 Chloracidobacterium sp. | reverse complement strand
GGCTCGATCGGCGCCGGTATTTTGCTGTTTGCCATGTTCATAAGCTCAATTCTCTTAATAACAAATTTCACTCTGGCGGGTTTCCTCAGCCATTTTGACGTCGCCGGTGAGAATATCAAGATCCGCATCGACGAATGGCGTGCAAAACGCCGCGCGTCGCGCTCGGGCGAAATATCGGCGGCGCAGATTCGCGCGGAAAAGCGAAAAGGGAAGCGCGATCACTTAGACGATGCGGTGCCTCCGACGATTGCGATTGGCGACATGCAGGCGATGGCGGCCGCTGCGGCTGTTGGTCGTTCCGAGCCGTTGTTTGAGTACGAACGGATTGATTCGATCCCGACGATTGACACGCGCGAAGACCCGTATGAAACACAAAAGGTAGTCGATTCCGACCTTGACGACGTCCCGACCAAACGGAGTGGCAAAACGGTAGAACGCGAAGACGATGCGACTTTCGAGGACGAGGAGATCGCGGAAGAGCCGTTAGATACGGTATCGGCACAGAATTACGACAATTATAAGTTACCGACGTCCGACTTACTCACGGAGGTTCCGGCGCCTCTTACGCATAAAGAATCGGAGCTTCGCGAAGTCGCAACATTGCTCGCCAAAAAGACGGCTGAGTTCAATGTTCCCGGCAAGGTCATGCATATCGCTCCGGGGCCGGTCGTGACGACGTTTGAATTCAAACCGGCGGCGGGCGTGAAGTATTCGCGTGTTACCGGGCTCGTTGACGATCTCTGCCTTGCTCTAAAGGCGCCCTCGATCCGCATCGACCGCATACCGGGCAAAGCCTATGTCGGCATCGAAGTGCCGAATCAAAAACGCGAGGTCATTTTCCTACGAGAGGTGGTAGAGTCAGCAAAATTTACCGAGTCAAAATCGCTGCTAACGCTCGGGCTCGGCAAAACTATCGACGGGGCAAAGTATGTCGCCGATCTCGCCAAGATGCCGCATCTGCTCATTGCGGGTGCGACCGGTGCGGGCAAATCGGTCGGGGTAAATACCCTGGTCATGTCGATTCTCTACAAGGCGAAACCGGATGAAGTGAAATTCATCATGGTTGACCCAAAACGGCTCGAGCTCGGACTGTATGCGGACATCCCGCACCTTTCGACGCCGATCATAACTGATCCCAAACGGGCGGCGGTCGCCATGCGGTGGGCGGTGGTCGAAATGGAGCGGCGATACAAAGACCTGGCAAGCTATAGCGTCCGAAACATCGACGGTTACAACGTCGAAATGAAGCGGCGTAAAGACCTCGGAATAGTCGATAACGAGGGCAATGAGCCACGAAAACTGCCCTTTATCGTCATCATCATCGACGAGCTTGCCGATCTGATGATGGTCAGCGGGAAGGAGGTCGAAGAATCGATTACGCGCCTTGCGCAGATGGCCCGTGCCGTCGGCATTCATCTCGTGCTGGCAACACAGCGGCCGTCGGTCGATGTTATCACCGGTCTGATCAAGGCAAATTTTCCGTCGCGAATATCCTTCCGCGTATCTTCGAAAGTAGATTCGCGAACGATCATCGACGGCAACGGTGCCGAAAGCCTGCTTGGACAGGGCGACATGCTGTTTTTACCACCGGGAAATTCCAATGTGACCCGCGTCCACGGCGCTTACGTCAATGAAGCCGAGATAGGCAAGGTCGTCGAATTTATTAAGGCTCAGGGCCGTCCCGAATACGACACGACGATCACCAAAACCGAAGAAGAACTCGATGACAGCGGCGATCTGCCCGGCCGCCGCGATCCGCTCTTTAACGACGCATTAAAGTGTGTCGTCCAGGCAAAACGCGGTTCGACATCGTTGCTTCAACGCCACCTGCGGATTGGCTACGGCCGCGCCGCCGCTATACTTGACGCCATGGTTCGCGACGGATACATCGGCGAAATGGACGGCTCTACGCGAGCGCGCCCGGTGCTTCCAAAAGCCTACGAAGGTCTGCAGGACATCGAGGAGATGGAGAATGAGCAGTAATGGATACTTTCGCTCCGTTAGAAGTTGGCATTGCGGCCACAGTCGGTTTTTTGGTTGGTTATGCGTTGAGGTGGATAGTAGGTCGTAGAAAGGATAAACACAAAAGGTCCGAATGGTTATCTGAGCCTACGGAGGAAAGTTTGGACACATTGCGAAGAGCTTTATCAGATAAAATGGACTTCTTTGAGAAGGGTGAGATCGAGACTGACATTCGCGAAATTGACAAGATACTTTCAGGTGGCGAGCTACAAAACCCCGATATCCCTACTGCTGAAAAAAATGCTGATTTCACCTGGTTGATGATTAACCTACGGGATTTGCTGGCAAAAACCGAGAAGTTTGCTGGGCGGGTAGCTTTTACAGACGACGTTATCCCGATGTGGCAAGGTAAAAAATCTGAAGTTTCGGATGTGACCGGACTCGTAACGTGTTTTCGTGACGCAATGTGTCATCCAAACAGTTTTAAGCACTTAATTGGCTCAAAGATGAAGATGAATCTTGGGAGTCAAACTTTCGGCAATTTCACTGCGATAAAAACCGAAGACTTCGAAAGTCCAAAATGCGATTATGAAGATGATTTCATGTACTTATGTGGTCCCCAACGGATTTACTTTAAGCGGCATATCGGCGCGGCATTCGCCGAGGCCAAGGCAAAGTTGTTGCCCATCTTGGCGGCATTGGGAAAATTTGATGTTAGAACTGGCACTTGGGACATTACGAATCTTGAGGTCGCATCGACCGATGACGGCGACCCATCTAAATAGCTTGCTAATTCTCTTGTTTGCCGTTCTCGCATTAGCTTGCACCGTGCGGCGAGAATATCAAACATCTGCAAGCTCTGTTTTATTCGCGCCGAACGCGATCAACATTAACATCGCCTCCGCCGACGAACTCGAAAAGCTGCCGCACATTGGTCGTAAGACCGCCGACGCGATAGTGCAGTTCCGAACCGAAAACGGCCCGTTCCGTCGATCCGAACATCTGATGCAGATTCGCGGCATCAGCGAAAAAAGATTCGTCGAAATTCGCCAATATATTAGAACCGAATAACCGATAAGCGATGCCCGAAGATGGTGAACACCGAAATTTCCACCGCTCACCGATGTTCCCGCTTGCGATTTCCTTTGCGGCCGGAATTTTTGTGTCCGGTGTTATCGAATTCGACCTGAAAACGGCGCTTGCCGCTTGTGCCGTCTTTGCGGTCGCATCACTGATGATTCGCAACCGGCTTGTCAGGACGGTATCGCTTCTTACGGCTTTTGCGTTAGCCGGCGTATCTCTGTCGATAATCGAAAAGCAAAGCGTAGCGCCCGATCGTCTGAAAATCCTCTATGACAACGGTACTGTCCGTTCCGGGGATCCGGTTGAGATTGAGGGCGTGTTGATCGGGCGGCCCGAGCCGTCAGTCGATGCGGCTGTTTTAACCCTTGGCGTTGAACGGATTACGTATCGCGGTACTCAACGGCCGGTCTCGGGAAAGGTTCGTCTTTTCATGCCGGTCACCAACCCGAGGGTTCGAATGACAGAACGTGCTGACCATCTTGCTCTCAAGCACGGTTCCAGGCTACGGATTGCCTGTAGGCTTGAACGCTCCGACGAGTTTCTGAATCCCGGCGTTATCCCAAAACGCGAAATGCTCGATCGCCTCACTCTCGACGCTGTGGGTTCGGTCAAGAGCGAGCTGCTTGTCGAAAAAATCGCCGATGAAAGTGTCTTTATCCCGCTCGGATGGGTTCGCGATCAGCGGGTGGAAATGATCGAGGGTTTCCGAAATAACCTCAGCGGCCCGGCCGCTGGCGTCATGATCGCCTCATTACTTGGCGACCGCTATTTCGTCGACAAAGACACAGCCGATCTCTTTCGCGAAGGCGGCACCTTTCACATCCTCGTAATCTCAGGACTTCACGTCACTTTTATCGGCGGACTTTTGCTTTTGCTTCTACGGCAAATTACGCGAAACCGATGGGTGCAGTTCCTCGTGACGGTCGTCGGATTGTGGGCGTACGCATTTGCGGTTGGGGCCGACGTGCCGGTCGTCAGGGCCGCGCTAATGTTTACCGCGATTTCTTTTGCGTTTGTTGCCTATCGAGAGGGCAGCGGCATCAACTCGCTCGGCCTTTGCGCCATGGTGTTGCTCGTCTGGCGGCCGTCGGATTTGTTCAATCCTTCCTTTCAACTCACGTTCGTGAGCGTCACCGCACTTATTGTGGTCGCGTTTCCATTGATCGACAAGCTGCGGCAGATCGGAACCTGGACGCCTTCGCCGCGGCAACCGTTTCCGCCGGATGTTCCGGCTTGGCTGAGGCGTCCTTGCGAAATGCTGTACTGGAGCGAGGATGCGTGGAAATTCGAATCAAAACGTCAGATATGGACCGCGAATCTCTTCAAATCTCCGGCTCTTGCGCGTCGGACAAATAACGGGCTGCAAACCCCCGTCCGATACTTGGTCGAGGGTCTTCTTGTCTCGCTTATCGTCCAAATATGCATGCTGCCGCTGTCGGTCGTCTATTTTCATCGCGTTTCCGTAATATCAGTGGTGCTAAACATCTGGGTCGGGTTTTTTATTGCCCTGGAAAGCTTTGCGGCGGTTATCGGCGTCCTCGTTAATCAAATCAGCAGCCTTCTCGCAACCGGATTTTTCATGCTTGCCGAGATGTTCAACTGGCTAATGCTTCTGCTGCCCCGCCTTTTTGCCGATAACGGTTGGGTCAGCTTGAGGCTTCCGGCTTATGCGGGTTTCGGGCGAGCGGTATTTTGCCTTTATTTTCTGCCGATAATACTTCTCGCTTTCATTTTGCACCGCTGGAATCCGTTCGAGCTTAAATCACGGTGGTCAGTTGTGAGGGCGGCTGTCCTCTACCCGACACTTATCGCGTTGTTCTTATTGTCCGGCATTATTGTCTTTCATCCATTTAGTGCGCCTCGTCCTGATGGGAGGCTGCATATAGATTTTCTGGATGTTGGACAAGGCGATTCGGCTCTGGTGACATTTCCCG
>JANPCJ010000010.1:0-2935 GCA_031430895.1 Chloracidobacterium sp. | reverse complement strand
ATTTCTCTGTGAATTCATACTCACTTGAGCACAAGACATTTATTTCTTAAAGGCTTTGCCCTAAAACCGTTGGTCTTAGGGCCCTCAGTCGTGTTCGCCGGAAAGGTTTTCGCCGCTAGCGACGCAGGTTTTACGCTTCGTCCTAGTATTCGATATGCACTTAATTTAAAGTGAAAGTCCTGAATTACTATCCTTGAGGAGGAAAAAATGAAAAGATTTACCATGATCTTGATAGCTGGATTGGCATTGCTCCTTGGCCAATTCGCTGTCGGGGCACAATCCACCGGCTCGATTTCCGGGACGGTAGTGGATCAGACCGGGGCGGTCGTCCCAGGTGCCACAGTTACCGTAAAGGGCGACGCCGGCCAGGAATTTACCGATTCCAGCAACGCGAGCGGCCTTTTTACGATTCCGGCCGTCGCCGCGGGTCTCTATACCGTGACGATTTCCGCCGCGAACTTCAAAACCGTTGTCGTTCGCAATGTAAAAGTCGACATCGGAACACCCGCTACGGTCAACACGGCTCTTGAGGCCGGGAAGATCGAAGAAACGGTCGTCATCACGAGCGGCGGCGAAGTGCTCCAAACCGAGACGGCCAAGGTCGGCACGACCATCACCGGCCGCCAGATCACCGAGACGCCTATCGCCTCGCGTGACGCGCTCGATCTTGTTCTATTGCTTCCCGGCACGGCGAATGTCGGCCGTCCGCGTGCATCGTCTATCAACGGCCTGCCAAAAGGCGCCCTTAGTATTACTCTTGACGGCGTCGATGCCCAGGATAATGCTAATCGCTCCACGGACGGTTTTTTCACATACATTCGTCCCCGCGTTGACGCGATCGAGGAAGTGACCGTTTCGACCTCAAACCCCGGCTCAGAGAGCGGCGGAGACGGTGCGGTACAAATTAGATTTACCACCCGGCGCGGCACAAACGACTACACGGGCGGTGCATTTTGGCAGCATCGGAATACATATCTGAACGCGAACTACTGGTATAACAACCGCGACCGGCTGCCGCGTCAAAAGATCATTCTCAACCAGTACGGTGCCCGTCTCGGCGGTCCGATTCCTTTCTTAAACTTTGGAGAGGATGTCGGGGCATTTGATTCGGGTAAGGACAAACGGTTTTTCTTCTTTAGCCATGAAGAATATAGAAATCCCGAATCGGTCACCCGAACCCGGGCCGTTCTGACCCCACAGGCCCAAGCCGGTGTCTTTTCGTATGTAGCGGGCGGCGCCACTCGAACGGTAGATCTCTACGCATTGGCCCTTGCCAACAACCAACTCGCCACACCCGATCCGACGGTAGCCGCCGCACTAAACCGCATCCGCGCGGCCACGGCAATGACCGGAACATTCGCGCCGATTAGTAATGCCCCTAGCCGAAATACCTACAGCTTCTCGCCGTCGGGCTTGAGCCTGCGAAATTTTACGGCTTTTCGCACTGATTTGGTTCTTACCAAAAACCACAGCTTCGAATTTGTTTTTAACCGGAACAATTTCAAGCCCGGCAAGGATTTCCTTAACGGTCGTGACGAAATATTCCCCGGATTTCCTTCCCAGGGACAAAGCGGAATCCGCAAATCCTACACGGGAGCCCTGAGGTCCTCGTTTGGATCGAGCATCGTAAACGAGGTCCGCTACGCCAATTCCGGGGGTACAACTGACTTTTTCAGCGAGTTGGGCCCGGACGTCTTTGATTTTACCGGTGGGCAATTCCTCGATCTGGGAACGTACAATCCAGCGACCGGAGCAATCACCGGCATCGGGATCACGAATGCATATAATGGAAACTCGTCGCAAACACGGTCCACGCCGACGCATGATTTTACAGATTCTGTTACCTGGATAAAGGGAAATCATTCGATCAATTTCGGCGGTCAGTACAAATTTATCAGAACCGAGCAGACGAATGTTAACCGCATCGTCCCGACGATCACTTTTGGCGTTGACTCGGCCGAGGGTGTTGCCTTCACGATGTTTAACACGACGACCCTTCCGGGATCATCGACAGCCCAGCAGAATGACGCCCGAGCTCTCTACGCCGCGTTGATCGGCCGTGTCAGTGGTTTCGCCTCAAATGCATATCTCGACGGTAGCGGCAGGTATGTGGAAAATGGGCCGTTGCAGCAAGAGTTCGGGTTGAAAACTTATGGCCTATTTGCCCAGGATACATGGCGCATCCGGCCCAGCTTAACGCTTAGCTTTGGTGTTCGCTGGCAGCCGCAGGGTGCTTTTTACGCCGCGTCGGCCAACATCGGCAGACTCGAAGATTGGACTCAGGTATTCGGAACGTCCGGTGTCAACGGGCAATTTACACCCGGAGCCACCGGCGGCACCGCCCCGCGTTCGGTGCTTTTTGGAATAGGCGAGAAAGCCTATAAAGACGACAAGAACAACATTGCTCCATCAGTCGGCGTCGTCTGGAGCCCCGACTTCGGAAAGGGTTTCCTTGGCAAAATTTTTGGCGAGGCCGGAAACAGCGTGTTTCGCGGCGGATATTCGCGGGCGTTTGTCCGGGAAGGTTCAGCCACTCAGACGCTGGTGACCGGCAATACGCCGGGCGGAACTATACCCCTTAGCCGCAATACCGGTGTCGCCGGCACGTTTACGATTGGAACCAATCTGCGTACGCCCGGCAATGTAAACTTGACGACGCCTACGTTTTCGGCTACTCCTGCCTTCCCGCTTGTCCTCACGACAGCGAGCCAGGCAATCGCAGTCGATCCCAATTTGGAAACTGGATACGTGGATTCCTTCAGTTTCGGTTACCAACGCCAGATAGATAAAAATACCGTTGTCGAGCTTCGCTATGTCGGCAACCGTGGCAAAGGGCTGCATCGGCTGAATTCCATCAACGAGTTGAACACCATTGAGAATGGTTTTGGCGCGGAGTTCAGGCTTGCTCAGGCCAATCTCTACGCGAACATCGCGG
>JANPCJ010000009.1:0-2228 GCA_031430895.1 Chloracidobacterium sp. | reverse complement strand
GCGGGGGTAAACCCGCCTTCCCGACTGTCCTTATATTTCTCGACCTTTATATTTCTCGACCTTTCGCATTTACGATTTGTCCCAAGCTACTCACTTGTCATTCAGCTTCTTTTGATCCTTCGATCTCTCTTTTATAGGTCTGATGCCAGGATCTCTTTCCGCACTTCGGGCATTTTCTCAGATTTTTTGAGTTACCCTTTGCCTTCCAGCGGATTCCGCCAAAATCCCAATATGATTCTTCGAATTCACATTCCGTACATTTCATGAACCAACGGCGCGAATCCGCTTCCATTGACTTCGCCCACGAAGCGGGCAAGATTGTCGTGAATACCTTCTGAATCCAGCTCATAATAAAAACTTATTTTCTCTCGCGCGTTAGTTTGAGCGGGTTGAAATCTGAGGCTGTTATTCTTAGCCCTTCCTCCAATTCGGTTTTCAGTTCGGCGGGTATTCTCATTATTAGCGCTTCGTCAGCCGTCCTAAAATTGGGCTCGATTGCGATGACGCGATTCACGGCCATAATTCCCGATGCAAAATGAGCATCATCATTAGAAAACCGCCCCCAGCCCTGGCGGTAAAAGCTGTAGGCGATATAAAACTGCGTCGCCGCGTCCCGCTTTTCCGGATCGGCCCGATCAAAAGCGGCCCGTGCCGCCGGAAATTCTTCCCTTTTGAAACTCGCGAGACCAATCTCAAATTCAGGCTTATTGATCTCATAGGTGCCGATGACGACCTGGGTTTTGCTCGTGACCTCAGCCAGCGAACGCGGCTCTGTCCAATACAAAAATGTAATAAAGACAAATCCCGCCGCCGTAATTATGATGCCGAGAATCTGGATATACCGGTCGTTCATTGATATAATTTATCGTCACCCAAGGATACACTTTCTCTAATCGATTCCACTATGCAAAAGATCACCGCCTTCGCCCTTTTTGTGTTCTCATTCGCCGCCTCGTCCACGACCTCTAACGGCCAGGGCATCAGCCCCGCGGACCTGGTTGTGACAAATGCCAACATCCGCACCATGGACTCAAAGCGATCGGTCGTGAGGGCGATGGCTGTGATAGGCCGAAAAATAAAGGCTGTTGGCACGGATTCGGAAATCAGGGCTTGGATCGGGCCGAAGACTCGGATCATCGACGCTGGAGGCAAAACGATCATTCCGGGCTTTAACGATGCTCATGTACATTTTATGGAAACCGGGCAGCAGCTTTCGGCTGTCGATCTGCGTGACGCCAAAACACCGTCGGAATTCGTGAAGCGCATAAAGGATTTCGCGCAAAAACTTCCAAAGGGACGTTGGATACTTGGCGGCAAATGGGACCACGAGAATTGGACGCCGAACGAACTGCCTACCGCCGCTATGATCGACGCGGCAACGCCGGATAATCCCGTATTCATTGACCGGCTTGACGGACACATGGCACTTGGAAATTCGCTCGCCATGACTCTTGCGGGCGTCAATAAAGAAACGAAAGAGGTCGATGGCGGACTGATAGTTCGTGGTGCGTCTGGCAAACCGACCGGCGTCTTTAAAGATGCGGCGATGGCATATATCAACAAGGTCATTCCAAATCCGTCGTGGGAAGAGCGTCTAGAATCCGCTCAGGCCGCTACAGATCATGCGGCAAGCCTTGGAGTTACCAGCGTTCAGGATATGTCCGCAGGCACCGACATCGGTGTTTACCAGGAACTGCATCGCCGCGGAACGTTAAAAACACGGATTTACGGCTGCTCGCCGCTCTCGGACTATAAACGCTGGGAAAACACCGGCATTCGGTACGCGTTTGGCGACGACATGATTCGCGTCGGCTGCCTGAAAGGTTATGCCGATGGCAGTCTGGGTTCGACTACTGCCTGGTTTTTCGATCCGTACCTGGACGATCCGAAAACGGTGGGTCTCGCGGGTGACGAAATCCCCAAAACACCGGATTACGTTTTGGCCGCAGACAAGGCCGGTTTGCAGATCTGTATCCACGCGATCGGTGATCGCGCTAACGACGAAATCCTGGATATTTTTGAACGGACCGTTGCGGCAAACGGGCCTCGTGACAGGCGTTTTCGAATAGAGCATTCGCAGCACCTTCGACAGGAGGACATCGCCCGTTTCGGACGTCTTAAGGTCGTCGCTTCAATGCAGCCGTTTCACATCATCGACGACGGCCGCTGGGCTTGGAAACGCCTCGACGCAAAGCGGTTGAAGGGAACATACGCCTTTCGAACTATTC
>JANPCJ010000008.1:0-4817 GCA_031430895.1 Chloracidobacterium sp. | reverse complement strand
GCGCAAATTATCGAACAGATAGTCGCCGAGCTTCTGTTTGTTCGCGGCCGCATCAATCTCGAAGGTTAGCTTTGTCATCATTAAGTGTCAGTAGCCCGCACGTAAGTAAGGGCTCTTCGCCGCACCGAAGCCCTTACTTACGTGCGGGCTACTGACACAGTGCGTGCTACTATTTTAACCCGTGGACACAGGAACAGAAAAACTCATTGCAAACCTCCCTGACCGTGAAGCGGCACTACGGTTCCTGAACGGGCTGGCCGAAAAGCATGCTGCCGCGTATGAAAAGTTAAAGAAGAATGCCGGATTGCTCTCAGATGTCGCAACTCTTGCGGCGTTTAGCCCTTTGCTCGCGACGACATTGCTTCAAAACCCGGAATATTTGTGGTGGCTTGACCGCAAACGGAAAGCGTCGGGCGTTCGCGCAACGGAAGAGCTGCTCGAATCGCTGGCCCGCTTTTCGCTCACTAATTCGCAGCTCGAGCCGCAGATTCTCTTTGCCCGTTTTCGCCGCCGCGAGCTTTTGCGGATATATCTGCGCGACATCCGCCGTCTCGCCACGATCGCCGAGATCACCGAGGAAATCTCAAATCTCGCCGACGCGATTCTCGAATCCGCCTTAAAAATCGCCCGCCGCGAGATGGACAATCGATTTGGCACGCCGCAGGAACCGGATGAAAAAGGCCGCCTGCGCCCGGCGCGTTTCTGCATCGCCGCTCTTGGTAAACTCGGCTCGCGAGAGCTTAATTATGCGTCCGACATCGATTTGCTCTTTCTTTATTCGAAGGAGGGCAACACGTTCGGAGTCCCTGCTTTAGCGGGCTCTGCGGCGGCGAGGAAGCCTGCTGAAGCAGGGACTCAAAACTCTCTGACGAATCGCGAGTATTTCGTCAAACTTGCCCAATATGTGACAAAACTTGTCGGCGAGCCGTCGGGTGAGGGCGGGGCGTATCGCGTCGATCTGAGGCTAAGGCCGCATGGAACGCTTGGATCGCTTGCTCTATCGGTCGAGGACACGGTTCGTTACTGCGAATCGGATGCGCGAGCGTGGGAACGACAGGTGCTTATCCGTTCGCGTGGCTGCGCCGGCGATATCGGCTTGTTTAAAGACTTCTTCGCGAGGGTTGAGGACCGTGTTTTCTCAAAAGACGAAAGCATTGAAACGGCTCTGGAAAACGTCCGCCGATCGAAGGAAAAGATCGATCTCGAAAATATTGATCGCCGCGGTTTTAATGTAAAACTCGGTGCGGGCGGCATCCGCGAGATAGAGTTTCTCGCCCAGGCACTCCAGCTTGCACACGGCGGCGGCGACAAATGGCTCCGCAGCCCTCATACATTGATCTGCCTGTCGCGGCTTGCTGACCGCAAACACATCGGCAAGGCCGAGTTAACCGAGCTATCGACCGCATACGAATTTCTGCGACGCACTGAGCACGTTCTGCAAATGGAGAACGGCCTGCAGACTCACACCGTGCCGGACGAACCGGAAAAGCGTGAGCTAATCGCGCGTCGAATGACTTTTGCCTCTGGCGGCGATTTTGAGAACGACCTCAAAGCTAATACGGGCAGTGTCAGCCGGATTTACTCGCGAGTCTTCGGGTCAGAACCGGGAGCGATAGCGACTGGGTTCCTGGATTCCGGGTCAGAACCACAGGCAGGAGCTAAGAACCCAGTCGCTATCGCTCCCGGCTCTGACATGATCGCCGCCGTCTCGCCGCATTTTGCCGCTATGCTCGCGGCACACCCGCAACTTGCCGCCGAACTTCCGGGCCCTGACGACGATTTCGTTGAGCCCGATTACGCCACAGAAATGATGGCGGCGGTTGAATCGGGCAAAGATTTTGGCGGCCGTTTGTCGGCTATGCGGCAAATCTGGTCGCGTTTTCTGCTTGAGATCGTCGTTGCGGACATATATGAAAAGATCACGATCCGCGAGGCCAGGCGTTTGCAGACAATTCTCGCCGAAGCCAGCATCGCCGCTGCTCTCCGGGTAGTCGCTTTGAGTCCCGCCTTTAGGCGGCAAAATCTTGGCGAAGAGCCGCCTAAAGGCGGGACTCAAAACCTCGACCTCGCAGTCCTTGCTCTTGGCAAGCTCGGCGGACGCGGCCTCGATTACAATTCCGATCTCGACCTGATAATTGTTTACTTCGATCCGAAAAAACAGATCGGCGGCGTGACGCCGGTTGAATTTTACGGCCGGGCCGTCGAGATATTCTCAACCACGCTCTCGTCGATGACCCGCGACGGCAGTCTCTACCGAGTCGATCTGCGGCTGCGGCCGTTTGGATCAAAGGGCCTCGCGGCGATCTCCATCGACTCATTTCTCGAATACATGTCCGAAACCGCCGCGATTTGGGAAATGCTCGCCTTCGTAAAGCTCCGCATGGCCGGCGGCGATCCAAGCCTGGGCCGAAACATTGAAATCGAAACCCGCCGCATTATCCATGAACGCGCCGCCGCCATCGACGAAGGCGAATTAAAAGATGAAACACGGCGGATGCGTCTGGCGCTCGAAAACCAGCATACGGACGCTGGAACGCGGGCTGCCATCGATATCAAATACGGCGCGGGCGGCATGCTAGATGTCTATTTTGCGATGCGGTATCTGCAATTGCGTCACAACGTGCCGGACGACGAAACTGACCGCTCGACGCCTTTCATGCTCGAGCGCCTAAAGACCGCTGGCGCTCTTTCCGCCGGCAACCACGCCGAAATGCTCGCCGGATATGAATTCCTCTCGACTCTCGATCACAATTTGCGCCTGACGGTCGGCCGCACACCGCGCGTCCCGCTCGCAAATCACGCCGCTCTCACCACAATCGCCGCGCGAATGAAGCTTTCCTCGCCCGCCGAGCTTCTCGAACAATTAACATTCCACCGCCTCGCGATCCGTAATGCGTTTGAAACGATTCTTGACGCCAAACTTTGATAATTCTGAGGACATTTCTAAAGAGTTCTCATGAGGACATTTTCACGGAGTTCTAACAACCGCGACGCTACCATGTTGACGTTTGTGTGGATTGCGGATAGACTTCTACTCGATATTCCACAGCCCGGCAAAGTAAGGAGACTGAATGAAGAAGTTTGTTAGATCGTTTATTATTTTCTCTATTGCTATAACGCACAGTACGTTCGCGATAGCCCAGACATCGGAGCCGCAGAGAAAAACCGTAGTGATTCCAGACGGCACGGAGATCTCAGCCATCACTGTCGAGACTTTGTCGAGCAAAACCGCCCAAGAGGACGACCCGATAAACTTTAAGGTTGACGAGGACGTCGTCATAGACGGTATCGTGGTGATCGCAAAAGGCGCAATCGTTAAAGGCAGCGTTACCAACGCTAAAAAAAGCGGCTTTTTTGGACGCGGCGGACAGCTGAATATCAGGGTCGATTCTACTGAAACGATAGATAAACAAAAAATTAAGCTGCGGGCAGCAAAAGGTAAGGCTGGCGACAATAAAACCGGAACGACCGTCGCTCTCGTCGTGCTTTTCGGACCGCTTGGTTTCCTAAAGAAAGGCAAGAACGCGGAGATCAAGGAAGGAACTAAGGTCAAGGTCTTTACCGATGAGGCAAAAACGGTCGTGATCCCTACCATGTGAAAGATTGGACAATAGACAGCCTTTTGGCTTTCATATTCGTCAAATAAGCACCGCGCTCAAAAGTGGTGCTTTTTTCTTGCTCCCGTTGTAGGATGGGATAGGTTGGATAAATCAGTAATCAAGGGAGACTATATGAAGAACAAAGTCTTTATTGTCGGACTTATTTTTGGAATAGCGTCTTTTTGCTTTGGGCAGGACAAGAATTCCGAGCTTTTGCAGTATAAGCTCTTGGCAACGACCCGGACATCAACGATGCAGAAGGAAATAAACGAAACCGCGGCCCAGGGATACCGGATATTGGTAGGAGCTCCAACGAGTGGCTCCGAAATGGCCCTTTTCCTGTCTCGCGACGGCTCCGTAACCGAGCCATTTCAGTACAAATTGCTCGCAACGACGCGGACCGGAACCATGCAAAAGGAACTCAACGAGGCCGCAGATGGCGGATATCGTCTGATCCCCAGCACAATGATAGCGAAAAAGGGTTTTCTGGGCGGCGTCGAAATAGTAATGATCATGGAACGCCCCCCGAAAGTAAAAAGGAATTATGAATACAAACTGCTGGCAACGACGCGAACCTCGACGCTTCAAAAAGAAGTAACCGAAGCCAAGGATGCCGGTTATGTCGTCGTCGGCATGGTCAGCCGCGACGAGCATATGGTCGTGATGGAGCGCGAAACCGCTCTGACACCATAGGTCCGACAAACTTCAGTTTGTCGAGCTTTGTCGTTGCAGCGGCCAACCTACACGTGCGGCGCGATCAACAAACTGAAGGTTGTTGGACTGATTCTTCAAACCAGCACCGTGTGCAAAAGCGGTGCTTTTTTCGTTTATCTTGCGTGTATTCGGCAGACAGCGGGAGTTTTCCGGCAAGTAGTTTTTGATCGTCTGTCAGCTCCGCCCAGCTTTTCATCTTCGGCGAGTCGCATCTCGGACAAATTTTTCCGGTTCGCTGAATCATTTTGTCAATAGAGCGCACGTTAGTAAGGGCCCCGCTTGCCAGAAATGCCCTTACTTACGTGTGGGCTACTGACATACGTGAATCATTTGTTATAATCTCGCGTATCAATACTATCCAAATTGTACCAGATTCAACTTAACAACAATGACAGGTCAGGAAGGGCGGGCTTTCCCCTTATCTTGTATTTTCTTAGGCCAAACTGAATTCAAGACAAGGAACAAAAAGACTACTTAACAAGTTACAGTCAGGAAGGCGGGCTT
>JANPCJ010000007.1:0-9333 GCA_031430895.1 Chloracidobacterium sp. | reverse complement strand
CCCCCCTTCCTGACTGTCCTATGGGCATGTTGTCGACACTGTGTTGGTTTAACGGCCCTAGCGTCGATATAGATAGATGAAACAATGGTGAAAAATGACTCGTAAAGCGTCAATGTAATTCTTAAACCAATTCGCGTGAGGAAAATATGAATCGTTTAACAGGAATAATCGTGGCGGCCATCGGTCTGGTTGTCGCAATCTTGAGCATTGCGAAGGTTGTCCCCGGATTGACGCAGACGGGCGTTGTTATGATTCTTTTTGGCGGCCTGGTCATCGGTCTCAGCTTTATCGACAAACCGCAAGACGAGGGGACCGAGCGAATGTCTACGCCGAGTACGCTGGGGAATATCTTTTTTGCTCCGACCGACGTTTTTAAGAATCTTCGCCGGCATCCACGATGGCTCGTCGCAATGCTGGTAATGTCAGTGTTGTCGGCGACTTACGGTAATCTTTTTGTCAATCGCCTCGGAGCGGAGCGTGTCGCGAATTTCGCTATCGACAAGACTCTCGAAATGCCGATAATGAACGACGAGGCTAAGAAGCAGGTCGAGGCCGGACGGGCGGACGCGATTGCCGACGCCAAAAATCCTGTCAGCCGTGCCGGACAAGCTGTCTCGGGGTTCGCCGCTTCGGTATTTGGATTTGCTATATTGTCCTTAATTTTTATGCTCTTTGCGATGGCGATGGGCGGGAGTATCAATTTCTGGCAGGCTTTCGCCTCGGCGGTTTATGCCGCGCTTCCATTTAGCATCATAAGGTTCCTGTTGAACACGATTATATTGCTCATCAAGGACCCGGCTGACATTCACCCCATTCTCGGACAACAGACGCTGATACAGGACAATCTCAATTTCCTTGTGCTTCCGGCGGAGCACCCCGTAATTTATACTATCCTGGGATCTTTTAGCGTTCTAGGTTTCTACTGGCTGTGGCTTCAAGCCACCGGTTTGAAGAATGCGGGAGAGAAAGTGACCGGAACGATCGCATGGAGCGCCGCTATCGGAATTTTTACGATATTGCTCGTGCTTGGCATCGCGATGGCGACGCTGTTTCCTGGTTTTATTAGCTAGAAGAATGGACATGTCTGACAATCAGGGTTGAACAGGCCGGAACCGCACCTTCATTAGCTATTCGATAGTTACCTTTGCAACGTCGAGAATTGAGTACCTTGTTATCTTCCCGTCTTTTAGGATAACGGTAAGAACGCCTTTGTCGACGCTGAATTTAACGACCTCACTCATTGGCCGCTCGATCAACTCACCGTCTTTCATCCGAACGATCAATCTAATACTTGCCAGCGGGTCCGGTTTCTTACCTTCGGACGGCGGCGGTTGTTTTGCAGATTTGGCGGCTTTTGGTGGTGTAGTTTTGGGAGGCTTTTTCGCTGCGGGTTTGGCGGCTGGTACTACCGTCACCTTCGCGGTTTTATTTTCAAACACTGTTTCAGAATCGCCGTCAGATTGTTTCGACGGCAATGGATCGGGAGTGGCGGCGGTGGACTCCGTTTTAATTTCTTCCGCCGGCTTAGATGGAGTATGCTCCGCGACGATTTCCTTAGGCTTTCGAGTCGCAGATGGTTTTGGAGCAGAAGGAAGTATTGTGCCGACCGAGTTTACCCTAACGCCCGAGTCTTCGCCGCCGTTGCGTACGATCGTCGGGGCTTCCTCGGCTTTTTGAGCAGCAAGCGCAATAAAGCTGCCTCCAAACTTTATCCGGAAATCGGCCGGATCATCATTTGGCGAACGCCCCTCGATCCGCAGTATCAGCCGTTCTCCTTTTCGTAGATAGATCAGGCGGCCCGTTTCGTTGGCGCCCGAGTCGGAGTAGATGACCATCTTGGTCAGTGGACGCAGGCCATCGGCGTTAAATACATCAATGTCGCCCGAAAAATTCTTGGTGACCACATTGATAAAAATGTCGCCCTGGCCGCCGTCGAACGCATAAAAATATGACGTGAGCCGTGAATCGCCGATGTCGCGGGCCTTTATCGTACCGCTTATTTCAGTTGATGTAATCGGTGTGGGGAAATTTTGGTCGATAGACTGCGCGTCGGCCGCCGCAGACAGAATAAACCCGAGAGTTGCAATTACTGCAAATTTCGATAATGCTGCTCTTAAAACTCTCACTTCTCTTATAGTTCTTTTTTTAGATGCACTAATCGCGAAGTTTCGTTGTAGCCGAGCCTGTCATGGGCCCGTTGGCTAACAAGATTGTCGATCTCGGCGTCCGATGCCATTTCGGTGCAGCCTTTTTGCCTCGCCCATTGCTCGGCGAAACTAACGAGACGGCTGCCGATACCCGCCTGTCGATATTCCTCGTCAACGTACCAGCCTTCGAGATAGCCTACGTTCTCGGTTTCGCAATCCTCGACGTGTGATCGAATGCTTGCCTCCAAAAACCCGACTAACCGTCCGCCGCCTATCTCGGCGACCGCGACGAACTGCGAATCGGTATGCTCAATAATATCGACCATTTCGCCACGATGATCGTCCTCGCTCGACTCGTCCCACAGAGACTGTCTCAGCCGAAGCCATTCACCAAGATCGTTTTCCGAAAGGGGGCGGATATTAACGTCGGCCATTGAAAACTGATTTTAGCAGTGTAGAGCGCCGAATAACAACTATCGAAAAAAAGAGGCTGTCGAGATCGGCAGCCTCAAGCAGTAAATCTCACCTTCGGTAACTAGAATACGACTCGCGCGCCCAGGATAATCCGCCGATTGCCTGCGGGAATAAGGCCATCCTGTAGGAAGCTGGTGGCGTTGATTCTGCCTTCCGGTATGCCATAATTTCTGCGATTGAGGACATTAAACATGTCGGCACGAACCTGAAAACGTATTTTTTCAGAGATGCGCGTGTTCTTGATAACACCAAAATCTACGAGGAAGAGTCGACTCGCTCGGAGTATATTTCGTCCCGCATTACCGACCCTCTGGCCGGCGGTCGTTATCGAGAAGAAATTCGGGCACTGATTTCCCGCAATTGGGGTACCGCAAGCGGCACGAATTTCACGAGGCGACATGCCGCTGAAATTAGTGCTGCCAACCAGGTTCGGTCGGATTGAGTTACCGACAAGCCCGTCGATTCCGTTTAGTGCCCCGGCAAGATCTTGACCGTTTAGCACGGTAAATGGCGCCCCGCTCTGCAGAGTGAAGAAAGAGTTGACCTGAAATCCGCCGAGTGCTCGTCCGACAAACCCCTGCTGTGAGCGGAAGATCGGAAGCTCGTAAACAACGCTTCCAGAGATGCGATGCGGCCTGTCGAAGCTTGACCTGCCGCGGTCCGCGTCAAGATTGAACGAATCCTGAGCAACCGCGACCTCTGCATTAGAGGGATTGAACGTCTCGGACGCGGTGTCGATAAATCGGCTGAAAGTGTAGTTCACATTCGCGCTGAAATTGCGGCTTAACCGCTTATCGAGACTCATCTGAAGAGCATCGTACTCTGACTCGGCTTCATTTGCACGCAGCCTGATGACGCCTCTTGTCGGGTCGACGCGCGGGCATGGGCTTGCCAGCGTCCCACCCACACAGGCGGTGCGCGGATTACCATCGATCGTCTGAAACAGCCCACGGCCTCTGGTTTTGATATATCCGACCTTGAACACCGTGTCCGCGGTAAGCTCCCTCTGAACTTCAAATGAGAACTGATCGGTCGACGGAGCACGAAAGTCTCCGCCAACGACTGTCCTGGTCAGGAAGTTTGGGTTTGTAACATTCGGGTTCGGATTCGCGACAAAGGCCTGGATGTTTACAAACCCCGGTGTACGACTGGGCTGACCGGGATCGCCAAACGTAACTGAGGCGAGATATGGAAAGCTGCCCGCAACATTCAGGTTCAGGTTGATATAGTTCGCGTCATAGGTACGCGAATAACCACCGCGCAGCACCAGTTTATCACCGCCCGTGATGAAGCCGATCAATCCATCCGAGGCGGTTCGCGGATTCCAGTTAAAACCAATACGCGGCATGAAGTTGTTCTTATCAACCTGCGGAACCGGCGTAAACGCAAAGCGTTGGTCATTATTATTTGCGGCGAGTACGCGCAGATTTGTTTCCTTCAGATAACTGAAAGAGTCGCCGGGATATTCATACCTCAGACCGTAGGTGAGGGTGAAATTGTTTGCGATTCGCCACTCATCCTGACCATAGAAATAATATTCCCACCAGCGATAGAAGTTAATCGTATCGCCTCCGCGAAGCGGAGCGTTTACAGTCGCCGTGGTAGCAAAGTCGTCCACGAAGTTCTGCAGTGTCGAGTATGCAAGTCGACCACGTGTGGTCGGGACGAAGAATACGCGAGCATCCGTCCGTCGGATGTCGGCGCCGAACTTGAACGAGTGATTACCGGTGGTATAGACCATCGAGTCGACAAACTGATAAGTGTCGTTGAACCTGAATTGAGGCAGGTTGACCGCAAGCCCGATGGCCGTGCGAGTGGTTGCGGCGTTAAAACCGGTCAGTCCGAAATCAGTGACCTCGATGGAGGGAATGACGAGCGAAGACGGGTCGGAGGCGGTTGTTGTCGCGCCAAAACGGGACCACGAAACACGTGCCTCGTTTGAGAGGCGGCCGGTGAGGATAGAATTGAGCACAATTGTACCAGCCTGTGTACGGGTCGGAACGGCTGTCGTGAGGCCGGTAGGCGTAACCTGTCCGCCACCGGCGGATACGTTCCTGTCGTACCGATAGCGGCCATAGATAAGACTTCGATCACTGAACCGGTGATCAAGCCGGAACGACGCCTGAGTCGAATTGAACGTAAAGGCGGACGTACCCGCGATAGTGCCCAAGGGGACTGTAAACGTGTTCCCGTTCGCCGTAAAAGTTCGCGAACTTCCGTTCGCCGCACCTGCAGGAAGAAAATTCAGCAGGGCCTGAACCTGCGGACGGTTTCCGACGGCGCTTTGAAGAATTGCTCGCCCGGCGGCGGTTGGAGCTCCCGTAATGGCGGAACCAGACGCTAGCGATCGATCGGTCCATTTCTGATAATCGCCAAAGAAAAAGGTCTTATCCCGCGCAAATGCGGGAACGCCCTCTCCGAAACTCAAGAAAGGCCCTCCAAACGTAAACCCGTATTGAAATTCCTTCCTAAACGGAGCTATCCTTCGGTTTTCAACCGTCGAGGTGGGGTTGCAGAAGCCTGATATCCTGTCGGTATTGCTGCAGGCGTTCAATTCCTCACCGTTGTAGAACACAAAACCTGTTCCATGAAAGTCGTTGGTTCCCGATTTACCTATAAAATTGACAACAGAACCGGAGTTGCGTCCGTATTCGGCTAAAAACTGATTAGTGATAATTCGAACCTCACGGATCGCATCCGGATTATTGAGCGCAATCTGGCCGCCTGAAACACTCGGGTCGTTAATATCCTGGCCATCGAGCATGAAATTGTTTGAACGAAGGCGGCCCCCATTTGCGGAAAAGCTAAGGCCATTCGCAAATCCGGTCTGGCCAGAGCTCAACTGGCTCACGCCTGGTGTGGAGAGTAATACGTTGAACACATTTCGATTCGTTGCGATCGGCAATTCCGACAAGCGCTTCGAATCGAATCTAGTGCTTACCTCCGCCGTTGTCGTATTTAGAACCGAGGCATTTTCGGTGACGTTAACAACCTCGGTCACCTGGCCCGGCTTTAATGTCAAGTCAAGATCGGCAACCTGGTTGACCACAAGGGTGATTCCGGACTGAACGAGCTTTGAAAAGTTTGCCGCCTCAACGGTCACTTCATAGGAACCGAGCGGAACATTTACCAACTTAAACCGGCCCTCACCGTCAGTAGTCGCGGTTCGTGAAAACCCGGTATCGACATTCCGGGCGGTTACGGTCGCTCCGGCTATTGAGGCCGCCCGTTCGTCGTTAACAGTGCCGGAAATTGATCCGGTTGAAGACTGCGCCAGAACGCCGGTAAAGCACACCGCAACGAGCACTGATGCAATGCAAGCGCTTATATACTTTCGCATATTTTTCTCTCCTTGTTGAATTGGACTGAAGAAGCTATTTAACTAGCCATAATGATGGTACAAACTATTCTTAAGGCAAATTTTGTTCCGGTTGGCAAGTGTACGTAAACACTTTGCTGAAAGAATTAGGCGGCATCAAAAAAATATCCCAAATCGTTCAAAATCCAAAAACTTGGATTTTGAACAACTAAAATCTTCTGTATGGAACATTGGGAAAGAGAGACGTTCCGATCAAATTAAAACAGAGAAAGACCGAACTTTCGAACGGTCTTCTTTGTGAATCTGCGGCCTGCAACTAACTATTACTCGGCCCCCGCCGCCTTCGCGGTTTTCAGGTTAAGAATTTCAAGAGCTTTCTTCAACTGAACGTCTTCGACAACGACTGGTTTTTGCGAAGCCGGTGTCGCGGCCGGGGTTGGTCGCGGATTGGGGTTTTCCTGCTGATCTATCAGGTTCTCGACTTCGAGCGGTTCTGGCGTGTCGGGGCGTTTTACTTCGATAGATGGTTTTACGCCGGTGGTTGCACGTTCTTCGCCGAGGAAGGGTGTTCCGCTCGGGGATGCCCATTTTGCTACGGTTAGCAGATAGCCGCCGCCGCTTGAGAGCGGGAAAAGTTTCTGTTCCGTACCCGAACCAAAACTGCGTTCGCCGATCACTTCGCCGCGTTTGCGGTCGAGGACGGCTGATGCAACCACTTCTGCGGCACCGGCGGTGCCTAGATCGATCAGAACGGCGAGATTGCCGTCGAAGACAGCTTTTGACGCCTCGGCTGTAAACGTCGTCTCAACTTTGCTTCCGCGTCCGAGTACTTTTGCCAGTTCGCCTTCCTTAATAAAAAGATTAGCCACGGCAACGCCCTCGGCCAGGGTTCCGGCCGATACACCACGCACATCGAGGACGATCTTTTGCACACCCTGTTTCGTCAGGCTCGTGATCTGTGTTCGGATGTCGTTTGCCGCACCGTCTTCGAGGCTGTAAGCCTTGATAACGCCGGTCTTGCCAGCTTCGACGCGGGATTCGACGGGCGAGGATTTGAAAGTGCCCCGCGTTAATTTAATTGTCTGAGGTTTCTCTCCCGATCTGAGAACACGAACATTCACGGTCGTGCCGGCGTCGCCGTTAACGAGCTGTCGGGCGTCGTAGAGCGAAAGGTCGCGGGTTGCCTTAGTATCGATGTACTCGATCACGTCGCCCGCCTTTAGCCCGCCTTTTTCCGCCGGCGAGCCTTTGACCGCCGAGATTACATAGAGAAAGCCGGATATCTGCGAAAACTCTGCGCCGATGCCGACCTTGTTTGAGGTCTTGCTTGCCTCGTAAGCTTTTACCTGTTCCGGCGTCAGATACGACGAATAGGGATCGAGACCGCCAGCGAGACCGCGAAGGGCGCCGAGGCGGACCTTTTCCATATTAGGATCGTCAACGTAATCGTTTTGGATATGTTTGAGAACGGATTCGACGATGCGAAGCTGTGCGGTCGCGTCGCTGACCGGCTGTTGGGCCGACGTGGTAAGCAGCCCGCCGACAAGCGGCAGACCGCCAACGACGGCATAAACCGCAATTATGCCCGAAACGACAAGTGTCCAAAGCTTTCCGCGAAATGACATATGATACCTCTTATGATAATTCTAACCCGTGGCTATTACGTGAAACGACAGCGATTTGTTTAGGTCGATGCACAAGCCCGCGCGTAAGCAAGGAGCGATACCTTCAAGTTGCGTGTTCCGCCCTTGCTTACGCGCGGGCTTGTGCATCCATAAATTATCCCTTAACCGCTCATTCAGGTGCAACAAAAAGAAACAACTAATCCCGGCGAACTTACAGATGTTTTCGACGTCCCGCCCGAAGGCCGCATCATCGCAATCGACCCCGGCACAAAACGCTGCGGCGTCGCCGTCTGTGATGAACTCCGCGTCACCACGCGGCCGCTTGCGGTTATTCACCGCACAAGCTGGAAAAAGCTGCTTTCAAACATCCGACAAATCGTCTCCGAGTTTGATGCAAAGGCGCTTGTGATAGGTTTGCCGCTCGAATCGGACGGCTCCGAAAGCGAGATGTCGATGGAATCACGACGCCTGGCCCGCAACTTCGCGTTATCGCTGGAGATTCCCGTTTTCCTCCAGGATGAGCGCGTTACGTCGTACGAGGCAAAAGCGCGGCTTTGGGAACAGGGCCGGACGATCAAAGAAACCCGCAATCTGGTCGACAGCGAGGCCGCAGCGATCATCCTAAGTGATTTTTTAGGCCGTCTGGAGCGCCCCGTCGCGCTTTAGTTCGCCCAGAAGAGCGGGGGCAGAGCCGCCCTTCCTGACCTGCAAATGTATTTTTCTTGAATCGGTTCTGGTCAGCGCCTGAGTTTCGAGAATGTTGAATTGAAAGATTAAAGCCGCCCAAGCTTGTGGTCAGGAAGGGCTGCTCTGCACCAAAAGGCCCGTTGACGAACGGGGATTTTTTTAATTTTCTAAAATTGGGAGGAGAAACAGACATCACCCGCGAACTGGGCTGAATTCTCCGGTCAATCTGATCCATTCTTCGAGAGTAAGAGTCTCGGCCCGGCGGCGGCCGTCGATTTGGGTTTTCTCCAAAACAACCGCCGCGTTTTTGTATCTCGGCTTTAGATTGTTCAGAAGCGTCTTTCTCTTTTGGGCAAAAGATGCGCTCAATATCTCTCGGAACAGCGATTCATCGGAAACACTCGATTGTTTCGGCGTCAGGCCAACGACCGCGCTCCAGACTTTTGGGACCGGGTGAAAGGCGGTTGGCGGGACTTCGAAAAGGTATTCCGTCTCAAACGCGTTCTCGACCAGGACGCTAAGAAAACCACGGCTCTTGCCGCCGGGCTTGGCCGTGATCCGTTCAACGACCTCGCGTTGGAACATTAGGACGATGGTCGAGAAGATATGCCGCTGTTCCATTAGCCGCTGCAGGATCGGCGTCGAGATGTTGTAAGGAAGATTGGCGACGAGTTTGACGGAACCGGGAGCGGTAGCGACTGGGTTCCTCGGTCGCGGATGAAGAACCCAGTGGCTACCGCTCCCGGTTCTGACATCGGCGAAATCTACTTGCAACGCGTCATCCGCAATCAAGGCAAAATTAGAGCGATTCCCAAACCTCGTCTCCAAAAGAGCGATCATGTCCCTGTCGAATTCGATTGCGACAACATGAGCCGCCCTTTCGAGCAGAACACCGGTCAACGCGCCCTGACCAGGGCCGATCTCGATGACCGTCTCGTCATTGCGGAGGTCGAGCGCATCGACGATTCGATTTACCACGCCTTCGTCACGCAGGAAGTTTTGTCCTAGAGATTTTTTCGCCCGCATATTGCTTGTCAGAACCGGGAGCGGTAGCGACTGGGTTCATCTTCGTCGGCAAATA
>JANPCJ010000006.1:0-21813 GCA_031430895.1 Chloracidobacterium sp. | reverse complement strand
AGCAGTTTGGCAACGGAACCGACATTGTCGTACCCGCCGACTACGACGGCGATCGACGGACCGATCTTGCGGTTTACCGTCCGTCAAACGGCACCTGGTACATTCAGCGAAGCTCTGCCAGTGCGCTTACAACAACCGCGTTTGGCGCGGCGTCGGACATCCCGGCCCCCGCCGACTTCGATGGCGACGGTCGTGCCGATATTTGCGTCTTCCGAGCGTCCGAGGGTCAATGGTATCGAACAAACAGCTCAAACGGCATGTTCGACGCATTCCCCTTCGGCACAAACGGCGACCGCCCGACACAGAGCGCCTTCCAGTAGAACATCCGAGCTCGGAGTTCCAACTTCAGTTGGCCTCTTCGCCGACACGAGGCCAGCTAAAGCTGGAACTCCGAACGCAGCTAATATAGCCATGCGGACTATGGCCTTGCTTATTCGCCATATGTTAGCTATGTTCAAAATGTCCATCCAAAAAAGAAGGAAATATCTTGACCCCCCCTTATCCTTTTTTGTCGCAGTAAATAGGAAAACCTGAAAGCCCACACCGCCGAAAGTTTCAGGGACAGAGCCCTCTCATTTGCGGTGTTCCCCATCGAACAAGTCGAAAGGAACGCGACCTTTGAAAAAAGGTCGAAAAGGAGTCTTTCTATGCGTACGAAGTGGAACCACGGGATAATTTTGCTGTTTGCCGCTGTGATCGTTTTGGCCGGTACGGTTTTAGGTGCGGCCCAGTCGCAGGACGACATTTGGGAAACGCTCGGAAAGCCTAAATCAACGGAACCACTGATTGAAAGCGTGTTTCTGCCAAGCTCAGACACGGTTTTTCGGCTCAGCCAGGCGCCCGCGGCGGCGGGGGATGTTGATTCGTCATTTGTCTCCCGACTTGTGGGGGACACCCTCAGTGGGGCCGCGGTCAACGTAGGGGCCGTACTCCTCCAGCCGGACGGCAAGATGCTTCTTGGCGGCGGTTTTACCTCGTTTGCCAACCGTTCCCAACGGTTTCTCGGACGTTTGAACGCGGACGGGTCGCCCGATTACCCTTTTAACCCGACGGTCAATGGTGTGGTTCACGTCATCGCTTTACAGGGCCAGCAAATTCTGATCGGCGGCGATTTCACGATGGTTAATGGGCAGGCACGGAGCCGTGTCGCACGTTTGAACGCGGACGGTTCCCTCGACACGACATTTCAGAACCCGAATGTCGACAATAGTGTCAGGGTGATCGTCCTCCAGGGTAATCAGATTTTAATTGGCGGGCAATTTGCGGCGGTCGGCGGTCAGGCTCGAAGCGCCCTGGCCAGGCTCAACACCGACGGCACGCTCGACGCGGCATTTACCAATCCGCCGATCAGCGTTATTCCCGCAATTTCCGCAATCGCCCTTCAGGACGACAAAATACTGATCGGCGGCAGCTTTTTCATAGCTTTTAATCACAGTGACTTCGCGCGTTTGAACTCCAATGGGTCGTTGGACAATACGTTTCTGGGTCGCACGAATGACGACGTCGAAGCTATCAAGATTCAGGATGGCAAGATCCTGATTAGCGGCCTGTTTACCTCTGTCCGCACTGGTACCGTTTCCACGTCGCGTAGAAATATCGCGCGCCTTAATGCTGACGGCACCGTTGACCCCACATTTCGCGAGATCACCGAAATCGCCTTTGGAAGTCGGATCAACGATTTTGTCGTTTTGCCCGATGGTCGAATAATCATCGGCGGAACTTTTAGCTATCAAATCAATCAGATTAGCCGTTCCGGACTGGCGCGTCTCGACTCGAACGGGAATGTTGACGCGACGTATGACGCTGTTATGAGTAGTTTTACGGGGTTCGTGGACGTTCAGTCGCTTGCCCTGCAGAATGCGGACGGCAAATTGCTGGTTGGCGGTGGTTTCAGTACCTTCCGTTTGCTGACGCGTCATAATTTTGTCCGTCTCAACCCGGACGCTTCGGTCGATCTGTTTCCGAGAGATGTTTCTATCGAAAGCCGAAACATAATCAACGGCGCATTTTTGCCAAACGTGCAGTCGCTCGCGATCCAGCCCAATGACGGCAAAATCCTCGTAGGCGGATATTTTGGTTCGGTGGGCGGACGAACCTATCGGGGTGTCGTCAGACTCAACCCAGACAGCTCGGTTGACACGAGTTTTGCCGACCCGGGTATTTTTGAAAGCGTCAATGGTCCGCTGCTGGTTGCGGCGATCGTAGTTCAGCCGCTCGATAACAAGATTCTTGTCGGCGGCAGTTTCGCGACTGTTAATGGGCAGGCAAGAAGATTCCTGGTGCGATTGAATGCCAACGGTACGATTGACACAGGGTTCAATCCAAACATTAACTCGAACGACGGTGTTTTGGCAATCGCCCTTGCGGGCGACAAAATCATGGTTGGCGGTTCTTTCAGCGGACAGCCTCCCAGTCGATTGGCACGGCTCAACTCAGTAGACGGATCCCTCGATCCCAGTTTTGACAGCGGCTCGGTGGCCGTCACGTCGAGGTCTATTACGGTTCTGGGGGATGGCAAAATTCTCTCCGAAGGCGTCTTTCCGCGGGGCTTATATCGTTACAACACGAATGGCTCAGTCGACCCCACATTTACTATCACGCCCTTGTCCGACATTTTCGACGTTGCTCTACAAAACGATAAAATTGTTGTCGTGGGCACCTTATTCGACGGTACGATGCAGCGTTATATTGCCCGTTTGAACTCAAACGGTGCGAATGACCCGAGTTTTGTGTATCCAAGCCCCAACGGTCGGATTAATACCGTCAGCGTGCAGGCGGACGGTAAGATAATCATAGGCGGCGACTTCTCTATGATTGCGGGTCAGCCCCGCAGCAGGTTGGCGCGCCTCAATAGCGACGGCTCGCTCGATGCATCCTTTAACCCCAATGTCGATGCCGACCACACTGTGTATGACTCTCGCATACAGCCGGACGGGCGACTTTTGGTCGGCGGCGATTTCCGTACTATTGGGGGCATAACCGTGGACTTCGTTGCGCGCTTGCTCAGCGGGAACGAGGTGATTTGTGCGTACACCGCCACCCCGCCGGATGCGACATTTCCAATCGCCGGGGGCAACGGCAGTTTCGCGGTGACGGCGCCGACCGGATGCGCTTATACCGCGACGAGCAACGCGCCGTGGATAACGGTAACGTCGGGTACGAATGGATCCGGTAACAGCACGGTCAATTACACGGTCGCCTCGAACGGTACCAATCCGCCGCGAGTAGGGACGATAAGCGTCGCTGGTGCCGATGGAGTAACGGCGATTCACACGGTAACTCAGGCCGGCATACCGCCGACGCCAACGCCGACGCCTACCGCGACGCCGCCCCCGCCCCCGGGCACCACTATAACACGGAGCTTTACGGGGGCGATTGCGATACCCGATAATAATGCGACGGGAGTAAATATCACTCTGGCTGTGGCCGGTGTCGGCGCGATTTCGGATCTCAACTTTAGGTTTGACGGTACGGCGCCGAGCTCCGACCCGGCTTCGACGACGGTCGGCGTCAACCACTCGTACCTCGGCGATCTTTCATTTAGGCTCACGTCGCCAAATGGAACGACGGTGACTATTATCAACAACTTCACAGGCGGCACCTGTAACGGCAACAATTTGTTCAATCTCGTGCTCGATGACGAAGGCGGATTGCCGCGCGTCGATAATCAATGCCCACCCGGCGACAATGCCGGGCCGTTAACCGGGAATTTCTCACCGAGCAATCCTCTGTCGGCGTTTGATTCTCAGAACGGAAGCGGAAACTGGATACTAAACGTCAGGGATACTGGTCCTCAGGACATCGGGTTTCTGCGGGCCGTTTCGCTTATCTTCACGGTTGGGGGAGCGACTCCGACGCCAACACCGACCGCGACACCAACGCCAACGGCCACGCCGACTCCAACCCCGACACCAACACCGTCGCTTGGCCGGACGGCGTTCGACTACGATGGCGACCGGAGGGCTGATCGCTCGATCTTCAGGCCGTCGGTTGGGGATTGGTATCATCAACAATCGAGAGACGGGTTGTTCGGGATCAGATTTGGGCGTTCGACCGACAAGCTCGCTCCGGCTGATTTTGACGGGGACGGCAAAACGGATGTAGCTGTTTACCGGCCGTCAGACGGCGTGTGGTATATCGTCAGAAGCACGGACAGCACTTTTATGTTCGCCGTATTCGGACTGCCGGATGACATCCCGATCCCGGGAGATTTCGACGGCGACGGACGGGCAGACGTTTCGGTGTTCCGCCCGGCGGACAGCACCTGGTACCGGCTCAACAGCTCAAACGGATCGTTCTTTGGCCGCCAATTCGGAGCAAGCGGCGACAAACCCGTAATGGGAGATTTCGATGGTGATGGCAAGGCCGATCTTGCGGTGTTCCGTCCATCGGCGGGGGCGTGGTTCCAGATCAGAAGCACGGACGGGTCGTTCTTTGGCGAGCAATTCGGAACCGGAACCGACATCGTCGTGCCCGCCGATTACGACGGCGACCGTAAAACTGACGTCGCCGTTTTCCGTCCATCGAACGGTTTCTGGTACGTGAAATCAAGCTTAACGGGTGCCTTCATACAGACCGCATTCGGCTCGCCGAATGACATCCCGGCCCCCGCCGATTTCGATGGCGACGGCCGCGCCGACATCTGCGTCTTCCGCGGCTCCGAAGGTCAATGGTACCGGACAAACAGCTCAAACGGCATGTTCGACGCCTTCCCCTTCGGCACAAACGGCGACCGCCCGACACAGAGCGCCTTCCAGTAGAACGGACTGTTAGTCCGTTCCCCGACGTAGCGTTCTCTCAACTCGTTTAAGCGAGTCTGTCACACAGGTTCGCGCGCGTCGGTTCTCTCAAGTCGCATAATCATACGCTTGATCGACAGGCTCGGCAGCCTGTCGTACAAGTTTTGGATGTAGATATTCTTGATGGCGTAGGTACCAAAAAATTCGGTCGTCCGGCGTCGTCGTACGGTTGTCCGGCTGTTGTAGCGCACGGTTGTCCGTCTCAGCCGTACGGTGTCCGCCTCAGCCGTACGGTTGTCCGGATCATTCGTCCGGCAATCCGAATCACACCGACCGGGGGTAAACTCGCCTTCCGGACTGTCCTATCGTGCCTCTCTCAGTCTTTTAGGCAGATTAACAAGCCTTCAAGCGTAGTCAGAGTCTCTCGTTCCGTCTATTCATTTCAGCCCGACGCGTCGGGCCAGGTCATCAAAACGCGGGTCGTCACGCAGCGAATCGTATGCCGGTCCGGTCCCTAAATATTGCAATTGGCTGTCGTGTGCGGCGAAGGCTTGTTCGAGCGATGCGAACGCCAGGTCGCGCTCGCCCATTGCGGCGTAGAAAACTGCAAGGTCGGTTGGCGGAATATTGCTTTGGCTTTCTCGCAATTGGTTGAAGATCTTCTGGGCCTGCTCGCGATTGCCTGAGCGGGCGTAGGCCGTTCCGACCGCAATCCGCAAATTCGGACTGATCTTGTCGATCCGTACCGCTTCCTCGTGAGCGGCGATGGCTTCGGCAAACATTCCTTTCTCGGTGTAAACCAGGCCCAAAATAAGGTGCGCGTTGGAATGGTTGCGGTCGAGTTCCAGTGTTTTTTGCAAAGTTTCGATCGCCTCGTCGTATCGTCGGGCAAGAAAGAGAACGAAGCCGGCGTTTGTCTTGAAAAAGGGTGAAAAAGGGTCGAGATCCGCCGCCCGCGTTGCCTCGGGGATGGCTTCGGCGTGTCGTCCCAAAACGCTTAGATATGCCGAATACGCGCCGCGGGCCGGGGCAAGATTCGGGCCTAGTTCGATGGCTCGCTTGTATGACGTTTCGGCTTCCGGCCAGTTCCACGCATCGCGTCTCATATAGGCGAGAGCAAGATTTGCGTCCGCCAGGTTTGGGTCTAGCTCCAACGCCTTGCGTGCCGCGGCCGCAGCCTTGGGGCCGAACTCTTGCGCGTTGAGAACGCCACGTGTCAAAAGATTTCTGTAAGCCCAAAACAATCCGGCGTAGGCGGGTGCGTAATTTGGGTCAGTGGCAATCGCCTGTTCGAAATATTCGACAGCCTGTTTCCAATTTTCCGCCCCGCCCTTGAACGAGTAAAAGCGTCCCTTGAGCGCAAATTCAAATGCCTGGGGATTTACCGTTTTGTATTGGGCGATCTGCTGCATCTGCGCGCCCGATAGATTCAAACTCAGTTTTTCGGAAATCGTCTGCGTTATTTCCTCCTGCACCACCGGAGCGTCCGTTAGCTGGCGGATATATTGCTGGCTCCAGAGTTGACGGTTCTCGCGCACATCCACCAACTCGACCCTGACGGTCAGGCTGTTGCCGTCGAGCATGATTCTTCCCGTTACAATTGCCCTTACGCCCATCGCCGTGGCCGCCTGTTGCCAATCGTCCTGGCCCCGGAATTTAAAGCTTGAATTCCGGGCGATGACTTTTAGCTGCGGAAGCCCGGACAGACGGTCGATGATGCTCTCGCTCAAGCCATCCGACAAATAATCCAGGTTTACATCGCCGCTGCTATTCTGAAACGGCAGGACGGCGATTGATTCGATTTGATTACGGCTGGAAAAACGATTTGCGTAAAACCAATAGCCGAAAGCGAGCACGCCAACGAGCGAAGCAACGAGCGCCGCGATCACAAGAGGATTTTGCCGTGAAATCCGTTGATAAGGAATGTGTTGCGTCTCGGCGGTTTCCTTATTCACCTGGCCCGTTGCCGTCCATAAAACGGCGTCTCCCCCAGTCGGGGGAACCGCGCGCTCCAATTTCTCTTCGAGCGTCATATTTTCCCGCAGATGTCGCAAATCGGTCAGAACGGCGTTCATCGTTTGGTATCGCTCGGCTTTGTCTTTGCGGAGCGTTTTGGAAACGACGCGCTGCAATTCGTCGGGGACATTTGAGGCAAACTGCGAAAGCGGCGGCGGTTCGGTTTTGATCAGATTGGCGAATGTTTCAGAAATCGAATCACCCGAAAACGGCGTTCGGCCCGTCAGCATTTCATAAATCAGAACACCGAAGCTAAAACTATCCGTTCGCTCGTCAACCCGTTCGCCTTTCGCCTGTTCGGGCGACATATAATTGACCGTACCCATGATCACGCCCTTTGCCGTTTCGTTTTGCCTGGCGGTATCGACTTCCAGTCCGAGAATTGCCTGTTTTGGTTGAATGAGTTTTGCCAGACCGAAATCCAGAATTTTCACATAACCATCGGGGCGAATCATTATATTTTCGGGCTTTATGTCGCGGTGGATCAGATGGGCTTTGTGGGCGGCGGAAAGTGCGGCGGCGACCTGGATTGAAATGTCGAGAATTTCAGAGAATCCGAGCCTGGATTCGCGGATGACTTCGCGCAGAGTCTCGCCTTCGATAAATTCGCTGACGATAAAATGAGCGTTTTCGGCTTCGCCAAATTCGTAAATCGTCAGGATGTTTGGATGATTCAAAGCCGATGCAGCTTTCGCCTCGTGGATAAATCTTTGTAGATTGGCGTCGTGTTGGCTGAACTCTTGATTAAGGACCTTAATAGCGACCTGGCGGTCGAGCGTTTTGTCCTTCGCCAGATACACCTCACCCATCCCGCCGCTACCGACTTGTTCAATTATTTCGTAATGCCGTAAACACTGGCCTTTGTCCAGTTTATGGCCGTCGCTTCCAAACGCCTCAGCCACTTCCGCGACGGCGGGAGCTTCCATAAAGCTGTCGGCGCTGTCGAGGGATGACAGAAGAGATTCGACCTCCGCCAGCAAAATCTCATCACCCGCACAGGCCTCGCGAACAAATTTTCGGCGCTCCTCTGGCTTGCGGCCGAGCGCCGAATCAAAAATTTCCCTTACCTTTTGCCAACCGTCATCAGCCATCGCGTCGTTTTGAGTCCCCCTTTAGACGGCTTCGTCCCCGACGAGGAGGCCGCCTAAAGGCGGGACTCAGAACCCTATACTAGACGCATTCTTGTCGCGCTTCATCCCAGACTGTCCCGACCGGGCACTTTCCGCTGCCGCGCGATGCTCGTTCAAGACTTTCTGTTTCTTGTGTGATCCGTTCCATCATTTCCGCTTTGTCGTTTGATCTCAAAATGCGATAAAGCGTATTCGATTGCGTTACGCCAAAAACAATGCAGAATCTTTTTAGTTTATTATTTTCTTCCGCTTCGTTTGTGTTCATGCTTGTAGCTGCATCCATAGTAGTTTCTCCTTTTTTTTATTTAAAGTTCTCAAACATCGAGATTGTGTTGACCTGGTCTTGCTTGTCAAAAAAAATCGTTTTCCCGTCGGGTGACCAGGCGGGACTGCCGTAAAATGTTCTGCTATGTCCGTTAGTGGTTATTTTCTTCTCTTCGCCGCCGCTTGCCGCCGCAATCCAGATATTGTCTTTTTCGTAGCGGCGGGAGCTGAATGCCAGCATTTTACCATCGGCTGATAGCGTGATACTTGAAGCGTATGTGTTTCTGAAAACAGTCAAAACGCGACTGCCGCCCGTCTCGGAAATGCCGAGAATCTTAATTTCAAGCGGACTCGTTTTCATCAAACCGTCTGTCATCGCCAGCAAAAGCTCATTGCCCGAAGCCGACCAGCCCAAAAGCCGCAACTCCGCCGCGCCCGAATAAATTTCCTTCGTTTTACCCTGCTCGTTAAGCCAAACTCTCCATTTCGGTACTTCGGCTTTCTCCATTGATAAAAAAGCAATGTGCTTGCCGTCCGGCGACCAGATTGGCGGAAAATAGCGCAGATTCGTATTCGTATTGTTTGTCAAATTAAAGGTTTCAGACGATTGGACCGAAGCCATCCAGATATTCTGTTTTTTTGAATCGAGATAGACAAGACGCGTCGCATCCGGCGACCAATTCTTACCGGTTTCCTTGCGGTTAATCGGCAAACGACCAAACGACGGCGACGAAACGCCATCTTTCGTCAATTGCTTTTCCTCTCTGCTCACCCTATTCACCAGCCAGTATTGATATTTTTGTTCCTCTTTGTGCCAACGCATAAAAACAACGTGACGGCTGTCGGGCGTCCATCGCGGGTTGTGTCCTTTCAGGACGAGCGGCGGCGATGCGTTGTCCAGTGACTTTACGGCTATCGAAGATTCCGACAAGTTCGGCGTTAAATGCGGCGAGGCGTTGGTTTCATAAACGACCGATTTGCCATCGGGCGAAACGTCCGCCCACAATTCCGATTCGATTTCAGAAGCGAGTTCAAATTCCTCGCCCGTTTCAATTTTGACGCCGGAGATATCCGAGTTGTTTTTCCAGAACCAATAAAAAACTTTCGCGCCATCGGCAGAAATATCAGCCAACTCATAATCACCGGCGCCGCGTGTAACCTGTATCGGCGCTCGTCCGTTAGTAAAGGCAACATAGATCTGCATATCGTTGTCGCGTTCGACGTTGTATAAAATCCGCTTACCGTCCGCGTGCCAGAATGGGCGAGTCTCTCGTTCCGCGTCGTTCGTCAAACGAGAAGGTGAACCGCCTGAAAGCGGCATCGTCCAAAGATCGAGTTGCCCGTCGCGTTCGTCGACAAAGACAATTTGCTTTTCATCGGGCGATAGGTCGAAATGTCTGCCATCTTTAGGAGATTGGGGAAAATCGGTGATCGGAAGGCTTTCTCGCGTCTCCAGATCGAGCTGGAAAAGATTCCCGACGTGCTCATAAAAAATCGAAGAGCCGTCTTTGGTCCAATTTCGCAAGGAAAGGTCGCCCTGGCCGATTATTTTGATGACCGTCGCCGCTCCGCCCAGCGATGGGCTGACGTAGATGCCTGACGTACTTTCCCTTACAGAAACAAAAGCGATACGTTGGTCGTCGGGCGACCAGATCGGGCTGTGATTTGTCCATTCGTCCCTGGTTACGCGGATGTCTTCGCCATCTGGTGCCTGTTTGACGTAAATTGCCTCGCTTTTGCCGTCCTGCGTGGAAGACAGAGCAATCATCTTGCCGCTGTTGGACACTCGATAATCCCCGTAAGCACTGCTCGCGGCGCTTTTCCACGAGGCTAGTCGAACCGAACGGAGATCGTCGAACGAACCTGAATCGGAATTCGTGTTGAGTTGCCAAACGAGCCAACCCGCCGCGCCGACTAGCATAAAAATTGTCAATGCGGCAAAAATCGCCGGATAACCAAGGCGGACATTTTTTGATTTGATTGTTTGCTCGTTTCCGAATGAATCGGTTTCAGGCATGAAAGGGACGCTTGGATCAGAACTCTTCCAAAAACGATACGACGGAAGTTTGGAACCGGCCGTTTCACGCGAAAAAAGTCGTTTGAACGGCGAAGTCGAAATAGTTTCCGCCTTGTATCGGTCGTTAGGCTCGCCCTCGTTTTCCAGAAAATATTCACCACTTTGCAGAATCTTGTCTAAATCGTCCGCCAGATCCTGAGCCGTTTGATAACGCTCGTCACGCTTTTTCTTCAACGATTTTTGAACGATAGACTGAAGTCGGGCCGGAATTCTTGTCCAATCCGGCTGGTCGTTGAGAATCGCGGAGATCGTTTCGGCGTTGCTTTCTTTCGCAAATGCCTGCTGCCCACACAACATCTCGTAAAACATCGCTCCAAAACTAAAAATATCGGTTCGCGCATCGAGGCTTTTACCGCACAATTGTTCGGGCGACATATACGGCACGGTTCCCATCACCGCGCCGGAACTGCGGAGCCTTTCCACCGTATCTTTCAGGCTTTCGGCCTCGATAAATTTTGCCAAACCAAAATCTAAAACCTTTGCCTGTCCTTTTTCGTTGACGATGATGTTGGCAGGTTTAATGTCCCGGTGAATTATGCGATGGGCATGTGCTTCAGACAGTGCGTCGGCGATTTGAATTGCCAGATCGAGCGACTTTCGAGCGGTCAGCGGTTTGGTCAAAATGTCGGCAAGCGTTTCGCCCTCGACATACTGCATGACGATAAAGCTGCCATCGTCGGTTTCAGAAATTTCGTGAATCGCGCAGATATGCGGATGGTCGAGAATCGCCGCCGCTTGCGCTTCGCGCAGAAGCCGGCCGCTGGATTGATTGTCGGATAATAGATTTTGATGAAGAACTTTGAGAGCGACCCGGCGATTCAATATCGTGTCGTTGGCGAGATAAACCTCACCCATTCCACCCGATCCGAGTTCTCTAATTATCTTGTAGTGGCGCAGACATTGACCCTTTTTGAGCTTATTACCGTTGCCTAAAAAAGAGTCAGCGACTTTTTCGACCGCCGGGGTTTCAAGAAAATTGTCCGCGCTGTCGAGCGACGACAGAAGCGATTCGACTTCGCGAAACAAAGTAATATCGGAAGCACAGGTTTCATTGACAAACCGTGAGCGCTCTTCCGGTCTCTGACGCAGGGCCTCGTCAAATATCTGCCTCACTTGCTGCCAATTTTCTGCCTCCATTTTTTCCTTTTAACAATCCTTCTGATTATTAGCGCGACATTCTTATCAAAGACAGGTCAATTTTTTTCTTAAATGCAGAAGCCTGCGCCTGAGCAAGGGCATAACGGTCAACTAGTTGGATACGCCCTTGCTTACGAGCCTGTGTCAAAACTCATTAGATTCTTGTCGCCAACGGCGACCGACATTAAAGCCTGGGGTGCAATGAGCGAAGCGAGTGGAACCCCAGGAAAACCCGAATAAGAGAGTCCGGTCGCTGAAAGCGACTAACAACACACGCCGTTGTCGCTCCCCTTCAGGGAGCCATTTCACCTTCCGTCGGCCTGGGGTTCCGCCGAAACGGCTTCACCCCAGGCTTTAATGTTGGTCGCCGTTGGCGACGAGCAACCTCAAAACACCGTCGCATTGAGAGTTTTGACACAGCCTCGTACGCGCAGGCTTCTACAGTCGGTTCCCTACGCTAATTCCCGGTGAAGCCACGCCTTTGCCATCTGCCAGTCCCTTTTGACGGTCGATTCGGAAATGCTGAGCACATTTGCCGTTTCGACGACATCGAGGCCGCTGAAGAATCTCAGTTCGACGACTTTTGCCAGATGGGCGTCTTTTTCGGCAAGCCGGTTTAAGGCCTCGTCTAAAGCGAGCAGATCAAAATCGGTGTCGCTGACGGCGACCGTCAGTGCGTTTTCAAGCGGGAGATCGCTGTGAACGCCTCCGCGCCGGACACGCTGCCGGGTTTTGGCGTAGTCAATCAGAATCCGCCGCATCATCGTTGCCGCCACGGCAAAAAAATGCGAGCGGCTTTCCCACGATACATTTTTTTGTTTGACGATCTTTAGGTACGCCTCATGAACGAGGGCGGTGGTTTGAAGCGTGTGCCCGCGGCGTTCCCTTTTCAAATAATTGTGCGCTTGTTTGTGCAGTTCGTCATAGACGAGTCTCAGCAGAGCGTCAGCCTCCTCGCCGGGCGGGTCGTCGCTCCAATCGCGCAGTCTTTCCGTTATCTGATTTGTAGGAAGTGATTTGTCGGCCATGCCAAAACCTCTCCGTTCGCCCCTTTGATCTGTGTTTTGACCACAAAAGTATGCCGTTTCGATAAGAAAGTCAAATTTTCTTATGCAAATTTGATCGCATCGCCCGCATACGCAGGTGGTTCTGACTCACTTCAAACTTAAACACGAAAGAAGGCTGTTTCCGGTGAAAGTTAAATTTCCAAAAATTTTGACCTCTGTTTTGAAAAACCGTCGCGCTAATTGAGTAGAGCGGAAATTTGTTATTAATCGGGATTATCGGATCAATCACATTTCAATCCGCCAAAAGTTCCAATAAATTAAGCTCTGTCAATAATTTATAGGATAGGAAAAAGATCAGATGAACTACAAGCAGTTTCAAAAATCTTTCGACGCGTAGATATGAAGTCGGGTACTACCGCTATTCCGGCGGGTGCCCGCGCTATAGACATCCAGAAAAAATAGGAGATAACCATCATGAAATACAAATCGTTGACATTTTGTCTTTTAACAATCGCAGTTTTGCTTTTTGCCCTCCAGCCCATGGAGGCCCATAACCCGGATGCTGTCGAATCGAATCCGCCGGGCGAGAATGGCGTTTTGCAGTGGAACCGAGCGTCGACGGACACGATCCGCACGCGCGGAGCTCATCGGCCGCCATCGGTCGCTCAGGATGTCGTCGCGGAATGGAACGCGGAGGCAGTCAGATTGACACTGTTAGCGACGTCAGGTCTCGCACCCGTGCAGCAGACGCGCACCATGGCGATCGTTCAGGTGTCGGTCCACGATGCCGTCAACGGGATCACCCGTGAATACAAGACCTACCTTTCGCCTGGTCCGGCACCGTCGGGAGCTTCTCCCGAAGCATCGGCCATCGCGGCGGCGCACCACGCTCTGAAAAATCTTTATGGGTCTGCCCACGCGGCTTCATTGGACGCCCTGTTTCTGGCATCGCTCGCCGCCCACGGGCTATCCGTTGGTGACGCCGGTGTTGGATACGGCCAAGCGGCGGCAGCGGCGATACTGGCCGCTCGTGCCGGAGATGGCTCGGCAGGCGCCCAGTTTGACTATACGGCTCCCGGAGCGGGCGCTCCCGGTGTCTGGCAGCCGCTCACCGCCTTACCGGCGCTCTTACCGGGATGGGGCAACGTAACGCCGTGGGTACTCAACAACGGCACGCAGTTTCGTCCCGACGGACCGCCGGCGCTTAGCAGCGGCCAATACGCTTCGGATTATAACGAGGTCAAAGAGATCGGAGCGCTGAACAGCCCGACGAGAACGACGGAACAGACTCAAATCGCTACATTCTGGCTAGGCTCGCCGGTTGCGATCTGGAACCAGCCTCTCAGGGATCTCGTAGCGTCCCGAAACCTTAATCTCTCGAATAGGGCCCGAATATTTGCACTAGTGCACCTGGCGGCGGCCGACTCGAGCATCGCATGCTGGGGTTCAAAATACGAATACAATTTCTGGCGCCCCCAACCAGCCATCCGGCGCGGCGACGAGGACGGCAACGCCGCGACTATCGCCGACCCGGCGTGGGCGCCGCTGTTCCCGACGCCGCGGCATCCGGAATACACTTCGGGTCACACAACAAACAGCACGGCCATGGCCACAATGCTGAAGCTTATTTTCGGCGAGGAGGCTGGCATTCCCTTAACCTCGACGATTACAGGTATCACCCGTGTGTGGACGACGTTTGACGAGGGGCTCAACGAGGTTGTGGATGCGCGGGTCTTTGCCGGCATTCATTTCCGCACGGCCGATGAAGTCGGATCCAGGCTGGGGCAAAAGGTAGGCCATTTCGTCTTTAAGCACTCGCTCCGTCAGTGTTCCAGGGGACGCAGACCGTGCTAACCGTCAGGTCTGTTTTCGGCGTGAACCCTGCGATCTTGAGCTGCTCGCGACCGGCGGGTTTTCTCCACTTCGGACATTTATGAACACGGCTGATCTCGATCGCGTGCTGGACGACATGCGGCTTGCCGACGGGACTGTGTTTCCGATGCCGATCACGCTCTCGGTCGACGATCTGACAAATATCGAGATCGACCGGGATGTCGCAACCGTTGTATTCAATAATTTCTTGCGTCCGAACAAGTGCGAGGTTTTCGCCGAATTGATGTAAGACAAGGTTTGATCGTAAGATTCGTGCTCCCAAGGAAAAATCCCGCTTTCATCGCTCGTTTGCGAAGGGCGGGATTTGCCGCACACTCCGGCGCCGTCCGTGGAATGGCATATAGCTCGTTCCACGGTTTTGATCGACCGTTCGGAAAACAGGATCAGAAAATAAACTTAAACCCAAGCTGAAACTGCCGGCTTTCCTGAGAGGTTGATTGATTGCGGGCACGGAAATCGGGCAGATCGCCGATCAATTGGCCTGTGGCGATATCGGTGGCAACGGTGACATTTGTAAACCCGACAATGCTGTTAACATTGTATAGATTCTGAAACTCCGCAAAGACTTCCAATCGGTACCGTTCCGTGAAATCGACGAATCGCGAGTAACGCAGGTCCACGTTATACTGCGGCGGAGTCTTCCCCGAATTGCGGTTGATTCCCACCGGCCTGTCTGAAGTCTGAACACCGTCGCCGTTGAGGTCTGCATTTGCAATGATGTTGAATGTCTCACCGCTGTTGGCCCTTCCGATCAGGCCGAATTGGTTGTGATTAAAAAGATACCGCAGAGTTCTGTTCTCAAAAATAAATTTGGGACGGGCGACCAGACTCACTACAAACGTATGGCGCTGGTCGGCGAACGAATTGCCTTTGTCGAGCCGCCGATTGGCTGGGTCTGACAAAACCAATCCTTGAATATTGCCGGTCGTCAGATTTTGTTCGGGCGCGTCATCGACCGCTTTTGAAAGCGTGTAGTTCGCGCTGAATTGAAACCCCCGTGAAAATCGTTTCGTCAATTGCAAAGTCAAAGCGTTATATTGCGAAACTCCGACGGATTCAACCATTTGGATAATGTTAAATCTTGAGTCAAGCCGGTCTGCTCCAAAAACAGGTCTGCCGTCCAGCAAAAAGCGCGTTGAATTAATTAAATTGATGTTGCGGTAAATCGGTATATGACGACCGCCTGAATGAATGAATCCGGCGGCGAAAGAAAAATTTTCGGTAATCGCCTGTTCGATTTGAAAATTAAAGTGAATGGCATACATCGTTTCGAAATCAGGCGCAACCGTATCTATGTTTTGCGGCGGCAGAACCGAACCGGCGGGCAAAGAGCCTGAAAAAGTATTCGGAAAGGCGGGTGCGTTCGTGTTCGTCGAGGTCGGCGTAAAACTGAAAGTGAAAAATCTCGGATTACCGTTATTTTGCAATGCCCGCTGATACATCGCCAAAAGCGGTTGGTCATAATAAATTCCGGCGCCGGCGCGAAGAATCGTCGGGCGATTTCCTTCGCGCAAGGCATAAACAACGCCCAAACGCGGCGCGAAATTGTTTTTGTCCACGTTAAATTTTTGCGAAGCCGGGAAAAGCGAGGAAGTATCGGCTTCGGGAATGCGGTAAAGGTCATAGCGCAAGCCGTAATTGAACTTTAACCGGCGTGTAACCTTCCAATCGTCCTGCGCGAAGAAATTCCAGAAAGTCGCTTGGTAGTTAATATCAGGTTCGCCGAAGGCTTCTTCGTAAGAGGTGTAGCCGCGCGGATTGCTGCCGTTGCGGGCGGCGATGTAATTTTCAATCGAAGAAAATGTATAGCGGCTGAAAATTGCTTCACGCTCGCTGTGGTTATAGAAGTTGACGCCGCCGCCGAATTTGAAGACGCGCGTTCCGACGGTGCGCGTCAGATTGTCTTGAAACTGCGTTATCCTTCGCGGCGGAGCAATGCCGTCCGCGCATTCCGGCGAACCGAAATTCGCCACTCCGGTAATGACGATTGAAGGTCCGCTGCCGGAAAAATCGTTGCGACAGCCGCGGCTCGCTCCGCGCTGCGCGTATTGAAAGCGGAATTCGTTCAAAACCTGCGGCGTGAATGAAGCAATCTGCATTGCCAGAGCCGCGCTGACGCTTGATGCGTCAATGCTGCGTTCTAGTGTGTTGAGTCTGCCCGGAATAAAGTTATCGGACAGAGTATCAGAATAATTAAAGCGCGCGGTCAGACGGTTTTTGTCGTTGAGTTGCGCGTCGGTGCGAAGAATATAAAAAGCTCCGGTTTCCAAAGCGGGAATCGCCGCCGGAAAAATCGAAGCCGACAAACCGGCGGCAATAAGGCGCGTCCGATTTGCCGGAGTAATTGTCAACAGCCGCTCGGCAGCCGCTTTGTCATCGCGTTTGACATATTCGTAAGCCGCGTAAAAATGCCAGCGGTCACGGATTATCGGCGCGCCGATTGCCGCCGTAAAATTATCGGTCTTATTGTCCGGCAAATCTGCCGCCGGGTAAAAGAACGGGCGCGAATAAAACGGCGGGCGGCGAAACCGATAGCTAACCGCGCCGCTGATTCGATTCGTTCCCGCAGGCGTAACGATGTTCATAATCAAGCCCGGCGTGTTGCCGAACTCCGCCGCAAAACCGTTTGTGACCAATTGCACCTCGCTGACGTAGGTGTCGGAAATCAGCATCAGCCGAATCGAGCCGCGGTCGCCCTGCGTATTAGTATTGCCGTCAAGTTGGAAATTAACCCGCCGCAGATAGCCGTTGGCATTGATACTAGGAAAAGCGAAACCGCGGCTCGGACGACCAGTGACATTAGCTTGCAAGAGAGCGAAATTATAGGGATTGCGCGGGATAAGCGGGAGGTTCTGCACTTCGCGGGTATTCATCACGCGCCCCAAATCGGTTTTGCCCGCATCGGCAACCGAAGTATCGGCGGAAACCGTTACAATCTCCTCAAGGTTTCCGGTTTGTAACTGAATATCAATGGTCGCCGTTTGTCCGGTAGTTAATGTAACGCCTTCGCGGATGGATTTCTTAAAATTTGCGGCTTCGGCGGCAATGCGGTAAGTTCCGAGCGGAAGAAGCGGAAAGCGGTAAACGCCGCTTTCATCCGTTATTATGGTTCTAGTCGTACCGGTTTCGATGTTTGTAACAATAATTGTCGCGTTAGAAACAACCGCGCTCGTTTGATCTAAAACTGTGCCTTCGATTTGTCCGTTTAAGGCTTGCGATTGGGCTTTCGCGTCAAGTGCCAAAAACGAGAAAAGAATGAAGGTTAACGCCAAAAGTAAAAATCTATGTTTCCGCACCAATTTGGATGTTTTGACTTTATAAAGTTGTCTATTCATCGAGGTAGTGAGAAAGATATAATTTGCCTTCGTAATCAATCAAACCGAGAATTACTTTATCGAGCCAACCAATGCGACCGAGAACATTGAGTCTGAACCTTTCGTCTTCGGCAAAGAAAGCCATCGAATCAAATTCCAAGCCTGCCGTGATAAAAGTTACGCGAAAACCGTAACCGTAAAATCCGCCCGTTGCCGTGCCGAAGCGTTGGCGCATTCCGTTTTCGATTTCCAATCCCAGTTCTTCGCCGAATCGTCGCTCGAAAATGCTATAAGTCGCGCCCGTGTCAATTTTCGCATTAAGTTTGACATTTGAATCGCCAAATCTGATCTCAACATCCAAACCGATGCCTTCGTCGCCAACATTGTAAGTTAAAAACTTTTCAAAATTGAGTTGATAGGACATCGTTTATAAACCGGCGGAAACGGCAGTTTCTTCCGAAAAAACACGCACCAGAAACGCCCCTTTCACACCTTTTTGTTTGGCTTGGTTCTGCGCTTCACGGATGGTCGCGCCGTGTCCGACCAATCGGTCGCCGTCTAAAGCAACATATTGCCCGGCGTATTTTTCACGATTGCCCTTTAGCCATTCAAGTTGGCGGCGTTTCACCTCAGCGTCTTCGATATTTTGGCCGTTCTGCGTTTCCGCTTTTTCTTTCGCTTGCTCCAAAAGATAATTTGCCAACACAAATTTTTCCCGTTTGGTTAAAGCCGTCGTCTGTTTTTTGATTGAATCAAGTATTTCGACTGACATTTCCAAAAGACCTCCAGAGACATTTTACTATATTTTGATTTTCGGCAAGTGCGGCAAAAACTCTCACTTCAATCCGACGCGCCTGACCAATTCGGCGAAGCGCGGGTCGCTGCGGAGCGAATCGAATGTTGGGTCGACTTTTAGCATAACCAACTGACTGTGCCGCTTCTCAACGGCTTTATTCAGATAGTCAAACGCCTGCTCCTTTTCGTCGAGCAGGGCGCACTGTCGCGCTATGCTAAATAAATTACTGCCGGGCTGATGTTCGTCTTGCTTGTCCAGCTCCAGCTTTTTCCGTCTGACTCCCGACCAGCCCCCTGTTGCGTAAGCCTTTTGAAACAGTTCGACGTTTTCGGAATTTCTCCGTTTCTCGTCTTTCATAATCCACTCGTAAGCCCCGGCGTAGTCGCCCTTCATTTCGTAGGCGAGAAGAAGCCAACCGCGTGCCGTCCCAAAATTCTCGTCCACTTCAAGAACCCGTTTTAATTGCACAATCGCTTCGTCGTAACGGCGGGCAAGATAAAAATGCCGTCCGCGGTTGCGCTGATGGACGAGCGAGCCGGGGTTAATCGCCAGCGCGGTTTCGATTTCCGCAAACCCTTCGTCAAAACGTCCGCTCTCGACTAATAACCCGGAATAAAGCGCGTGCGCCGTATCGTTGTTCGGCTCAAGTTCGATGGCACGGAGCAGGTCTTTTTCCGCGCCTGTCCAATCCCATTCGTATTTTTGTTTTATGTCTCCGCGAACCGCGTAGGCTTCAGCCGAATTATTGTCGAGTTCCAAGGCTTTTGTGACGGCTGCTTTTGCCTTCTCAAATTCTTCCCGGGGGGCGCCGCCGCCGAGAGTGCCGGACGCTCGATAAGCGAAAGCCATTCCCGCATATGCCAGCGCGTAATTCGGGTCGAGCCGAATGGCTTGCTCAAAGTAATCAATCGCTTTTCGCGCATCTGCCGCGCCGCGCTGTGCCGTCAAATTTCTACCTTGCAGATAGAGCCGATAGGCTTCTTCATTGGTCGTCCCGCGTTTTGCCTGCGGACTGCTCGAAGTCGTGGCAAACCGCGCCGATAAAATGTTGCCGACTTCGCCCGCAATCGCGTCCTGCATCGCAAAAATATTATCCGCGTCTTTTTCGATTTTATAAGTTTCTTCAATCTGTCCGCTCGCCACATTAAAAAGCTGTGATGTAACGCGGATTTTCCCGCCCGCCAATTGATAATTTGACGCGAGAACGTAATCAACCTGTTGCTCACGCCCCGCAGCGATCGGGTCCTGCGCGATGTCGACATATTTACGAGTCGCGCTCAAAGGTCGGACAATGATTCCTTTCATCGAAATAAGTTTGTAAATCAATGAATCGGCAATCCCGATTTCGTAAATCTCGTCGCGGTTCGCCGTGTTGATCGGCTTCAAAGGCAAGACGGCGATTGATTTTTTGCCGTCCGCACCCGAAGCCGTTTTTCCCGCATATAAAAAATAATAAGCAAAACCGATTGCGCCGATCACCAATGCCAGGAGTGCAAACGCGGCGAACGGTTTATGCCGTCTGATTGTCTGCAAAAATCCCTGTTGTGTTTCGGCGGTTTGAAGGTTTGCGTCGCCCGTCGTCGCTCGCAAAATTGCGATCGTGTTTCCATTTTCGGGCGAACGCGATTTCTCCAATTTCTCATCGAGTGTCAGATTTTCGCGCAAATCCTTCAAATCGGCGAGCAAACCTTTCATCGTTTGATAACGCTCGTCTTTGTTTTTCTTGAGAGTTTTGGCAACGACGCGCTGCATTTCGTCCGGCACATTTGCGGCAAAGCGTGAAAGCGGTTGCGGCTCGGCGTTTATCAAGTTGGCGAAAGTTTCCGAAATGGAATCGCCCGCAAAAGGCGTTTGTCCCGCCATCATTTCGTAAATCACCACGCCGAAACTGAAAATGTCGGTGCGAGCGTCAACCCGTTCGCCTTTTGCCTGTTCCGGCGACATATAATTGACCGTTCCCATTATCACGCCTTTCGCCGTTTGATTTTGCTTAGCTGTTTCGTCTTCCAAACCGAGAAAAGATTTGTTTTTCTGCTCGATGAGTTTTGCCAGACCGAAATCTAAAATCTTCACATAACCATCCGGGCGAATCATGATGTTTTCGGGCTTAATATCGCGGTGAACCAGCCGCGCTTCGTGCGCCGAGCAAAGCGCGTTGGCAATCTGAATCGAAACGTCCAAAACTTCCGATAACTTCAAAGTGTTTTCCTTGAAAACCTCGCGCAAAGTTTCGCCTTTGACAAACTCGCTGACGATGTAATGCGTTTCGTCGGATTCGCCGATCTCGTGTATGACCAGAATGTTCGGATGATTCAGCGCGGAAGCCGCTTTCGCTTCGGAGACAAATCTTTGGAGATTCGATTCGTCTTGACTAAATTTTTCGTTGAGAATTTTGACGGCAACTTGGCGGTCGAGTTTTTGGTCTCTGGCAAGATAAACTTTACCCATTCCCCCCTTGCCGATTTGTTCAATAATCTCGTAATGTCCGAAACATCTTCCCATTTCGAGTTGTTTCGATTCGGCTTCAATAATACCTGCGACGTTTGCGACGGCGGGGATTTCCATGAAACTTTCGGCGCTGCCGAGAGAGGACAAGAGAGATTCGACTTCGGCGAGCAATGATTTATCATCGCCGCAGACTTCAGAAACAAATTTCCGACGCTCTTCGGACCTCCGGCGCAAAGCCGAATCAAAAATCTCTCTCACTTTTTGCCAACTATCATCGGACATACTCTTAGACACTAAATCCTAGTTCTCAAGTTTTCAAGCAAAGCTGGTGGGTCTTCAAGTTCGCGTTTTCCACTTGGGATTGGGGGTCGGGGGCTGGCCATACCGAAACCTACTTATTCGCAAAATTAACCTGTGTTGAATCACGAAAGTATGCCGTTTCTAGGCAAAAGTCAAATTTTTCTAAAATTTTGACCTCTTTTTGCCAAAAGTATCGCGCTAATAATTGAAGCAAATTTTTTTTAGCGGTCGAATGCGAACACGGAGATCAAGGAAGTGAAAATAGACGCAAATCCTAAATTGGAAATCATAACCCTTAAGTGGCCATGGCGCGTTCTGGCGGCGGTCATGTTGTCCGTGTTTCTTCTGGTCGTCGCGGCTTCCGCGCGGCCGAAAGGTGGGCACGGCGGCGACAGGTCGCTGGAATACTCGGGGCCGACGCGGCATGGGTCGGCTTACTGAACTCATTGAATGTGAACCACGCCCGACGCCGACGGCCTGGCCCAAAGGATAAACACCGATTCAGAATCGGATGTACGAATGACAAAGAAAACAATGCTTATCACGCCTTACAAAGGAAGTCTTGTCGATCTGGTAGCTCCGCCGGAGCTGCATGCCGATCTATTTTCTTATGCCGCCGGGCTCCACTCGGTGCAGCTTACGCAGCGGGAATGTTGCGACCTTGAGCTGCTCGCGACCGGCGGGTTTTCTCC
>JANPCJ010000005.1:0-12585 GCA_031430895.1 Chloracidobacterium sp. | reverse complement strand
GGGTAGCTGTACAGCTACCCCGCATTTTATTGGACGGCGTGGAGAGTGTCCCCGTCTGGTGACGTTTAATGGTCGTTACAGCCAAAGGGGCCCGTTCACGGCGGGCCGGGTTCGATCCCTACACTCTCCGCCAACCACTTTCAAGCATACTACTACACGAGATCACATTCAATAGGTTCCAATTTCAAATTAGGACACTACCCCCTTGCTTATCCGCGGGCTTGTGCACTTGGGCTGTGCTACTCTCGACCTTTACGCATTCCATGGCCTCCGATCTGGAAAAAGTTTATAACAGTCTGTTCTCTTTCTGCGAAGCACGGGATTTTGCCGGGCATGATCCGTTTGATGGGCTTAGCAGCCGTATATTCGCATCGACGCCTCTCAAACACAGTACTACCGCGCGACTGGCCTGGCTGCAGATCGTAAAGCGGTCGCCGATTGACCTCCGACGAGTTCTAGGCGTACAAAAAGGCGCGAATCCGAAGGGCCTCGCATTATTTGCAATGGCGGAATTTTCGCGTTTTCGCGCGACGGACAATGCGGAGTACGCCGAAAACGGCAGACGGCTAATCGAACGGCTGCTCGACACCGGATTGGTGGGTAAAACACAGGATGGACGGTCAACGCTCGGGTTTGGTTACAATTTTGATTGGCAGTCGCGGCACTTTTTTGCCCCCGTCGGAACGCCCGCCATTGTGCCGACAGCATTTGCGTCTCAAGCGTTGATCGAAGCTTATGAGATATTCACGGACGAAAAATACCTGACGGCGGCTGGCGAGATTTGCGATTTTATCCTCACGCAGCTAAACCGGCCGGTCGAGACGGACGACGAAGTATGTTTTAACTACACGCCGGTTGATCACGAAATAATATTTAACGCAAGCCTGCTGGCGGGCGAATCGCTCGCCCGCGTAGGAGCGATTACGGGTAACGCCGAGTATCTCGAAATGGCCGCAAAGACGGTGCGGTTTGCTGTTAGACAACAACGCGGCGATGGTGCGTGGGCTTATGGAACGGGAGCGAAACAAGGCTGGGTCGATAATTTTCACACCGCCTATGTCGTATTATCGCTCTACCGTATATCGAGCCTGATCCATAATCTACAGTCCGAGACTTTTGACGCGATCGGTCGAGGATCGGATTTTTGGCTGGATAACTTGTTCCTCGACGATGGTACGCCGAAATACTTCGACAACACGATATATCCAGTTGATATTCACTCGGCGGCCGTTGCAATCGCCGCGTTGTCCGAGCTAAACGCGATTGACGCACGGATGCTGCCATTGGCGAAGAAAACGGCCGAGTGGACGATTGCGAATATGTGTGACGACGTGGGGTATTTTTATTATCAGATAGGGAAGAGTCGAACCGTTAAGACACCGTTTATGCGTTGGGGACAGGCATGGATGGCGTATGCACTGGCGCGTTTGATCGCGGCCGGTTGACCTCACAAATGCCTTTTTTCCGGTGAATTGTTATAATTCAACCCTTATGACCCAACCACAAGCGACAGCGGAAGTTTTCTGGACGGCCTTCCAGGCGATGCAGCCCACCGAACGCGAAGCGTTTATAGGAAAATTGATGAAAGATAAAGGGCTTGCCGAGGATTTACGGTACGCTGTCGTCATCGAAAAACGCAAGAAAGAGCCGACGATTTCGCTCGATGATTATCTCACGCGGCGGTCGAACAAAAAGAAATGACGTATCGGATTGTGTTGACCAAATCTGTCGTCAAAGAGCTTGACGCTCTGCCAACCAAAATACACGATAAGATCATTGAGAGCCTCCGTCACCTCGAAGAAAATCCCAGAATTCCTGGAGCCGAAAAATTGACCGCAATCGATGCCTACAAGCTTAGGGTCGGAACTACCGAATTATTTACGAGATAAGGGATTCTGAAAAGGAAGTCCGGGTCGTCATGTTCGACGACCGGAAGCAGGTTTATAAACGACTTCGGAAGAAGCAGTAGATCGAAGGAATGGAGTCCGAGATCAAAGATTTTTGGCAGAGCCACCCTTGCGGCGCAGAATTGGTTGGCGATCTGACCAGCGACGAGCGCCGGGGCTACTCTGATTTTTTTGCAAGATACGATGCGTTTCGCTATTCAACGGAGCCGCACATCCTTTCAAATCTCGATAAGATAGACTTTAACGGGAAGCGAGTCCTTGAGATCGGTTTGGGACAAGGTGCGGACTCTGAACAGATCGCGAGGCGAGGAGCCGTGTTTTCGGGCGCTGATTTGACGGACGAAGCGGTAAAGAGAACTCGAATGCGATTCTCGTTAAACGACCTGTCGTTCGAACGGATCGAGCGAGCGAGCGCCCTTGATCTGCCTTTTGACGACAATTCGTTCGACATTGTTTTTAGTCACGGTGTGCTGCATCATATCCCGGAGATCGGGGCGGCCCAAAAAGAGATTTCGCGCTTATTAAAGCCGGACGGTGAATTGATCGTGATGCTTTACGCGAAATGGTCGCTTAACTATTTGCTGTCGATCTTTGTGCTGCGGCGTTTAGGTTTGCTGGGCCTTTACGGACTTGGGGTAAGGGCCGAAGGTATTTATGCGGATCATCTCAGCAACGCGCGAAAGGCAGGCATTTGGAAATATCTGGCGATGCGGAATTTTATCCATGTCAGCACGGACGGTCCGTTCAATCCTTATTCAAAAGTTTATGGAATATCGGAAGTGCGTGAAGATTTTCCGGATTTTGAGATCGTGGCATCAGAGAAGCATTTCATGCACGCGCCGCCGTTAAAAGTGAAATGGCTGCCGCTCGCCGGGCTGCTTGGTTGGCATCTATGGGTAAAAATGAGACCGCGCGGATAACGGAGGATTTTGCGACTTTGCGTTGAAACTCTTCACGCTTTCGTAGATAGATATGTGTGGAATCGCCGGAATAATCTCGCGTGATCCTGAAACGAGGATCGGTGCGGCCCTAAAATCAATCGAGCATCGCGGTCGTGATGACGAGGGCGTTTTTGTTTCGGGTTCGTTTGGGCCGGAGCGTTTGAAGATGTGTCTGGGGCATCGCCGCTTGTCGATTATCGACACGTCTCCCGCCGGTCATCAGCCCATGTTCACCGAGGACAATCGTTTTTCGGTCATACTCAATGGCGAGATATACAACTACAAGAAAATCCGGACGGAACTAGAAAGCGGCGGTGACGTGTTCTCAACAAACTCCGACACCGAGGTTCTTCTAAAAGCTTTTCGAAAGTGGAATGTCGGGTGTCTCGAAAAGCTAAACGGCATGTTTGCCTTTGCGGTTTGGGACGACGCCCGAAAGGAACTCACCATGGTGCGCGACCGCGCCGGGATCAAGCCTCTTTATTACGCCAAAATAGGTGATAATTTCGCGTTCGCATCCGAAATAAAAGCCATACTGGCAACAAAAGTCGTCCGGGCTGAGCTCGATCATGAGGCTCTCGACCAGTATCTGACCTTTCTCTGGACGCCCGATCCGCACACCGTATTCAAAAACATTTTCAAACTGCCGCCGGGACACTTCCTGAAATGGAAAGATGGCGAGGTAACGCAAACCGAATGGTGGGATTTGTCATTCGACGAGATTGACACAGGCCGGAGCGAGGAGGAATGGCGCGAAAGTGTGCTCGAAACTCTCGAACGTGTTGTTGAGATGGAAATGCTCGCGGACGTCCCGCTCGGAGCGTTTTTGTCCGGCGGGGTTGATTCGTCGTCGATTGTTGCTTTGATGAACGATCACAGCGGTGGCCGGAAAGTTTCTACTTACACGGTTGGCATCGAACAGGAGGATCTGCGATATGACATTATCCCCGATGACGCGGTCTGGGCACGGCGGGTCGGAAAGCTGTTTGGTACGGATTATCACGAGCTGATGCTTAAGCCCGAAGTTACCGATCTTCTACCGATGCTTGTCCGACATCTCGACGAACCGGTTGCCGATCCGGCGATCATCCCGAGCTATTTAGTTTCAAAGGCGGCTCGCGAGACCTTGACGGTTTTGCTCTCCGGCGTCGGCGGGGATGAGGTCTTTGCCGGTTACCCGCGCCAACTTGCGATGAAGCTCGCGAGTGTCTTTGACCCGGTTCCGCAACTTCTGCGACGGCCCGTATTCAAAGCAATTGAAAGCGTCTTGCCGGGTGGGCTTCCGGGCAAATTCACCGCTCCGCTTAGAAACGCAAAGAAATTTGCCCGCAGCGCCGGGATGGATTTCGAAGATCGCTATCTCGGTTTTGGAACATATTTTACGGCTGACGCTAAGCAACGGCTTTACTCGGAATCGCTCAAAGAAAAAACGTTCGGATTTGACGCCTATAAAGATCATCGCCGCTATTTTGAGCGTGTAAAGGAAGCTGATCCGCTAAACCGGCTGTTATACGTCGATTTTAAGACGTTTCTGCCGTGCCTCAATCTCGCCTATACCGACAAGACGTCGATGGCCGCAAATCTCGAGGTCCGCGTTCCGTTTCTGAATGTCGAACTGGTCGAACTGGCAGCGAAAATGCCTGTTAACCTCAAACTGAAAGGGTTAAAGCGAAAATACATACTAAAACGCGCCGCCGAAAAACTCTTGCCACGCGACGTCGTCTGGCGAAAAAAGGCAGGTTTCGGTGCACCGATCAGGTCGTGGCTTCGCGGGCCATTGCGGCCGATGGTGGAAGACATGTTGTCGGAAAAGCGCATCCGCGACCGAGGCCTTTTCGAGCCGCGCGAAGTCAGAAGCATAATCGACGCGAACCTGTCCGGCCGCGAAGACCTCAGCCTTCAGGTATTTCAGCTGTTGACACTAGAGATGTGGATGCAGACATTTTTGGATTGAGTTTCTGAAACGCATTTTCCAGAGTGTATTGACGGGTTGCCGGAGTGTGCAGACCCCACGCAGACTGTGCAGACCATAAACCAAACGTGCAGACCCCACGCAGTCTGTGCAGACCATAAACCAAACTGTGCAGACCCCACGCAGTCTGTGCAGACCATAAACCAAACTGTGCAGACCCCACGCAGACTGTGCGGACCGTAAAACAAACTGCGGAGAGTCCACGCAGATTGCGGGGACTATAAAACAAACTGCGGAGAGTCCACGCAGTTTGCGGAGACTAAGAAAATCCTCAGCGAACTCTGCGTCCGCCTCTCCGGCCTCCGCGTTAAAACCGATCTTGGCCGCTATGCAAGCCAAATTAACGCAGAGAACGCTGAGGAAGACGCAGAGTTCGCTGAGTCGGACGCGTGCGTAATCCGGGTCAAACAGGTCTCGGTTCGCCGGTCCTGAGCGAATCGAGTATGCGGAACGTCGCGCGGGTTGTTGCTTCGAGATCGGCGAGCGCGATGGGAGATTCGCCGCCGTCTAAGACCATTGCGCAGACGGCCCGAACTTCTCCGGCCTGGCCTTTGTCCTGGCTCATCAACTTCTTTACGGTTTCCTTCCCGCCCGCAAACATTGATGAGCGGCGAAAATCATCGAGAATAAAAGTCTTCCCGCCGCCGTAAATCTCGACCCGCTCTTTTGGGACCGAGCGGTCGCCCTCCGCCATATAGGCGATGGTTCCGTTTGAGCCGTCGGCAAATCGCAATGAAATAAAGACGGAATCCGCATCGACGATATCGCTATTGCGGCTCGTTATCGATTCGGCGAAGACTCGCGTCGTGACCGAACCAGTAAGAAAATGCATCAGATCGATAAAATGGCACACCTCGGCAACAATGCGTCCGCCGCCTTGTATCGGGTCCTGAATCCAACTATCGGCAGGAATTCGTCCGGCATTGACCCGATAGAGGATCGAGATCGGCGACTGGCGCCCCGCGAAAAATTCCTTTGCCAGTTTGGCGGATGGCGAGAATCGCCGATTGAAGCCGACCATGAGTTTACCGGTGGAATTCACCGCCGCGTTAAGAACGCCGTCGAGTTCGTCGTCATTCATAGCGAGCGGTTTCTCGACAAACACATGCTTGTTTAGTTCGAGAGCTTTCTGCGTCAGAGCGGCGTGCGTATCGTGGCGTGTGGCGATGACAATGAGATTGGCGGTGTCGTCCCCGATCACATCCTCCGCCCGCGACAAACACGCGGAAAAGCCGTATTGCCCCGCGACGTCCCTCGCCGTCAGACCTGCGGCGGTCGCTATCGAGCAAAAAGCAGCGCCATTCGACCTGAAATTCGGCAGCAGGAATTTCTTCGCGTAGCTCCCCGCCCCGATCATTCCGACACGAACCTCCCGCGCCTTACTCGCGGGCTTCGTCTCGAATCTCAGATCGGAAGCGAGCTCTTTTTGAGCGTCGTATTGCAGGACGATCCCCAAATACGCCTCTTTTGTTTCGCCCGATATGAGTTTGTATGCATCCGCGCCGCGTTCGATGGGGAAACGGTGCGAGATTAGCTTTTCAAGAGCAATGCTCCCGGTCGCCGCCAGGTCAAAAAAGGCTTCGAGATTCCGACCTTCCGTCCATCGAACATACGAAAAAGGATAGTCGTGACCGCGTTCCTCATATTCGGGATCGTAACGGCCGGGGCCGTATGACATCGAGATGTGCAGCGACAACTCTTTTAAGTAATAGACATTTCTCGGCACGGCCATCCCGACGAGGCCGACGACGACGACGCGGCCTTTTGCACGTGCCGCATCACCGGCCAGTTCTATCGGATCGTTCGACGGCGTCGCGGCCGTGATTAAAACCGCATCCGCGCCACGCCCGCGCGACCATTCCTTTATAACTAAATTTGCCTTGTCCGGAGCGGCGCACATTTCGGCACCGAGATGTTTTGCCAATTCCAGCTTATTCTCGTCAAGATCAACACCAAAAACCCGGCAGCCGTTTGCCTTGAGCAACTGCAGTGTGATCTGGCCCAGCAACCCCAGCCCGATAACGACGACCGCCTCGCCAAGCGTCGGTTCCGCAAGCCGAACGCCCTGAAGAGCAATCGCGCCCAGCGTTCCAAACGCCCCGTGGTCAAAACCAATCGAGTCGGGCAGATGCACGCACAAATTCTTCGGCACCGAGATCATCTCGGCGTGAGAGGCATAACCCGCACCGGCACACGCCACACGGTCACCAACCTTAAAACCTAAAACGTCATCACCGACCGCCGCGATAACGCCAGCCGCGCTGTAACCAAGGGCCGTCGTGCCGTCGAGCCTCGCCTTTACCGCCGTGAAAGTATTTAAAAGCCCCTCGGTACGGGCCTTATCCATCACTTGTTTTACAAGATCGGGACGCTGTCGGGCTTTTCCGAGCAAGCTCTTCTTGCCCATATCGACCGTGCTCTTCTCTGTTCCCGCGCTGATCAGCGACGCGGAGGTGCGGACCAGCAGACGGCCTCGCTGAACAGCGGGAGCGGGAACGTCATAAACAGCCACAACGCCCGAACGCATGTCTTGTAATATCTGTTTCATAAAATCATTCGTGACCGAAGCCCGAAAATAATTGCGAAAGAGTAAAAATATCAATAAAGTGGGCGGTTGGGAAATTTGCGACTGGAGGGCAAGCATCCTGCTTGCCTGTGGCCCGACGGGGACTTTCATCTATCCGCTAGAAAGCGAGGTAATCTGGGACGAAGGGCAAGCAGGGATGCTTGCCCTCCAGTCGTTTTCGATTTTGTCGGCCTTTGACGCATAATAAGGTGAATTATGAAAGTTCCCTTTGTTGACCTCAAAGCGCAGTATTTGAGCCTAAAAGATGAATTCGATTCAGCCATTGCCAAAGTTGTTTCGGAGACGGCTTTTGTCAGCGGCCGTTATGCGGCGGCGTTTGAGGAATCGTTCGCCGAGTATCTCGGAGTCGAGCATTGCGTAGCAGTTGCGAATGGAACGGATGCTCTCGAGATCGCCCTCCGTGCCATCGGCGTCGAGCCGGACGACGAAGTGATCGTGCCGGCCAACACGTTTCTCGCGACGGGCGAGGCGGTGACGAATATCGGTGCGCGAGTTGTATTTGTCGACAACGACCCGGTTTGTTACAACATTGACCCCGCGAAGATCGAGGAAAAGATCACCTCGAAAACGAAGGCGATCATACCGGTACATCTATACGGCCTGCCGGCGGAAATGGACGCGATAATGGACATTGCACGAAAACACGGTCTCAAAGTTCTCGAAGACTGCGCCCAGGCGCACGGCTCGACGTACAAGGGGCGGAAAGTCGGGTCGTTTGGCGACGCCGCGACCTTTAGTTTTTATCCAAGCAAAAATCTCGGTGCTTTTGGCGACGCCGGTGCGATAGTTACGAACAACCCGGAATATGCGCACAAAGCGCGCCTCATCGCCAACCACGGGCAAATTTCAAAAAACCGCCACACGATACAGGGCCGCAACAGCCGTATGGACGGCATCCAAGCCGCCGTTTTATCGGTAAAACTGCCGCATCTCGATAGCTGGCTCGACGCGAGACGCAGACATGCACGGCTCTACGACGAACTGTTAAAAGACACCGATCTGATATTGCCGTGCGAGCCGGAGCACTCGTGCCACACGTATCATCTATATGTCGTCCGGCTTGCGAATCGTGACGCGGTTCAGGTGAAACTGAGCGATGCCGGGATCGAAACCGGAATTCACTACCCAACCGCCTTGCCCTTTATGGAAGCGTACGAGTATGTCGGAGCAACTCCGCCCGACTTTCCTGTGGCCCATTCACAAATGAGCGTTCTTCTGTCGCTCCCGATGTACGCCGAACTGACCGATGAGATGATCGAGAATGTCTGCTTGAACCTGCAAAATGCGGTTTCCCGCTCGATAGCCGCAAAGGAGTAACGGATCCGTTGGATGTCACAAAACAAGCGATCTGGATCGACCTGGACAATTCGCCTCACGTGCCGCTCTTCGTCCCGGTTATCAGGCACTATCGGGAAAATGGCGTCGAAGTGATCCTGACTGCCCGCGATCATTCTCAGACAATTGAGTTGTTGGGCCTTGCGGGTCTCGATGACACCTTTACCGTAATCGGACGACATTCCGGCAAAGGGAAACTGCAAAAAGTCCGGGGTCTGATAGAGCGTGCGTCGCAGCTCGTCGGCCATATAAAACGCCAAAAGAAAACTGGTCTTCGCATCGCCGTCGCCCTCAGCCACGGTTCGCGGTCGATGGTTCTCGCCGCAAAATGGTTGAGAATTCCGGTGATTACGATGTACGACTACGAGTTTACGGAAACCAGCATATTTAACTGGTTCTCGGATACAGTTTTGGTGCCCGATTCGATCCCCGACGCGGTGCTGGATGAGATCGGACTAAGCTCCCGCAAACGGTTGAAGTATGTCGGGTTAAAGGAGGAACTGTACCTTAGAAGATTCGTGCCGGAAAGTTTTTTCCGAGAGGATCTATTCAAAAAATACGACCTGCCGGCTGAGTCCGTTCTCGCGATTCTACGCCCGCCGGCGACGAGCGCGAATTATCATTCCGAGAAAAGCGACGTTTTGCTTGAATCGCTGCTGCGCTTTCTACTCAAAGCTCCTACGGTATTCACTGTAATTGTCCCGCGAACGAGCGAACAGGCGGACGAGATAACTAGCTCAATTAAGAAGCTTTCCGCTGGTCCAAACTCATACACAGTTCTCGACCATGCCGTTGACGGCCTGAACCTCGCCTTTGCGGCCGACCTCCTGATTTCCGGCGGCGGTACGATGAATCGCGAGGCGGCGTTGCTTGGCATTCCCGTTTACAGCATTTTTGCGGGAAGGCAAGGTGCGCTTGACGCGAAGATGGAAAAAGATGGCCTGATAAACTTCATCCGCACTACGGCCGATATTGATAAGATCGAACTAATCAAACGCCCGCGCGATCACGCCGAGTGCTCGAGCCGCTTGACCGACCGTGTTGAAAGATTTGTTATAATGGAGATCGACAAGAGTCTTGAGTCTTAGTTCTGAGTCCCGCCTTTGGCGGCTCTTACGCCGAAGAAGAGCCGCCTAAAGGCGGGACTCAGAACGCGGGACGCTGAAAAATGTTTAAGCAGTATCCAAAATATAAGTTCGTCCTCGCGGTTTGCGACTACCTTTTGCTGATCGCGGCGTGGGTAGCCGCGATATATATCAGGTTTTACGACGTGCCGCTCGGCGAATTGCTTTCGCGGCCGCTTGTTAGGACGCAGGCGGCGCTTATTTTGGTCTATTCGCTTGTCTGGATCGTCATATTTCAGTACTTCAGCCTCTATAAGCTCAATCTTTTTATGGCGTTTGGCGAGCAGCTTATCGCCATTGTCAAGTCACTTCTTTACGGCCTGATTGGGTTGGTTTTGATCACCTTTCTTTTCAAACGCCTGGATTTTGTCGATTCGCGGATCGTGATCGCGTTATTTGTGGCGACGAGTTTTGCCTCTATCTCGCTTTTTCGCATTTTGGTATTCCGACGACTTTTTGCTCTCGCATCGCAAAAAAAAATTCTCCACCGTAAGGTTTTGATCGTCGGGAAGGATCGGACGGCGAAAATGGTGGCGGCGCAGATAGCGTTTGACGACAGCCACGGATTTGATGTCGTGGGTTTTGTAAACGAGGAACTGGCCGCGGGCGAGCGCGTATTTGAAGACCTCGACAACGTCGGGAAATTGAGTGACCTCGACGATCTGGTTAAACGGTTCGAAATCGAAGAAATAATTATTGCGGAAAGCGATGTTACCCATCAGTCGCTGCTCGACATCATCGACAAAGCTCAAAAAACAAACGCTGACGTTCGGCTGGTTTCTGAGCTTTACAATATCATCCCGGAAAAGGTTCTACTCGAAAAGTATCTCGGCGTACCCATCGTCAAGATGCCGCAGAATTATGACAACGTGCTATTTAGTGTTTACAAACGCGTCTTTGATGTTGGCGTGACGGTTGCCGGATCGTTGTTTTTATTCATCCCGTTTCTCGCCGTCGCGATGTTGATAAAATTTACTTCAAAAGGGCCGGTTCTTTACAGCCACACTCGGATTGGAAAAAACTGCAAACCGTTTGAGTTCTATAAATTCCGCACGATGTATGTGGATAACGACGATACGGCCCATCGGGAATTTGTCAGCGACTTTATCCAGGCTGAGGTGAACGGCGATGCGGATCGAGGCGTCAAAAAACTGACCGACGACCCTCGTGTTACGCCGATCGGAAGATTCTTACGAAAGACGAGCCTCGACGAACTGCCGCAGCTTTTCAATGTTCTTCGCGGCGAGATGAGTCTTGTCGGCCCGCGGCCTTGTATGCCGTATGAACTCGAGCAATATCAAGACTGGCACCGCCGCCGCCTCGCCGTAATCCCCGGCTGCACCGGTCTCTGGCAGGTTGCCGGACGAAGCGCGGTCGATTTTAACGACATGGTGATTCTCGACCTTTTTTACATCGACAATATGTCGCCGCTATTCGACCTGCGTATAATATTCCGAACGCTGCCTGTCATGCTGCTTGCGAAAGGCGGGCATTAGTCACTCTTGTGCTCTTTGTGTCTTCCCTTTGTGCTCTTTGTGTTAACGACGGGATAAAACACAAAGGGCACAAAGGGAAGACACAAAGTTCACGGAGTTGGAAAAGAGGGCAAATTTACGTAATGAAAGTTTCGGTTATCGGTGCCGGATATTGGGGGCCGAATCTTATTAGAAATTTCCTGATGCTCGACGAGGTCGAGGCTGTCGTCGCGTGCGATGTTGACGAAGAGCGGCTGGCGAAGATGCGAAAGTTGTTTCACGCCATTGAAACCTCGACGGATTACAGCGAAATCATAAACAGGAGCGACATCGACATCGTCGTAATTGCGACTCCTGTTTCGACTCATCACGAGATAGCGAAGAAGGCGTTGCTCGCGGGAAAGCATTGTTTTATCGAAAAACCTATGACCGCCAGTGTCGCCGAGGCCGAGGAACTGATCGAAATTGCCGAATCGAAAAATCTCACGCTATTTGTTGATCACACTTTTATTTATACCGGTGCCGTTCGCAAGATGAAGGAGATCATAACATCGGGGCGTCTTGGTGAGATTTATTACTTTGATTCGGTTCGCATAAATTTAGGACTGTTTCAGCACGATGTTAATGTTATCTGGGATCTCGCGCCGCACGATCTGTCGATAATGGATTATCTGCTCGAACAAAAAGCATTGTCGGTGTCGGCGATTGGAACGTGTCACGTCGGAAATGGGCTTGAGGATATTGCTTATCTTACGCTTGAGTTTGAAAACAATCTGATAGCTCATTTTCACGTAAATTGGCTCGCGCCGATGAAGATCAGAAAGACACTTATCGGCGGGACGAAATCGATGATCGTTTATGACGACACCGAAGCGAGCGAAAAATTAAAGATTTACGACAAAGGCATCGACGTGACAACGCGCGAAGGCGTTTACGACACGCTTGTTCAATACCGCACCGGCGATATGCTCTCGCCGAAGCTCAATCAGGAAGAGGCTTTGGCGGTCGGAACGCGCCATTTTGTCGATTGCATTCTGAACGGCACAAAACCGTTGACCGACGGCCATGCTGGACTAAACGTCGTGCGAATTCTGGAAGCTTCAGCCATTTCCATAAAAAATCGCGGCCAACAGGTTGTGCTCTAACTGAAAAGCTGGTGAGTCACACAATTTCAAATGAAACAGTTCAAGAAATGTAAGAACAGTCAGGAAGGCGGGTTTAACCCCCCACATTATACACCCCCC
>JANPCJ010000004.1:0-6808 GCA_031430895.1 Chloracidobacterium sp. | reverse complement strand
TTTCTTCAGGTGGAAAACTCTTCGAAAGATGGAATATTTCCATGGCTAGACTGTAGGCTAACTGATATACCTTGAGGTCGCGATATCCTTGCATGGCGAACTGTATATTCTCACTGTACTGCCTTCTGCCTTCTGCTTCTGCCTACTAGTTCTAAAATCTTACCGTTTCCTCTTCCGCATCTGAGGCGCTTCGCGATGATCTCCACTCCTCTTCCGTTTCGTAGAAATTTACGTCAAATTTGAGCAGGCTTTTCACCGGAACTCCGTCGAACTCCTGCGGCGCGTCTTCAAACGTGACGATCGAGCCGATGCCGATCACCTCGGCACCGAGCTCATTTACGAGGTCAATGGTTTCCCTGATCGCGCGTCCGGAACGCAGAATGTCGTCAACAATTATCGCCGGATAAACATCGCCCTTGCCGATGTATTGGCGAAACTGACGCTTGCCCTCTTCCATCTCGGCCCAGTATATCTGCTGGGCGCTCAGCGCTTCACGAATACCAAATGCGACCATGATGCCGCCCGGACTCGGGCTGACCACCGAGACTGCGGGCAGACGGCTTGAGATCGCCTTTTCCATGCGAAACATCCTGCTTAGCCCGACAGAGAGTATGCGGGCATTATCGTAATGGCGAAACGCAAGCGGCATCTGGAAATAATGCGAGGCGTGCTTGCCGTTTGGGTAGACAAAATGCCCTTTGCGGTAAGCGTCGGTTTTTGTGAGGATGTCCATCACCGATTCGGGCGGCGGGATCAGGTTGACCATCTGTGATTCTCCTTTAACTAAACTGATTATACATTCGCGAGATAACGATTCCAATCGCCCCACGAAAAACCCATTACCCCGTCATTTTCTCCGGTCTATCCGTTTCGTCTAGCGTGAGATCAAACTTTTGAAGCAACCAGTCCAGCACGGCTTTCTGATCGTTAATCGTTGCGCGGCGAATCTGGCTGAGCAAATGAATTCGGTCAGGTCTGGGCAGGGTCGTGTTTTGCAAACCTTCGTTACAGTTTGCGCACAGCGCACGCAAATTGTTTTGACTGTCATCACCCCCCTTCGACTTGTCGAGAATATGGCCCATACTTAGCGGTGGGACCATGACCGCCAGAGCCTCCATTCCTTGCGTAGCCGTCACCGACTTGGAGCCAGAGCGTTCCATCATCGCGCAGAACGCGGCGCACCTCTCGGAATATTGCGACCAGATTTTCAACGTAAAGTTCTGGTGAGGATTCGGCCCCGATTTGTGACGAATGATCATAATCGCGCAATCCCCAGTAAGGCGGCGAAGTTACGCAACACTGAATGGATACTGGCGCGAGAGTCGGCAGGATCGTACGGTTGTCGCCGGTCAGGATTTTTACATTGTCCATGTCGTACTTATCCTAACCCACCTCGGATTCTCAGGCAATCTACGCAGAGGATGCTTTGTCCAAATCCCATTACTCTTCGCTCCCCGCAGCTTTTCTGATCAGGAATTGCTGATCGAGACTCATCTCGCCGGGAATATTTTCTATGGCGAACCAGCCAAGCTCGGTTATCTCGCGGCTCTTGACCTCAGCCGTGCCGACGCCTTTTGCCAGAAAAATGATCTCGATGTGGCGCCGGATAGTGCGGGTGCGATAGAGCGAAACATCGCGGACGTCGAGACCCGTTTCTTCACGAATCTCACGTCGAAAGGCTGCTTCGGGCTGTTCGTAGGGTTCCAGAAACCCGCCCGGCAAACCCCAGCCCGACACCGGCCGCAGAACGTGGTTTAACAGCAGCACTTCGCCCGCGTCGTTGGTAATAATACCTGCGGCGGAAACGGTAAATTTAGTCTGGGTGACACGCGTCAGCGAAATCCTTACCTTTCTCGGTATCAGTTTCCAAATCTTAGCGACAATTCCGATTAGCATTTTTAAACGATTGAAGATTCGCTCGCGTTTAGTTCCACCAGGCTGATTTATCTTATTGTGTCCTTTGTGTCTTCCCTTTGTGGCCTTTGTGTTCAAAGGATTTCAAACACAAGAGCACAAAGGGAGGACACAAACACAGAGACAGAGTCGTCGGCCAAGGCAAGGCACGAGCCTCGATTCTACGCGAAAAAAAGAGAAGGGAACAGCAGAAACGCCGTTCCCTTCGTAGTTTTAGAAGCGAAAGCTCAGTTTACTTCAAAGACGAGTCATCGACGCGGAAGGTCGATGTAATCGAGCTGTCCATTGTGGATCTGAACTGGACACGCACCGTTTGGCCCTTATAGGCGGCGAGGCTGAACGATTTTTGCGAGTAATTGCCCGCCGTCGTCTTGTTCAGATTGCTGTATGTCGCGACCGTCGAGAGCAGTGTGCCCGCCGTATTGCGGACCTCGACAAACAGCTTGTCATATTGTGTCGTGGTCGTCGTCTCGCTCGATGTTACATTCAGCCAGAAGGTAAACGCACCGCTGGCCGCCGCCGGAATCGAGACGGTTTGATACGACTGGCCCGAAACGCTGTTGTTGACACCGAAATAGATGTAACCCGTCCCGCCGTGCGGGTAGCTGCCGGCGTTAGTATAAAAGGCGCCGGTGCCTGATGAGACCCACGGTGAAACGCTGCCTTCGAATCCGCCGTTGGTCAACAGTTCTGCTCCGCCGCCCGGTGTCGGAGTCGGGGTCGGGGTTGGAGTCGGCGCCCCTGCACAGGCGCCCACGCCCACGGCGCACCAGGCGTTGGTGATCGTCGTGTATTGCGTGCTCGCGCTGCCGAACAGATCGGTTGCGGCGTTTAATGTCGCCGTCCTTGCCCCAGCAAAATTAGTGCTCGCGGTCATGTAAACGGTCAAACCGCGATAAAAAATTCTGGCCGCGTCGTTAGCGGCGATTCCGGTTACGGTAACGCCGCTTTGCGGATGAGTTCCACCGGCAACCGCGAGAAAAAATGCCTTGTTGCTAATGCCCGAATTGCTATGAACGCCGCATTGGTCATTAGCGTTTGACGGCGTACACGTTCCGGGATAAAGCCGCTCGCTGTAATGGTCGGGGTCGCCCGCGCTCGGCGGGTCGGACATCGAGCGAAGCGCATCGCCTGTACCATTAGCCGGGGTATAGGCTTGCTCGCCTATTTTCCACGTGTCGGCATCGATCACGCCGCCACGGGCAAAACTTTCTACCATTGCGCCAAAGATGTCAGACATCGATTCGTTCAAGGCCCCCGATTCCCTGGCATAAGTCAGGTTGGCGGTGCGTTCGGTTACTCCGTGCGTCATTTCATGGCCGGCGATATCCAGCGTCACGAGGGGTGTAAAGGTTGTTCCGTCGCCATCGCCGTATGTCATGTAAGAGCCATTCCAGAAGGCGTTGTTGTAGTTTGAACTGTAATGCACTCTCGACTGAATAACGGCCGTCGAGCCACCTGAACTGATACGCGGTCCGCCGCTGCCATCAATGCCATTGCGGTTATGAATGGTCTGGTAATAATTCAGCGTCGCCTCTTGTCCGAATTGCGCGTCAACCCCGGCCCTCTGAGTGGTCGAATCCCAAATATCATTAGCGTCGGTGAAGCGCGACGCGGTCGAGGTGCCGTTAGTGTAGTTAAATGTTCCCGCAAAGCGGGTCAGATTCTCCATGAAAAAGCTCGAACCGGAGCCGTTGGTGCCGATGTTCACGGTTCCGCTATAAAGCGACGAGCCCGTTCCGGTCTGCAGATTGTCATAGCCAAAAACTTTTTCGCCCGTTTGAGCATCGACGAAAATTACCGGCATCGCCGTATTTTTTGTCCCGTCTTCGCGCCGCATTTGCACACGGTAAGCGAGATGGTCGCGATCTTCTCCGCGATAGATCCAAAGATCGACGACTGGAGCTTCGGTTAAGAATCGAGAGCCTTTGTACATCGTTTTCGCGGCCGAAATCGCCTCATCGGCGGTAAAATTTGGGGTCGTATTGACCGCGATACCCTCTTTCAGGTCATCGGTAATGGTTGAGAGCTCGCCATCCGATTCGAGGTGAACTATCGCCTCGCCTTCCCAAACGCGAACGCCGTCTACGATCTGACGGACGCGTGTGTGGGCCATTTTTAGCTCATCGATATCAACCTTTTGAATTTCGTAATCATCGACCTTTCCTATAGAACGCAGACTCGCCTTGTCGCGCAGGATGTCGAGGCTGATTCGCTTGGCAGTCTCTTTATCATCCTGCAAACCCGTGCCAAAGACCACCTTATTCGCCTCGGCGCGCTTTGAAACGATGCCAAAAACTATCAATACACCAACAATCACCGCCAGCAGACCAAGAATTTTTTTCACGTATTTTTTCTCCCTTAGATTTATTTTTCTATAGCGTACGAAAGGTGATCGGCTGGCAAGCGGAGGGCACTCGCGACCGATGTCACCGGAAAACTCGAAATCGTTGACTTTCAACCAAAAACAACTGGTAAACTTCGTTAGAAGAAGGATAGGGCGACTACAATCTTAATCATCACGGATTTTTGTGTCAAGTATGAGGGAGGCTGATCGAATTATTCGGAATGAAAATTCGACATCTCAGCGGTCTCGGCGTCTCTCTCAGCCGCAGACCGGCGCGCATTGTTGTCTCGAACGGCATTTGGGCAGAGGCCGCCATTGCTTAGGCGGCCCCGATTTGCCGGGGAAAAGAGATTGCTCTACAATAATGCGAGTATGCCCTTGTAGCTCAACGGTAGAGCGCGCGGCTCATAATCGCTCGGTTGCAGGTTCGAATCCTGCCGAGGGCATACCTCACCAAAATCCCCATCGACCGCGAAACGTATGAAAATCCTGGTTTCGATCCTTCTGCTTGCTTCTCTGTCTTTCGCGCAGAAATCCGAAGAAGATCGCCGATCAAATGCGCCAATCGATCCTTTTCGCGTCATCGGCAATGTCTATTACGTCGGGGCCGCCGAGGTCACGTCGTTTTTGATTACGACCCCAAAAGGTCATTTTCTGATCGACAGCGGCTTTGCCGAAACCGTGCCGCAGATCAAGCAGAATATCAAAACGTTGGGCTTCAAGGTCGAGGATATTAAGGTGCTGCTTAACACCCAATCCCATTTTGACCACGCGGGCGGCCTCGCGGAGCTAAAGAAGCTGACGGGCGCCAAGATCATCTCGAGCATCGCCGACAAGATCGGTCTGGAAAACGGCGGACGCAACGATTTTACGTGGGGCGATACATATGTTTACGACCGCGTTATTGTCGACAAAGTGATTACGAACAACGACACGGTCGCATACGGCGGCGTCACTTTGAAGGCAATCCTGACACCTGGTCATACCAAAGGCTGCACCGCATGGATGCTCAACGTCAAAGAAAATGGCCGCAAATATCGAGTCATCTTTGTCGGCAGCACAAGTAGTCCGGGCTACAAATTCTATGGAAACGAAAAATACCCAAACATCATCGCCGACTACAAGAAAACCTTCTCAGTAATGAAAAAGCTGCGGCCGCATGTCTTCCTCGCATCTCACGGGTCATTCTTTCAGCTCCTGGAAAAGGCCGAATTGGCAAAAAAGCGGCCGGCCGTGAATCCATTTATCGATCCGAAGGGTTACAAGGTGTTTGTGGCCGATACTGAAAGGGCGTTTCGGGAAAAGCTGGTCAAGGACAGACCGACGCCTAATGTGATGAAAAGGCCCGTTTAGAGTTCAAAACTTTAGTTTGTGCCTTTGGAGACAAGCTAAAGCTTGAACTCTGAACGACGTTCAGAACGAAAAAGTATAGGACACGCCAGGGCTTGTGCCGCGGATCATTAGAAAGGTGAGGCTATGGGTGTCGTTGAAGGTGTAGGTCAGGGTTGGGTGAACCTTTACGCCGTCGAATTGTATCAGCGAAGTCAGATTTTTTCTCAGCCTGATGCTCAGACCGCCGATGGCGCGAAAGCGATCTTCGTGGGTTCCGTACACTACGCCGCCGTATGGAGCTATCGGTAAGCCCGTCCAATTTTCGAGGTCCTTGCTAGCCGTAAGGTAAAATGACGTGCCGCTCGGCGTTCCGATGCGGTCGGAGCTTATGCCGAAGATTATGGCTGGGCGGTTTGCGGTCTCGGTTAATGGTATCAAGGTCAGGAGCGGACGCACTTCGCCAACCTTGGGATTATATTCGACTCCAAAATGGACGCGTGGATGCCAGCGATAGATAAGGGTCGAGCGCACCACGGCCCTATTGACCTGCCCTGGCAAAAAGCGGCCGCCCAGCGTGAATTTTTTAGGGTTATTGGCCGTCCCCCGGACAGCCTGGCCTTCGCCCGGTCAGACAGGTCACGCGGGGACGAGCGAAGCGTTTTCCTTTTTCTCTTTTTTGGCAACTTTCGCGGGCATTGACTCGAATATCAACCGGTCAAGCTCCTTTCGAAGAACGGCAGGCTTAATAATGCCGATCTCACGCCAGACGATCTTACCTTCGCGGTTAATGATGATGGTCGCGGGCAAAACCGTTCCGACGCCAAAACGGGTCATATCGCCGGTCGTCGCGCCGAGCCAGACCGGGAAATTCATCTTTGTTTCCCGCACAAACTTAAGCACCTTTGCCCCGTCGGACGCTTCGTCAGCCGTTGCCCCGACGACCTGAACGCCGAGCGCGGCATAGTCGTTCTGGATCGCCGTCAAGTATGGCATCTCTGTCTTGCACGGAACGCACCACGTCGCCCAGAAATTGAGCACGACAAAGCGCCCCCGCAACGCGGCAAGACTCTGATCGACGCCCGAGAGGTCCTTTAGCGCGAGCGTTGCGTCGTCCGATTGAGGCACTGGTTTTATCGCGGCTTGCTTCAAAACCTTGAGCGAATTGACCTTGATAAACTTTTTGTCCTTCTCGGTCCGAAGCTCGCCTTCGATCTC
>JANPCJ010000003.1:0-40026 GCA_031430895.1 Chloracidobacterium sp. | reverse complement strand
CAAGCCCGCGCGTAAGCAAGGGCGATACACGCAGCTTGAACGTATCGCCCTTGCTTAACGCGCGGGCTTGTGCACTGAACGTGTGTTAGTGTATTCATGTTTTAGGGCGCCGGTCTTCGCCCGAAGACTTGCTCTAAAATAGAGGGTTGCGGAATGAGAGCCGCAGCCCTCGCTCTTTGCCCGCCGGCCTTGCCGCACCGAATCCTCAGGATGCTCCGGGCACTATTGCCTTCGTCCCTTTCAGGGACAGGAATCCAGTTATACTTCGCCCGCAAATGAAAAAGGCCAGGCCCGAAGGCCTGACCTTTCTGCCGATACAGCTAAGAGCTGACCAGCCTGGGCTTAAGGAGTAGGCTGCATGCATGTTGTGTTGTCGCCGAAAATTGCCTGCGTCGCCGTTGCGTTGCCGTCGCCGACGAGCACGCCATCACCGACCAGCACACCGTCACCCACCAGCACACCGTCACCAACGAGAACGCCTTGCGAATTGGTGTAAGGCGTGAAGACTCCGGCCATCGCGTTTGAGCTCAGGTAAAGCGTTCCATCACCGACCAGTACGCCATTGTTATTGATGGCTCCCTGATACAAGCTCAATGTTCCCGAAGTTTTTGACGTAGATCTGGTTAAAATGTCACCGACAAACGGTGTGCCATCGCCGACCAGTACGCCGCTCGCATACATTCCCTGCCATTTGTTCATCAGGTCGTTGCCGTACAGGAAACCAAAGTTTGTGATAACGCCTTTGCCCCATAATGCGGTTTGTCCGCCGATAACGCTGGTTTGCGATGTCGGTAACGCGCTGTTTAATAAGGCCGAGCCGTTAGTCGTCGGGATCGTGGTCTTAACCAATTTAGCAAGTCTGGCCGCGCCATCAGCGTTTAATTCACCGGCGCCCTGTTCGAAGGTATTGTAGCCATTAAGCGGCTGCGCCGAATACATCAAGATCGCCTTGACCAGATTTGGCTTTAAGTTCGGATTGGCTTGCAGCATCAGCGCGACCGTTCCCGAAACAACCGGAGCCGCCATCGACGTTCCCGACAGATACATTGTTTTTCCCCACGGGTCAGTTATGGCGGGGTTAGCGTTCAGGGCCGGATAATCTGCCGGTAAATTTGCCGGGACGTTCTGTCCGGCGGCGTTCCGGTATGGCAACGCCCGTGCCAAGGAGCTAAATACAGGAATAGTTGGGTTTATGTCGTTGGAGTGAGTTCCTGGGGCTGGGTGTTGCGTCAGATTGCATGACCGATTCGGTCATGTTGAACGATTTGCGGGCGCAAAAAGAGGGAAGGCCCAATGACCTTCCCGACCTTTTAGATATCAAATCTCAAATTTGAAATCTCAGATGTTGAGAATATCGATTAATTCCTGCACCGATGCGGCGCTCTTGTGCAAAGCGGTTCGCTCTTCGTTGGTGAGGCTGATCTCGATTATTTGTTCAATGCCGTTCTTGCCAAGCTTGACCGGGACGCCCACGAAAAGGTTGCTGACGCCGTATTCGCCTTCGAGGAAGACGGCACAGGGCAGGATCTTTTTCTTGTCCTTAAGGATTGCTTCGGTCATCTCGACTGCACCGAGGCTCGGCGCATAGTACGCCGAACCGGTTTTTAGCAGGCCGACGATCTCTGCGCCGCCATTAGCGGTGCGGGCGATGATCGCGTCGAGCTTGTCTTTAGCAATTAGCTCGGTAATCGGGATTCCCGCGACGGTCGAATATCGGGGAAGCGGCACCATCGTGTCGCCGTGGCCGCCGAGTACAAAGCAAGTGACATTTTCAACCGAAACATTCAGCTCTTCGGCGACGAAACATCTCATGCGGGCGCTGTCGAGGACGCCGGCCATGCCCATCACGCGGTTTTTTGGAAAACCCGAACGGCGAAATGCGACCTGTGCCATTGCATCAAGCGGATTCGACACGACGATAATGATTGAGTTGGGCGAATATTTCGCTACCTGCTCGGTCACGGCGCCGACGATGTCGGAGTTTGTCTTTAGCAGATCGTCGCGGCTCATGCCGGGTTTTCGCGGCAATCCCGCCGTGATGATAACGACATCAGAATCCGCCGTCTCTTCATACGAGTTCGCACCGACGAGCTTGACGTCAAATCCATCTATCGGCGCGGCCTGTGCCAGATCGAGACATTTCCCCTGCGGCGTTCCCTCGACAATGTCCACCAAAACAACATCCGCCAGCTCTTTGCTCGCGATCCAATGAGCCGCGGTCGCTCCCACATTTCCAGCACCAACAACCGTTACTTTGTTTCGTCCTATAGCCATTCGTAAACCTTCCTTTTGAAATAGTGTTGTAAAATAAAACGGTATTTTGTCATAGTTGACGGGAAACGGCAAAAAGGGTCACAGTTTGGTGATTGGAACATGAGAGCATTTGCGGCACAAAAATATACCCTGGAGGAATACTTTGAGCTTGAACGCAATTCCGAAGAAAAATGGGAATTCTTGAATGGACATGTCTGGTGCATGTCGGGGGCGAGCCTCGCTCACGAGGACATAGTTGCGAATTTGGTCCGGTCGTTGGGAAACCGGCTGCCTGCCAGTTGCAAAGTCTCGGGTTCGAACGTGCGGGTCAAAGTGCCGAGATTCCCGCCGTACCGTTATCCGGATCTTACAATTGTGTGCGGACGACGGGAAAGTGAAACACTCAGCGGCCTCGAAATGCTCCTCAATCCGCAGGTGATCATCGAAGTGCTTTCCCCGTCTACCGAAGCGTTTGATCGTGGAGATAAGTTTATGTACTATCGCTCGATCCCAAGTCTTATCGAGTATATTTTGGTAACACCTGACCAGGCGCATGTTACCCAGCTATTTCTTAGAGATGACAACGAATGGGTTGTTCGGGACGTTGTCGGCGTCCAAAGTACCCTGGTTCTAGCGACTTCTAACACTGAGGTCCCATTATCAGAGATTTATCGCGGCATCGAATTTCCTCCACAAGGTTTTTTGGACCCCGAAACGGAACGTCGTTTTCAAGGTCTCTAAATTTCAAGGTCTCTAAATAATGAAAAGAGTATATCGAACCTTCATCGCAGTTCTGCTGTGGACGGCGTTGTCATTGTCCGTCGTTTCCCAAACGGCGCCTTCGCCGCCTTTGGGCAAGCGAGTCAAAAGCATTGTTATTCGCTCCGCAACGGTCGTCGACGGCAGCGGAAAGCCAGCGGCTGGACCATTTGATATCGTCATCGAGAACGACACAATCACGCAGCTCATACCGCTCGATCCTGTTGTGGTTAAACAAGGGCTTGCGAGACGTCCGGCGAAGGGCGATCTCGAGATCGACGCGGCCGGCAAATATGTCCTGCCCGGGTTGATAAATCTGCACGGCCACACGCATGATGAACGCGGCGGCAAGCCGATGCCAGTTGAATACTGCATGAAGATGTGGCTTGCGTGCGGGATAACCACGGTCCGCGATGTCGGAGCATCAACGAAAACGCTCGCTTGGCGCGAGGACAGCGCGGCGAACAAGATCGCAGGTCCGCGCATGTTTGCCTATGGCGTTTTTCAATCCGCCGCCCCGACGTCGAATGCGGAGCAGGCCCGCGCGCGCGTTCGCGAGTTAAAGGCGGCGGGTTACGACGGTATCAAGTTATTTGGCATCGACCGCGATCTGATGCAGCCGATGATGGATGAGGCAAAAAAGGTTGGTCTCCGCGTCGCGCATCATACAGGCGTCGAGGAGACCAACGCCTGGGACGACATCAAATTTGGAACGACGAGCATCGAACATTGGTACGGTATACCTGATGCGGCAATAGAATCGGGCAGGCAGAGTTTCCCATCCGATTACAATTACAACGACGAGGTTGATCGTTTTCGATTTGCCGGACGCCTTTGGCGCGAAGCGAATTGGGAACGGCTGATGAAGGTGTTTGACGGCATGATCGAAGCAAATGTCGCGTGGAATCCGACGCTCGATATCTACGAAGCATCACGCGATCTGCAAAGGGCGCAGACAAATCCGGCGTTTGCAGATTATCTTCATCCTGTTCTAGAAGAGTATTTCAAACCAAATCCAGCGAACCACGGCTCATATTTTATCGGCTGGACCTCGACTGATGAAACATTCTGGAAAGAGAATTACCGCATCTGGATGCGCGCATTGCTCGAATTCGAGCGTCGCGGCGGCTTGATCGGCGCAGGGGAAGATGCAGGATTTATTTATCAAATGTATGGCTTTGGCCTGATCCGCGAGCTCGAGCTTCACCAGGAAGCGGGTTTTCACCCGCTCAAGGTCGTTCAGCACGTGACAAGCAACAACGCAAAAATTCTAGGCCAGGAAAACAAGATCGGTCGTATTCGCGTTGGGTACAAAGCCGATTTGATCGTCGTCAATGGCAATCCTCTTGAGAATTTCAAGGTTCTGTATCCGACCGGTATTGAAGAGCTTCGCGACGGAAAAGTGAACAAGACCGGCGGCATCGAATGGACGATAAAGGACGGCATCCCGTTCCATACGCCGACGCTCGCGGCCGAGGTGCGCGATATGGTGAAAAAGGCGCGTCAAATAAAGCCGTAAAACAGGCTGCCGAGCCTGTTTATGAGGTGAGTTCCATTCAACTTGCATGGAACCCAGACTTGATCGACAGACTTGGCAGTCTGTCGTACGTAGAGCGAAAAAGGCAACTACCAGTTTAGTTTAGTAATCCAACCTTGCGGACCGTTGTACAACCAGCTTTATATGAAATTAGGTTCGCTTTTGTTTTTTTGTTTAGCGTTCGCCTCGGGGTCGTTCGCCCAGTCGGCCCGCGTCAAACCTACCGTAACACCGACGCCAAAACCTATCAGCGGCCCGTCGGTGATCTTTATGCCTACGCAGGGCAAGACTAATCCCGCAAATGCGACCCCAACGCCGACGCCGAAAGCGGACCCGGACGATATTATCAAAGTAGATTCCGTGCTTGTGCCAATACCGGTTTCAGTCCTTGATCAAAATGGCCGGGCTGTCGGTACGCTCAAGATAACCGACTTCGAACTCAAGATCGACGGAAAAATTGCCGAGATAGGCGATCTGGCGCGGAGCGAAACACCGATTCGCCTTGCGATGATTTTTGATAATTCGTCGAGCGTACTGCTCGCCCGCGATTTTGAGAAACAAGCCGCTTTGAGGTTTTTTCGGCGAGTGATCCGTCCTGAAAGAGACTTGGCCGCTTTGTTTTCAATGGCTGACTACACGCGGGTCGAACAGGGTTTTACAAAAGACATCTCGCTGCTGACAAACGCCATCGAGATGTTCCCCGAGCCAAAAGGTGCAACCGCCCTGCTTGACGGCATCATCAAGGTGGCCGAGTACCTGAAATCAGCTAACGGAAGGCGTGTCGTCGTCATCATGTCCGATGGCGAGGATACATACAGTGATCTGACGACAACACTCGAAGATGTTGTCAGAGCATTGCAGATAAATGACTGTCAGGTTTACGTCGTGAAAACAAAGGATTTTGAAAACTACAAACGCACCGGCATTCGCGGCGGCAACGCCAATATCCGCGCCCTCACCGCCGAACGCCGCATGATCGAGATCGCCGCCCAAACCGGCGGCGCCGTCTTTTCGCCCATCGACGAAAACGAACTGAAAGACGCCTTCGACCGCATCTCCGCCGAGCTTTCGCAGCAGTATGTTTTGAGCTATTATCCCGAAGACGAGTCGGACAAACGCGGAGAATTTCGCGCGATCTCGCTCACCATAAAAGGAAAGCAAAACTTGACTGTTCGGACGAGAAAAGGTTATTACGTTGGTAGGAAGTGAGGTGAATATTATGACTTCGACGGAAATAGTGGAAGAAATTTACAAGCTGCCAGCTGGTGAATGGGAGACGATCAAGGAAACGGTCGATAATGGCGAGAGGAATGGGTCAGAAAAGACACCGATGACCGAGGATGAATTTGCGCGAAGCCTCTACGCGAGAGGCATAATTGGTAACATCCCGGATTTTTCCGAGTTGACAGATGAGGACGATAACTTTGAACCGATTGAAGTGCTCGGTGAGCCATTGTCCGAAATGATTATTCGTGAACGGCGATAATGGCTGCATACTTTTTTGACAGCAGTTCATTGGTTAAGCGATTCGCACGTGAAAAGGGATCAGTTTGGGTTCTAAATGTGTTTCGCAGAAAACCGCCGCACGCATTTTTTGCGGCCCGAATAACTTTCGTTGAGGTCATCTCTGCACTGGGACGTAAGGTAAGAAATGGAGAGATAAACGCCGACTCTGAGATTAGGGCCTTTCGTCGCCTTTGGCGTATTTTCGAATATGGAATCGAGAATGTAGAGATAACTTCCTCGCTGATTCAATACGCGTCAGACCTCACTCGCAAACACCTTCTTCGCGCCTACGATGCTGTTCAATTGGCTGCCGCACTAAAAATTTCTCGTGCAAGAATCGAGGCCGGCTTGTCCGAGCTTATCTTCGTTTGCGCCGACAATGCGCTCAATACAGCGGCGTTATCGGAAGGTTTGACAGTTGAAAATCCAAACGACCACACTTAAGGACGGCATGCTTCAGCAAAACCTCACCCAATTCCTCCAACACCTCAAATACGAGCGCAATCTGAGCCCGCATACGCTGCGGAATTATTCGAGCGATCTTGAACAATTTAAGCTGCACCTTTTTGCTATCGAGAAACGGGACGACATACCTGTCGCGGAGATCGACCGGCTGACGATTCGGGAATGGATGGCGTCGCTGCATGGCGATCATAAAAAAACATCGGTCGCGAGAAAGCTGGCAAGCCTTCGCACGTTTTTTCAATTCCTGATTCGCGAAGGCAAGCTCGAATCAAACCCCGCCAAACAGGTCGCCACGCCGAGGATCGAGCGCAAGCTGCCAAACCATCTCTCGATCGAGGACGCCGTCCGGTTTATCGAAACGCCGGATATTGGTACTGATCTGGGACGCCGCGACCGGGCGATAATCGAGTTTCTATATGCGACCGGCATCCGCGTCGGCGAACTCGTGGGGATTAACCTCGCCGACGTCGATTTTCAGGAAAAGATGGTTCGCGTCACCGGCAAACGAAAAAAACAGCGGATCGTACCGTTTGGCGAACCCGCTCGACAGGCGCTATTGCTCTATCTTGAGACTACTCGCGGCACGTTTTTGAACGAATGCCCCGCTGCGGAACGCGACATGCAAGCCCTCTTTCTTCACCGTCGAGGCGGTCGCATCACGACCCGGTCGGTCGGCCGAATGATCGACAAATACATCAAAAAATGCGCCGACATCCACGACATCTCGCCGCATTCGCTGCGTCACACGTTCGCGACGCACCTCCTGGATTCCGGGGCAGACCTCCGCGATATTCAGGAACTCCTCGGCCACGCCCGGCTCACGACGACACAGATTTACACGCAGGTTTCCATGGAAAAGATGATCGAGGTTTATGATCGGGCACATCCGAAGGCTTGAGAAAGAATGGAACACGGATTTTCGCGGATTATTCAGATCCGTGTCAATCCGCCTAATCCCGTTAATCCGTGTTCCATCTTCTCACTTGGAGATGCGAATTATATGACGTACTATCAACAAAATCTCCGCTATCTTAACTTCAAATAATATGAAAAAGTTCCAGTGGTTAGTTGTCGCATTATTAGCGTTTTCGGCAATTTCTTTCGCTCAAGACAAGCTGATCACGCTTGACGATATTTTCAGCACCGACACCTTGAAGCGGGTTCGGTTTGGCGGGACGCCGGTTGGGGTTCGGTGGGCGCCGGATGGGAAATCGTTTAAGCAGGTCGTGGGTGGCAAGTTGATGCGGGTGGATGCGGTGACCGGCCGGGCCGGGCCTTATCTTGACAGCGACCGGCTGTTGGCGGCGCTTCAGAGGACCGGAATCAAATCGGACGAGGCGACCGCCTTGGCTAATTCGCAGGGTTTGCTGTTTAACGAGAAGGAAAGCGGGATACTCATCAATAACGCCAACGACATTTGGTATTACGATATGGCGGCGGGAACTTTGAGGCGTTTGACCAATGGGCGTGATGAGGAAAAAGAGGCTGATTTTAGCCCGGACGGTCGGTGGGTTAGTTTTGTCCGGGGCAATAACCTGTTTGTGGTCGATATAGCGAAGGCTAACGAGAAACAGCTTACGCGCGATGGCAAAGAGAGCGATAAAGAGATACTAAATGGCTATCTCGACTGGGTTTATGAAGAGGAGTTGTACGGCCGCGGGAATAAGCGGGGCTATTGGTGGTCGCCGGATTCGAAGTTCATCGCATTTTTGCGTACTGACGAATCGCCGGTCCCGAAATTTGTATTGGCGAATGATGTCATTACCGATCAGATAATTGAGACGTCGAATTACCCGCAGGCTGGCGACCCTAATCCAATTGTGCGGCTGGGAATTGCGGATATCGGCAAGACTTCGATATTGCCAAACGCCGGGCGGCTGCCGGTTGTTGGCTCTCGTTTGCCACCGACGCTTCAGCGGCTGGGTGATGCGGTTAGATTTGTCGACACCGCAGCTTACAGGCCGGACGATCTTCTAATTGCACGCGTCGCGTGGGCACCGGGCAGCAAGAATGTGCTGTTTCAAGCGTTGAATCGCGAGCAGACATATCTCGATCTAAACGCAGCCGGGCTTGACGGAAAGGTGCGCAAGGTTTTGACAGAGGAAACTCCGGCGTGGGTCGAGGTTTATGATAATCCCGTTTTTGTCGACGGCGGCCAATCTAATGGAACGATGGTTTGGCAATCGGCACGAAACGGGTGGCGTCATCTATATCTTTACGATAACGACGGCAAGCTCGTCCGGCAATTGACAAGCGGCAAATGGGAGATCCGCAATTTGTTTGGCGTAGACAAGCAAGGCGGTTGGGCCTATTTCTCGGCGACAAAGGACAGTCACATTGCCGAGAATATCTATCGGGTCCGCCTGACCGGCGGCGAACCGGAACGTCTCACTCAGGGCGACGGATGGCACTCGGCACTTTTTAATTCGACATTCTCGCATTTTGTTGACGGGTACACGGAAATCCTCACGCCCAGCCAGGCAAGGCTATTGCGAGCCGACGGCGGTCTCGAACGAGTTGTTAGCGAGAACAAGGTCGATCTTCTGCGGGACTACAAATTGAGCCAGCCGGAGTTTCTTAACGTAAGGACGCGCGACGGTTTTGTGATGGAGGCGATGATGATAAAGCCGCCCGATTTCGACCCGTCGCGCAAATATCCGGTTTTCCAATTTACATATTCCGGCCCGCACGCTCCGTCGGTCGCAAATCGCTGGGGCGGCAACCGTGGGATGTGGTTCCAGATGCTTGCCCAGAACGGGTATATTGTCTGGGTTTGCGACAACCGAACCGCAAGCGGCAAGGGCGAAGAATCGGTCTGGCCGGCGTACAAGGAGCTATACAAGCTCGAGCTTCGCGATCTCGAAGACGGCGTTAAATATCTTAAAGACCTGCCATACGTTGACGGCTCGCGAATTGGTCTGCACGGCTGGAGCTACGGCGGCTCGATGACAAGCTATGCCCTAACGCACAGCAAATCTTTCAAAATCGGAATCGCTGGCGGCACCGTCACCGACTGGCGGCTCTACGACTCGATCTACACCGAGCGTTACATGCTGACGCCTCAAAACAACCGCAAAGGCTACGACGACAATTCGATCCTAAAGGCCGCAAAAAATCTCTCAGGTCGCCTAATGCTCATCCACGGCGTGATGGACGACAACGTCCACATGCAAAACACCATCCAGTTTGCCAATGAGCTGCAAAAAGAAGGCAAACAATTCGACCTTATGCTCTACCCAACCCAACGCCACGGCGTCACAAACCCGGCCCAGGTCAAACATTTGTACACGATGATGACAGAGTTTATCTTGCGGAATTTGTGAGGGGTCGTTCGCCCGGCAATCTTCCATAAATGCCGTCCGTGCTAAAATAGTGTCGAAACTTAAATGCCTGCGATCGAATCCGTCAACATTCAACGAATCCTTTGGTGCCTAAACGACCGGGGCCTCACCGCGCAGGAATTGGCGAAAGCAATCAAATTCGATGAAGCCAAACTGAATGCGGTGCTGCAAGGTGAAGCCACATTGTCACTTGGGCAACTTAAGCGCCTCGCGAAGTTTTTCAACCGAGGGCTGCTTTTTTTCGTTACAGAACGGGAGGTAAACGAGAGTGAATTACGGACAGCCGGTTTCCGAACTCTCTCAAATGATAATCCGCAGCTTGCCCCCGAAATCAAAGCTCTAATTGAACGTGTGGAAAAGCAACGGCAGATATTTCTCAGCTTACGAGAAGAACTTGGTGAAGATGATCTGCCCGTCTTTAGCCCGCCAGATGGGCCTTTGGATCAACCCAAAGTGGCAGCTGCCAATGTTGGGCGATGGTTATCGCTAAATGGCGACCGTTCGTTCAATACCTATCGAAGGGCGATTGAATTGAAAGGGGTGCTCGTATTCCGCAGCAATGGATACAATGGAGCCTGGCAGGTGCCATCCGACAGTGAGATTGTTGGGTTCTCGATACCTCATAGACAGTTCCCAGTTATATTTGTCCGCAAACAGAATACTCCACAACGACAACTTTTTACGCTGGCTCATGAACTTGGCCATGTGATCCTGCATGGGAGCGGCTCGGTCGATAACGAGATCGATCTCTATTCCTATGCGGGCAAGGAACGAGCCGCAAACGCTTTTGCGGGAAACCTGCTTGTGCCGGACTCATTCTTGGCCGAAATCAAGGACTGGGAGAAGCCGGACTTACCCGCTGATTTTGAAAGGTGGTTACGAGAACAGACACAGCAATGGGGCGTTAGCGTTGAGGTGGTGTTGCGTCGTCTCTTGGACTCGAACCGGCTGAGTCGCAATGAGTATCTTGCATATCGAGATTGGAAGCAACAGTGGAGTGGCACTGAAAGATCGGGAGGGGTAAGAATGTACCGCTATCGTGAACCTGTTCATGTTTTTGGCAAATCGTTTGTTGGGACCGTGTTGGAGGCGCTCGGCTCTCGACAGATAACAGTTACAAAGGCAAGCAGGTATCTCGATAATATAAAGATTCCGGATGTCCATAGATTGGAGCGCGAGTTCAATGCACTTTGACGCCTCAGGCATCATCTACGCATGGGACGAGTATCCCATTTTAAACTTTCCGGCATTTTGGGCTTGGATTGAAACCCGAATCGCGGATGAGTCGTTTCGCATCTCTGAAGTCGCTCTCGATGAAGTTGCCCACAAGTATCCCGAGTGCGCAGACTGGATGAAGGCGAAAGGTGTCAGGAGAATTGGTCTAACAGATGATATTCTAGCGAAAGCGGCAGAAATAAAAGGTGTACTTGAAATCGAAGAGGAAGCTTACGGAGCGGGCGTTGACGAGAATGACCTGCTCATTATTGCCACAGCGAAACTCGAGGCTGAGATTCTTCTGACTCAGGAAAACCGTCAACCAATAGATCCGAACCGAAAGAAAAGGAACTACAAGATCCCTGCGGTCTGCGAAATGGAGGAAGTCGGTGTTACTTGTCAAACAGTTCGGGAACTGATTAAGGCTTCAGATGAAGTGTTCGGATAGCCGACCTGCACCCTGACTGGCTCGCAACCATGAGACAACTCATTAAATTAATCCCGCCGGGTGGCGGTCAGCGGGATGATTATCTTGTATTCTTCTTTGCGCATCTGGACGAGGTCGATGTCGTTGAGTTTTCCGTTTTTGACGGTGAATGAATAGTCGGAGTAAGGTTTGTCGTCAACCGTCATTTCAAATTTGTAACGGCCGTCGATTGCGGTTACGTCGCTTAGCTTAAATTCCGAATAGTCTTTTGTGATTTTGGCATTGGGTTTGCGAAACCCCATATCAATCGATTGCCAACGATGAGTAAGTGAATAGCGATAACCTTCGTCCGTTTCGGCGAGCAGTTGTTTATCCTTTTCACGAATCAAACGAACGCGGACAGGGAGCGGAGGAGGTTTTGCTCCGCCGAGATTATTCACATCCCGGAGCCACACGTTGAGCTTGATGAAGCGGTCAAGATTCGGCGCGTAAAGCTCGGCGTAATCGCGCCACCCGCCTTCGAGCAGATAAAGCGTTTCCGGCCTGAACTGGTCGGCGCTTTGCTTAGTCGAAAGGGAAAACGGGAAGGTTTGAAATACTTTGTCTTCAACGGCGAATTCAATCGAATAATTGCCCGGTACGAGTTTTTTCACCGCCTCGGGCCCGCCGACAACCTCGAAGCGATTGAGTTCCCACAAAGATAAAATCTGGTCGCCGTACCAAACGTACGTATTTATCGCTTGCCCGCCCGCATTCTTCAGCGTGGTCGAAAACTTTCCGCCGTCATACGGATTGTATTCATACGCCGTCCGGCTCTTTCGGGCAGGCATCGGCAAACATTTGGCATAGATCGTTCCAATGTACAGCGATCCGTCCGCCCTCACGCTGTTGAGCAGCGACGGCATGTTAACCCGCGGTTCACAGTTTTGGCCAAAACCAGGCAGGTACGCCAAAGAAATAATACCGGTCAGAAGCAACGAGCTAAGTATTTGCGATCTCGACATCGGAGGTTCCTCACTATTCTTGAATTGGTAACAAGAATATAGCATAGACCCAAATTAAGCATTAGGAACTTTGCCCGCGAATCACGCGAATAGAGAGAATAATTGCCGCTCGATTCACAAACAGTTGAACAATAAGTCTAAAATAATTTCTCTTATTCGCGTCTATTCGCGTAATTCGCGGGCAAAATGTTTCTCAAAGTTCGCCTGGCGAATCTATGTCAAACTGCGCTTCTTCAAGATTGATTGTGGAAACATCTTCGCGGCCGCGGATCAGATCGCGAGCGCCTTTGTCGCCGGTCAGGTTCAAAAGTTCGACGAACATCGCGCGGGAGAATAACGCGGGAACGCCGTTTGTCGCGCCGTACTCCGCCGCGATGATCGCGTCCCGCGTCGCGCGAAACTTGTCGGAGAATAGTTCGATCAGTTCGGCCGTGACTCGCGGCTGATCGCAAAGCGTTATGATGACAGCGGCGAGGCCGGGTTCGATGCTTCTCAGTTTTACGAGGCCGGACTTGATGGAAGAACTCATGCCCAGTTGCCAATCCTGGTTTACCTGAATATTGACGGGAAGATCGGCGATCTCGGCGCTCGATTGTTGGATTTCCGCTCCGAGAACGACGACGATTGGTTCGCAGGATGAGCGAACAAGTGATTCCGCGGCACGGCGAAGCAGCGATTGACCCTCAAATTGCGCCAATTGCTTTGGCGACCCGAAACGGCGCGAAGCGCCGGCCGCCAAAAGCAAACCGCCTATCTTGCCCACGCTATTTTCGGTCATAGATCGAGCCTTCGCGGTAACGGAGGTGGCCGCCGTTGCGATTTTTTAGCACACTTTGGATCTCGGCGATGATCGAGAGCGCGATTCCTTCGGGCGTGTCGGCGCCGATGTCAAGTCCGACTGGGGCGTAAAGTCTGGCGAGCTGTTCTGGCGTGAAAAGGTCGCCCGCTTGGGCGATTTCTTCGAGCAGCTGCTCGGTTCGGCGTTTTGGGCCGAGGGCACCGATGTAGAAAACGTTGGAACGCAGCAAGACGGGCAATATCAAGCGGTCGCGGGTATAATTATGCGTCATTATTACGGCGGCGGTTCGGGTGTCTGAAGCGATCTCGCCGAGCGGCTCATCGCTCGTTTGCGCGACGAGCCTTTCTGCCTCGGGAAATCTCTCCTCAGTTAAGTACGCCGGACGATGGTCGTGAACCGTGACCGGCCAGCCGAGTTCCGAAGCTATTCGCACAAGCGGCACGGCATCGGCACCGGCGCCGAAAAGCAAAATCGTGATCGGTGGCTCGACCTCCTCGAAAAATCGCCTGTCCTCGTAGGCCGAACGCATTTTCGAGATCAGCGAACTGTTCTTGTCGACCCTTTCGAGCAATATCTCAATAACCCCGCGGCAGCCCATATTCAGGCTAAAAACGGAATCCTCATTTTCGGTCGTGTCGTAGGTGAAAACCTCGGAATTGCCCGTTGCCAAAACCTTCTTAGCACGGTCAAGAACATCGGCTTCCAAACACCCGCCGGAAACGGTTCCGTAGGTTTTGCCATCCGCGAGCATCAACATGCGGGCACCAGGCAGACGGTAGCCCGAACCTTGAACGTCGATCACTGTCGCAAGGATGGCTTTTTCGCCGTCAGCCAGAGCTGATACGGCGTGTAGAATTTCGGTGATTTCTTTCACTGGGAACGCACACCGGGAACGCAGGCGACGCCCTCGCCTCGGGCGCCGGTTCCTCCGGCGTGACGTAGATTAGTATTTCTCAACTTGCACTACCACCAAGTTCGTCAGCGTCCAGACGGACGCTTGCAGGCGGAAGGTGCGGCTAGGCGACAGTGCCTACTCAGGACACTCGCCGCCGTTCTTTACCCATTCTTCGACCTTCGCCGAGAATGCTTCGAATGTCATCGGCGGTAGTGTCCGGCCATTGCCGGGTGCCCAGCCCCAGGTTACGAGCGGGTCGCGTTTCTGGATGTGAGCCATCGCCTCGCGAAGCGTTTTGTGACCGCCGTTAAGACGCGGGTTTTTGAAATTTCGGCAAAGCTGTCCCGCAGTCAGGCCCTGAAAAACCATTTTTTGATTCGCGGGCGGCATGTGCCATTCCTTCGATGTGCCGGGCGGCATGTGTTCGCCGGGCAGGTTTTCGAGTTGATGGCAGGTCGAGCATTTCTGGCCGTAAACCCCGTGACCATCCCCGCCCCGCGTTATGCCCTGCGTATGCGGTATCATCTCGTCCCCCTGCATCGGAATATCGCCGGCCGGGTGGCAATTTGCACACCGGGCGGAGAAGAAAACCTTGACCGCCTCGTTAAACGCGGCCCGGGATTTTTCGGGGTCGGGCGCGAACGGAATATCGGCCTCGTTTTCGACCGAAGATTCTACGCGGTCAATGCGCGATGATCGCTCTGACCACGCTAAGCCGACGAAACTCAGACACACCGCAAAAACAACAGACAATTTGATGAGGTTGCGGTTCGTAGGAACGCAGGCTGCCAGCCTGCGAGTCATCGCAGATATTTTCATGACGCCTTCTCCTTAAGTTCCTCAGGCCTGATCGGCAAACTGCGAATGCGTTTCCCGGTCGCGGCAAATATCGCGTTGACGACGGCCGGTGCTGTCGGCGGCGTCCCTGGTTCGCCGACGCCGCCATGTTTCTCGGTGCTCGCAACGATGTAGGTCTCGATCCTCGGCGATTCATTCATCCGAAGCATTTTGTAGTCGTAGAAGTTTCGTTGATCGACACGCCCGTTCTTAATCGTTATCTCGCCATAGAGAGCGGCGGTGAGGCCAAAGATAATGCAGCTTTCCATCTGTGCCTTGACCGTGTCGGGGTTGACGACCTGGCCGCAATCGATGGCACACACGACGCGATGAACTTTCGGAATCCCGCCTTTGTCGACTGAAACTTCAGCAACCTGGGCGACATAGCTTCCAAAACTTTCATGAACCGCTATGCCGCGAAAAACACCTTTCGGTGCCGGTTTGCCCCATCCGGCTTTTTCAGCCGCAAGTTTCAAAACGCCCGCGTGACGCGGATGTTTGTCGAGCAGCGAGAGGCGAAATGCGAGCGGGTCTTTTTTTGCCGCAAACGAAAGCTCATCCAGAAAACACTCGGTCGAAAAGCCCGTATGCGAGCTGCCAACCGACCGCCAGAATCCGACAGGGATTCCGGTATCCATCCGCACCCAATCAACGTACAAATTTTGCATATCGTACGGCAGCGTGTGTGCTCCCTCGACCGACGAGTCATCAAGGGTGTTAGCCGGTGGAGCAAAACCGAAGATCGTCGGGCCGAGGGCCGCAATGATTGAGGAATTGACTACGCGGTGCTGCCAAAATACTGGCATTCCAGCGGCGTCCAAACCGGCAGACATCTTATTGTACGTGGCGGGACGATAAAAATCGTTCTGCATGTCATCTTCGCGTGTCCAGATGACCTTGACCGGGTTCCCGGCGGCTTTTGAGAGCAAGGCGGCGTCGAGCACATATTCGCCAAGCCGGCGGCCAAATCCGCCACCGAGCAGAGTCGTGTTGACCTTAACTTTGTCGGGCGTCATGCCGAGCACCTTTGCCACGGCGCCCTGCACGTACATTTGGGCCTGTATTCCGGCCCAAACTTCACACCTGTCAGCCCTGACATCGGCGGTCGCATTCATCGGCTCCATCGTCGCGTGGGCAAGATATGGAACGTAATATACGGCGTCGATTGTCTTTGCCGCCTTTTCGCGTCCAACCGCGATGTCACCGATCTTTTTTGCCTCGATCGCTTTGCCTGAATCGGCGGCAGCGGCATAGTCACGATAGATGCCGTCACTGGAAACGCTCGCCATCGCACCCTCGTCCCAGACGACCTTTAGAGCATCGCGGCCTTTTTTTGCCGCCCAGTAATTGTCCGCGACAACGCCAACGCTTTGCCCGACCATGACGACATGGCGAACTCCTTTGACGGCTTTTGCCGCCGTGTCATCGACGCTTTTTACCTTGCCGCCAAACACCGGCGAGCGAAGGATCGATGCCGTCAGCATTCCCGGCACCTTTACGTCGATGCCAAAAATTCCGGTTCCATTCACTTTTTCAGGCGTGTCGAGACGCTTCACCGATTTACCGATGAATTTGAAATCCTTTGGGTCTTTCAGCTTTGGATTTGCGGGCGGTATAACCTTTGCGGCTGCGGCCAACAGGTCGCCGTATTTTGTAACGCGTTTCGTCGCGGTGTGAACGACCGTACCGTTTATCGCTTTGCAAGTGTCCGGGGAAACATTCCAGCCCTGAGCGGCGGCGGCGACCAGCATCTCGCGAACGGACGCGGCCGATTTTCTAAGCGGGTCGAAAAATGCCTTAACGCTAGAGCTGCCGCCGGTGATCTGGCCGCCGAGCATCGGGTTGATAAACGCCGCACCCGCCGGCCCGTGTTCGAAACCAACATCGGCCCATTCGACCTCAAGCTCATCGGCGACGATCATCGGCAGCGACGTCAGAACGCCCTGGCCCATCTCGGATTGGCCGACGGTTATCGTTACCTTGCCATCAGGCGCGATCTTGATAAAGGCATTCGGCTGAAAATCGGCGGCTGGTGTTGCCTCAATGTTAAATCTTTCCTCAGCCCTCGAACGCGTTGGTAGGTGCAAACCAAATACAACCGCGCCTCCCGCGACCAAAGTTGCCTTGAGGAATGAGCGTCGATCTAAATCGGTTTTAACGGTCATGTCATTTACCTCCGTTAATAGCTGCGAGTTTGATCGCGCTTCGTATGCGATTGTATGTGCCGCAGCGACAAACTACGCCCGACATTGCGTGGTCGATGTCGGCGTCCGTCGGTTTTTTGTTTTGTTTGAGCAGAATCGCCGCCGACATTATTTGGCCTGATTGGCAATAACCGCATTGCGGCACATCCTCCGCGATCCACGCCTTTTGCAGCGGATGGCTGAGGTCGGTCGACAAACCCTCAATGGTGGTGATCTCTTTCCCAACGGCATATTTCATCGGCGTAACACACGATCGCCTCGCCTCGCCGTCCAAATGGATCGTACAAGCGCCGCACTGCGCCACGCCGCACCCAAACTTCGTCCCCGTCAGCCCGATGTCGTCGCGGATAACCCACAAAAGCGGTGTGTCCGGGTCGGCACCTACATCATATTGCTTACGGTTTACGCTGAGCTTTGTCATATAAATAACCTCACACGCTGCGAAACAATTCAAATAATCTGCCTAAAAAAAGATTGAGAAAATTATATCATCTCGCCGCCGCCGAGCGAAAATAATCACGCGACTTGAGCCGCAGCCGAATCATTAATTTGATGTTGGCTAGGAGCGGCAGTCGGGTAATCTATCGCGCCAATAGCCGGGCTTTCTACTTCCGTGCATAACAGCAATAATGAGAATGTAGTTGGTCTCGATAGTGTACAGAACGCCGTACGGAAAGCGATGGGCAAGGCATCTGCGAACGTCCTCTTCGATAAAAGGCCACCTGACAGGTGCCTTAACGATCTGACGCAAAACTGATTCGATTTCGCCCGCAAATGCAACGCCAAGGTTTAAGCGTCGGCTTTCGTAAAAAGCGGCTGACTCCAGAAATTCCTGACGAGCCTCTGGATGGAACTCATATCTCATTGCCCAAGCATCCGGCGAACTTCGGCAAGCACTTCTTCGCCCGGAATAGTCTCTACACTGCCGGATCGCACTTCATCACGCCGTCTGATCGCTTCCGCAGCCCAAGCCTGCTTAACGTCGTCATCGTCTGAAAATTCCAAACTCTCGACAAGTCTTTCGGCGAGTTCAGCACGCGATGAAACCGGTAGATGCATCGCCTCGCTAGTAATTTGATCAACGGTCAATGACATAAACAAATTATATTAGTTTTCGATGAAAAACTTCAAGGTTTTGGGCAGGAGAGTTCGACTGGGATTATTTCCGTTGGTTTCCTTGTTCATACACCGCACTTATTTTTGATGGGCCTTTTTGACCCGAAACGTCCCGGGAATCCTCATGCGGCCATGACCTCGTCACTGACTAGGTGAAGTCGAATCACTCTTGGTTTTTCATCGTCATCGAAGTGACAATCAACAGCATCGTGAATATTGCCGCGAAGTTCGCTTAGGTCGTCGCCCTCAGTAAAAATCGACTCGCCTAACGCACGAGCAGCATAGCCGCCTTCGACCGCATCTTCGACAAGAAAGATTATTTCGTTCAAATCAATGTGATTGTATCAAATTTGGTCATTCTGATGCGCCATTGTCATCCACAACAACTTCAGGATTCCCCGCCGTGAATTGCTCTCGTGGTTTGGCATCAATCTCGCCCCGCAGTGGCCTCGAGCCGACGTTTGATTTGAAGTTGCCGTTTTCGTCGTAGAGGCGGCGGTATTGGGCGGAGTTTCGGATTATACCCTGGACGTAACCTTTTGTTTCTTTAAAGGGGATCGCTTCGACAAAATCATCCATTTCGGGCGGCAAGGTCGCTCGCCACTGGCCGACGCGTCCGGGGCCGGCGTTGTAAGCGATGCCGACGTATTCGAAGCGGCCGAATTTGGTGAACTGATCTTTCATATAGGCCGTGCCGAGCTCGATATTCAAGGACGGTTGATATAGTTCCGCCGGTGACGACGGGATGACGGAGGCCCCGTATTTGCGGGCGACCGCCTTGGCCGTCGGGAGCAGGAGCTGCATCAGGCCGTAGGCGTTTGCGGGTGATTTGGCGTCGGCGTCGAAGATGGTTTCCTGGCGGATAATTCCGGCTACCTGATAGCGGTCAAGGCCGCGCGCGTTCGACCAACGCGTTATCTCGTTCCAATTCGTCAGCGGGTAGAAAATGTCCCATTCCTCTCGGCCCATTTCCTCAGGGAACATCTGGGCGTAATCGGGGTAGCTCTTTGCGAGCGAGAGCAGGGCATTTACCTGGTCGCCTTTGAGACGGTAGTGCTTCGCAAGCGCCAGGTTGATCTTTGGGCTGTTGTTCGCCGTCTTCCTGGCCTCCTGCAACTCGTCTATAGCCCAATCGAACAGACCGACAATGCTCAGTTCTTCGCTCTTTTCGGCGCGATTCAATTCCTTTTCGCGCGCGGTTTCAGCCGCAACAGTTACCTTGCCAAGATTGTCGATTGCCCGCGACAGCGGCGTGTGGGTCGTCGGCAATCGGGTAATCCTCCGCCCAATGATACCGCCACATTGTCCCAGGAACTTCATCGAACTCAAGCGTTCACTGGCCATATGGCCATACCAATTAGCTGAATAACGATAAATGACCGCGTCGTAAAGATTGCACGCATCGTCCGTTTTGCCCGCCCGTTCTGAATCGCGTGCCGCCCAATAACCGGCCTTACCGCGATTCGTCGTGTCCTTGTCGGCGTAGCGAGCGAGATGTTCGATAAACATCTGCGACGAAACTGCGAAATTCTTGCCTTCGTGCTGAAACCAGCCAGATTCGAACTGGGCGGTCGCAACCTCGACGGCATTGGGATAAGCCGCGACCGCAGTGCTCAGAAAATAGCCTTCATCGGTTCGGTTCTTTGCCTCACGTGCGGCGAGGCCGGCGTCGATCAGCGTTTTGGCGACTAGCGGCCCCGACGGATATCGCTGGCGCATCTCGTCCGCCGCGGCCCGCGCCAGAGGCCATTGTCTTGCCCGCGAATAGCCGAGAACCAATTGTCGATATCCTTCTTCGCGTTCCGGAGCCGCAATTGGCAGAGCGTCAAAGGAGCCTCGGATGTAGGCAACGTTTCCCGAATTTGCGAGCGAGGTCAACTGGCGGATCCTTATCGAGGGAGTTGCGGCGGCGGGATCGCGTTCAATCAGATCGCGGTAGCTAAGGGCGGCTTCGTAATATTTCTTCGAGTTGAAAAATGCGTCAGCCAGCAGCAGTTGTTCATCTGCCGACGGAAGACGTTTGACCGGTTCAAGCAAATCCACTTTCGCCTGTGCCTCAATGGCGGCCGCTGTTGACGGGCCGAGAAAGACCGTTCGCCGGTAATACTTGACCGCCTCAGTCTGCGAACCCTGCGCTTCATATGCCTTGGCGGCGAGCAGGGTGGCGTCCTGATCTTTTTTCTCTATCAATTCAACAAGAAACGGCGGCACTTCAACGGCCCGGCCCGACGCAATGGCCGATGCCGCCCACAGCAGTTTCGCGTCGCGAACGCGGACCGAGTCACGGTGGTCGCGAAGCAGTTCGCTTAGCACCTTCATTGCTTCCGAGTGATTCCCGGCCCGATTCAACGCTTTGCCGCGCAGCCACAAGGCGTGATCGGCAAGCTTCGTCCTCTTGCCAAAAACGTCCGAATTCAACATTGCCGCCGCTCCGGTGAAATCATTGTTTTCAAACCGTATCCGCGCGCGAAGCAGCTTTGCCAGCGCGCCAGTTCGCTTGCCCGCGAACCTGGCTTCGATATTCGCGACAAAATCCTCGGCCGGCAATTTGCCGCCGCTTGTCATCTCGCGCAGGCTACGCAAAGCCTGCTCTTCAGATTGCTGGGCCGAGCAGCCTACTGTGAAGAGGACGGACAAAAGGAAGGGTGAGAAAGACAGTTTGGTAAATTTATTAATCATGGAGCTGGTATCAAGGTCGTGTCGTTAGTGGAAATTGGCTCGTGAGGGTCTAACTATTAGAGTCTTTGAAAAACTTATAATTCGTGCATTCGTGGCAAAAGTTTTAGCCACGAATGCACGAATAAAGCCCTGAATTCCACAAATGTCGCAATTAAAATGTCTCCTTCAACAGGTTTCTCAAAGAACTCTATTAAATATAATCTTCGGATTATCTTTAGCTATCGACAGCAGCTTGAGGGCAGCGTCCGACGGCTTCCTCGATCCTTGCTCCCAGGCTTGGACCGTCTTAATCGAGACATTCAAATACCGCGCGAATACCGAGTGAGAGATTGGCCTTTAAACGGATTTTCGCTATTTCAGCGCTCGAAAGGCTTTTCGGCGGGGGCGGCTAGGTAAGTTAGATGAAAATGGGTTCGTTTCCCCTGTGCATATCCGAGACCCTCGATCTAGATCGTTTCAGTTCCTCAAAAAATTGATTGGCCATATTATACTTTACCCGATCAATCGCCATACCAGACTATACCAAACAGTGGGATGCCAGTTATACTCCGCAAAAGGTTTTTTCGCGTGAAAGCGTAACATCCGTTGGGCTGAACCGCAGCTTGGTGGACTGGCTCTGCAGCCCATCCTGCATGATTGATTGCATTTCGGGACGGCAATTATTAACCTATATTTTTGCCGCTATGTTCAAAATCACATCCGTCGAACTCAACGAGATCAATCTCCCGCTCGTCCATTTTTTTGAAACCAGCTTTGGCCGCACCTATGAGCGCCGCATTATACTCGTCCGGGTCGAGGACGCCGGCGGCGGAGAAGGGTGGGGCGAAGTGACTTGCGGCGAGGAACCGGGTTATTCCGATGAGTGGACCGATTCGGCTTGGGTGACGGCTGAAAAGATCCTCGCTCCGATGGTCGTGGGCAAGGAATTTGAATCAGCGGCGAACGTCTGGGACTCGATGAAATGGGCACGCGGCCACCGCATGGCAAAAGCTGGCATCGAGACAGCATGTTGGGACCTTGAGGCCAAAAGCCTCGGAGTTCCGCTCTGGCGGCACCTCGGCGGCGTCAATCAGGAGATCGAATGTGGCGTATCGATCGGCATTCAGGATTCGGTCCAGCAGCTTTTGAGCAAGATCAAAACTGAGCTCGACGCCGGATACAAACGCATCAAAATCAAGATCTCACCGCGTTGGGATTACGATGTCATCAAGGCCGTGCGTACGGAATTCGGCGATATTCTGCTGATGGGCGATGCTAATTCGGCATACACGCTCGCCGACATAGATAAGCTCAAAAGCCTCGACGATTTCGATCTTATGATGCTAGAACAGCCGCTGCCTTACGACGACATCATCGACCACGCAAAGCTGCAAACACAGATTAAGACACCGATCTGCCTTGATGAACCGATCAAATCGCCGGAGGACGCCCGAAAGGCGATCGAACTAAAGTCGGGCAAGATCATCAACCTAAAAAACGGCCGCGTCGGCGGCCACACGCAGTCGAAAATGGTCGAAAAGGTATGCCGCGAAGCCGGAATGCCCGTCTGGTGCGGCGGCATGCTCGAATCCGGCATCGGCCGCGCCCACAACATCGCCATTTCGACTCTTGCGGGTTATACGATGCCCGGCGACGTCTCGGCATCAAAACGCTATTGGCACGAAGACATTATCGAACCGGCGGTCGAGGTTTCCGCTCAGGGAACCATCACCGCACCGGAAGGACCGGGAATCGGCTTTGAGGTTAAGAGAGTTAGCATAGAAAAAATGGCGGTTAGAAAGGTGAAGATTTAGGGCTTCGCATAGCCACGCCCGTTTACGGCGTGGTTCGAATTGTGCCAATAATACCCAGGGCGTTTTAACGCCCTTACCCGAACGGAGAAATGTCGAATCGTTCAGAGATCAATTTTCATATAACGTGGCACACTAAAGATAATCTGCCTCTTATTACGCCGAAACTAGAGCCGGGTCTCTGGGCGTTTATTAAGAACCGGATCGTGACGATGCCAAATGTTTATTTTCATGCGATCGGCGGCATACCCAATCATATTCATTTGGCGGCATCATTTTATCCGCCGTTTGAAATTGACAGATGGATAGGCGAAATGAAAGGTGCAAGTTCCCACGAATTTGGGAAGGCTTTGCAATGGCAAAAGGGGTATGGAGTCGTCTCGTTTGGGACACGCGATCTCGCATGGGTTGTTGATTACGTCAGGAATCAAAAAGAACGGCATCGGGTTGGAAATTTGTCTGACCGATTGGAAAGGATAATCGGTGATGAACAAAGGTAAGGGCGTTGAAACGCCCTTAGAGTCTTTGGCGTAACGCTAAACCACGCCGTGAACGGGCGTGGCTATGCTAAAACGAAGAATTATTTTTAACAATGAGCAATCCAGAACCAAACAAGATCATCTTTTCGATGGTCAAGGTATCAAAGTTTTACGACAAGAAGCCTGTCCTCAAGGACATTTATCTGTCCTTTTTTTACGGTGCGAAGATTGGCGTGCTTGGGTTGAATGGCTCGGGTAAATCATCCCTGCTTAGGATAATTGCTGGCACCGACAAGGAGTTTAACGGCGAGGTGGTATTTTCGAAAGGCTACAGTGTTGGCTATCTCGAACAGGAACCGAAGCTGGACGAATCTAAAACCGTTCAGCAGATCGTCGAGGAAGCCGTCCAGTCGACCGTCGACCTGCTCAAAGAATTTGAAGAGATAAACGCCAAATTTGCCGAGCCGATGGATGACGACGCGATGTCGGCGCTCATCGAACGGCAAGGAGAGGTGCAGGAAAAGCTCGATCATGCCGATGCGTGGGATCTGGATTCGCGGCTTGAGATGGCCATGGATGCGCTAAGATGTCCGCCGCCCGATTCAGTTATCAACACGCTTTCAGGCGGTGAAAAACGTCGCGTCGCACTATGCCGCCTGCTTCTGCAGAAGCCTGATATCCTGCTCCTTGACGAGCCGACCAATCATCTTGACGCGGAAACCGTTGGGTGGCTCGAACAGCATTTGAAAAAATACGAGGGAACTATCATCGCAGTGACGCACGATCGGTATTTCCTTGATAATATCGCGGGGTGGATACTCGAACTCGACCGCGGACAGGGAATTCCTTATCAGGGAAATTACTCGTCATGGCTTGAGCAAAAGGGAACACGACTTGCCCAGGAGGCACGTAGCGAGGACAAGTTGCAAAAGACGCTCGAACGTGAGCTGGAATGGATTCGGATGTCGCCAAAGGGACGCCACGCTAAATCAAAGGCCCGCATAAACGACTACGAAGACCTGCTCGCCACCGAGTCAGAAAAACATGCCGATGATCTCGAGATCTACATTCCGCCCGGCGAACGGCTTGGCGACATCGTCATCGAGGCCCAGGGCGTTTCAAAAGGTTACGGAGATACCGTGCTGTTCGAAAATCTCGAGTTTTCATTGCCTAAAGGCGGGATTGTCGGAGTTATTGGCCCGAATGGAGCGGGCAAAACCACGCTTTTCCGTCTGATTACCGGTCAGGACAAAGCCGATGCCGGGACGTTTAAGGTTGGCGAAACGGTCAAACTCGGATATGTCGACCAGTCCCGCGACAGTCTGAACGCCGAGAAAACCATCTTCGACGAGATCGCCGACGGCCTCGATACGGTCACGCTCGGCAAACGACAGATGAATGCCCGGACATACGTTTCAAAATTCAATTTCTCAGGCGCCGATCAGCAAAAATTTGTCGGCCAGCTATCGGGCGGCGAACGCAACCGCGTCCATCTTGCGAAGATGCTGAAAACCGGTGCAAACGTTCTTTTACTCGATGAGCCGACCAATGATATCGATGTCAATACAATGCGGGCGCTAGAGGAAGCCCTCGAAAATTTTGCCGGCTGCGCCGTCGTGATTAGTCATGACCGCTGGTTCCTCGACCGCATCGCGACACATATTCTCGCCTTTGAAGGCGACTCGCGCGTCGAGTATTTCGACGGCAATTACAGCGAGTACGAAGAAGACCGCAAACGCCGCCTCGGCCACGATGCCGATCAGCCGCATAGGATAAAGTATAGGAGTCTGACGCGGGCGTAGAACAGGCTGCCGAGCCTGTTCGGGCGACGCTCGTTTCATTCAAGTTGATGGAACCGCGGCTTGATTGACAGACTAGGCAGTCTGTCGTACGAAGGTTCGTCCCGCCTCCACGTTGTTCACCAACCAGGAAACCTGAATGAGAATTATTCTTCGAAGCATTATCTCGATCCCGTTTCTCGTCCTGCTTGTTTCGTCTTTCGGTTGCGCCCCAAAGGTCGAAATAAATCAAAACATCGAATCGCCGACTGACTCGCCCCAGCAGGCCGCCCCAAAGCCGACTCCGTTGCCATCGCCGGCCATTCCAAACCCGCAATCCGAAATCCTCGACGGCCGGAATAAGACAACGACCTCGCCAATCGGTAAATTCGATTTCAGGAATTACACATATGAGCCTCCACGCGGCTGGCAAAATCCGGACGGCAGCGGTATCACTTTAAAGGACGGCCGCCTCGCTCCGGTGAGTGTCGATGTCGGCGATGATATGAGCAACGAGCAAAAGGCCGATCGCAAGGCGATGAGGCGGATAGGGCTTTCTTATGTGACGACGAAATACTTTGACGCGACCGGCGACGGTCAGGACGAAGCTATCGTCGTGCTAAAGATAGAAACCGGCGGCTCGGCGATACCTCAGGTGGTTTATGTTTTCCAGTGGAAAAACGGTGCTCCCGAATTATTATGGCCGTTTCGCACGGGCGACCGTGCGGATGGCGGATTAAAAGACATTCGCGCGGAAAACGCTGAGATTGTGATCGAGTTGTATGGACAGGACAGGTTCTTACTCGGCCAGACCGAGACTGGAAAGATCACGGGCGACGAAGAACAACTTTGTTGCCCGACGCATTTCACCCGCACACACTACAAATGGAACGGCAACGCCTTTCTCCTGCAACGAAAAAGATTGACGTTTTCGATGGCCCAACCAAATGACGCTCCCGTCGAAAATCTTGGCGACAAGGTCAACGCGCCGCCAAAATCCAGGAGATGACTTTCTCAATTTTGCTTGTTTTGGACGCGATATCCGGTTCGCGCGCGGACAACAGCCTCCGGTCGTGAAACCTTGACCTTGAGTTCGTGCAGATCTTTTTCCACAGTCTCTTCGGGTGGATAAAAGCCAAGACGATATTGAAAACGCAGTTCGTCGAGGATGTTGGCGAAGGTCTGTTTTAGCTTGCCGTCCTTGCTCGAATAAAACCGTCCGGCGGTTGTATAGGACAACTCTCTCAAAAACACTTCGGCCTCCTCGTTTTTGCGTTCGATACGATCATTGCGACGCCCGTCGCCCGGCCCGCGGGGAAACCGTCCACCAAAAATACCTCCGTTTCGCCGCCCGCCGCTCGGCAATGGAAATTGGCCTCGGCCCATTCGCGGCTCCGGCGTGAACATTATCGTGTAGATAAGCGTGTCGCTTTCCTGTAGTGCGTGCAGGAGCTCGCGGCTCGAAATCCGGCTGCCGACATCCTTGCCGTCGGTCAGAAGGATGATAGCTTTTCGCCCCTTGATCCCGCCGAATGAGCGATTGATCGTTTGATAAGCGGCGTCGCGGAGGGTGGTTCCAAAATCAAAGGGTATATCGGCATTCTTAACCGCACGGTTAAGCTGTTCGTGATCAGACGTGAGCTGGCTCAAAACGTGAGTATCCGAGTCGAAGCTTACGATCATCGCACGATCCTGCACGCGCAAAAGCTTGATAAACGACCTGGCAGAATCTTTAATATCATCTAAAACAGCCCGTGTACTTTGGCTCGTATCTATAAGCAACGCGATGGTTAACGGCTCCTCGGTGGCGGCAAAAAACTCGATCTTTTGCGGCAAGCCGTCCTGAAAAACAGTAAAATCGGCAGCGGTCAGATTTGGCACATATCGTCCATCGCGGTCGCTGACGATAACGGGAACGCTGACGAGACGGGTGTCGATCTTAATCGTATCGTTCGAGGTAACACCCTGCCCCAAGCCGCATGTAACCCCGATAGCCAGGATCAAGACAACAAATAAGAAAGCCTTTTGTAACATATAAACAGATGAAAAGAAGTGGTGCATTTTTGGATTTCTTTTTGAACTTCATCACTTTGTGTGATTGGGTCAAAAGCCGTAAACACAAAGGGCACTAAGGGAAGACACAAAGATCACAAAGAAGAAACTACAAAAACAACTTTCATATTTCGAAAACAAGCTGGTTTTAGAAATCTGACGAACTTTCTTTTGACGGTGCGAACCGATCATTAGTTGAAAAAAAAATTATACTTTATAAAACAGAGTACTTGACATATTAAATAACTTGATGTATTGTCATTCTACTATGGCGAAACTCAGTGCGGCACGAACGGACGAAGCGCGGGAACGCGAGCCGATAAATATCGGCGACCGGGCGCTGGATAATCTGCAATTTATCCGCGAGACGATGGAGCGCTCGACACATTTCACGGCCGTGCCGGGCTATGGCGGGATGTTGATGGGCGTGACGGCGATCGCCGCAGCTTATATCGCGAGCACACAGCCGGATATTCGCGGCTGGCTTGTCACCTGGCTTGCCGAGGTGTGTCTGGCTTTCGCCATAGGATTACTGGCCATGTGGCAAAAATCGCGGATCGTCGGAACGCCGCTGGCGTCGGCACCGGCCAAGAAATTCGCGCGTGGTTTTGTTCCGCCGCTGATAGTCGGCGTCGCGATCGTACTCGGACTCTGGCGATACGAGCACTACGAGATCATGGCCGCTGTTTGCATGCTGTGTTACGGAGCGGCGGTAGTCTGCGGCGGGGCGTTTTCGGTTCGCGTTGTACCGGTGATGGGCTGGTGTTTTATATTTCTCGGCGCGGCGGCTTTTGCTTTGCCCGCGAGCTATGGAAACTGGCTGATGGCGGCAAGTTTTGGACTGCTGCATATCGTGTTTGGATCTGTAATCGCTCGGCGGTACGGTGGCTAGGAACGAAACCGAAAGGCGGAAACACGACCGGTAGGGAGTGTGTTTCATAGACCGCGAATGCACACTCCCTACCGGTCGTGTTTCTGCCTCGGTTTGCGAACATATGGCTAAGAATCTTGCATTAAAGAAGGAAGAAAACAGGCATGTCCTGCGGATCGAGCGTGCCGCCGAACAGGTCTCGGGCGAGCTCGACAAGGTCATTCATGAGCGGATGCGGCTCGGCATAATCAGCGCGCTAGCGGCGAACGAAAAGCTCAGCTTTACCGAACTCAAAAATTTGTTGAATACGTCCGACGGCAACATCAGCGTTCACGCCCGGAAATTGGAAGAGACCGGGTACGTAACGTGCGAAAAATCTTTTAAAGGCCGGATGCCGCTGACAGAGTATGCCATAACGAAAGAGGGGCGAAAGGCGCTCGAGCGGTATTTGAATCACATGGAAGCACTAATTAATGCAATGAAAGGAGGCGTTTAGTGTTCACTTTTTGAGCGTACCTCTTCAAGTAGGAAACAAACTGAAGTTTGAACTCTGAACGGAAATTATGGGTGTACTTTTGATGTTGATGACGATCGGTGGACTTGTTGTGGCGGGTGTTTTGCTTGTGATTGCTTTTATCACCGGGAAAGGCTGGCTGCGTAATTTTGTACTTGGCGGCGTCGCAGTTTGGTTTGTTTTTTACGCCGTATTGCTGATAGGGGCTTCCGTTTTCAGCACGGAAAAGACGTTGGCCTTCGACGAGCCGAAAGCCTTTTGCGGATTCTATTTCGACTGCCATCTGCACACGGCGGTCAAGGATGTCCGGACGACGAAAACGCTCGGTGATCGGACGGCGAAGGGCATGTTTCATGTCGTCAAGGTCGAGGTGTTCAGCGACGCTGTTCAGGCGAAGCTTGGCTTAACGACGCTCGGAGCGAATGTCGTCGATAGTGGAGATGAACACTATCATCGCGATTGGGAAGCCGAGGCACTATTGCCATCGCAACCTGACTTTGAAAAACTGATCGGCCCGGAGGAACATTTCGTGAAAGAGATTGTATTTGACCTGCCCGCAGACGTAAAAAATCCACGTTTAGATCTTCGCGAAGGCTTTGGTATCGATCACGTGATAGAGACCGTACTCGTTGGCGACGAGGACAGCATTCTGCACAAAAGAAATTATTTCAAACTAACGGAACAAAACCTGGCATCGGGCGTCAAATAAGCCAGAGACCCAGAAATGGACACATCAACCCCAACGATAACCAGGATTTTGTTCGTCGTCTGCGGCATTGTCTTTGCCGTGCCATCCCTTTTCTTTGCTTATTACGTCGTCTTGTTGATTTACAAAAACCTCACGATGGAAGATGCGGCTGCTCACCGCACGGGCGGTATGCTGATTGGCGCGATCGCGTTTCCACTGGCCGCGATTATCTTCGGTTTGATTAGTTGGTTTTGTTTTAGGAAAGCGAGAAAAGGAATATCAAATAAATGAACGCGGAATATCTGGATGTCAGCAGCAGTCGAACCTATTACGCTTACCAGGAATCGGATCAGCCGGACGAGGTTCGAATACGGTCGCGACAGTTCATTCAAGCTCTCGGACTGAATGAACCAAGCGCGGAAACTCACCAACAAAATATTGGCTTTTGGCGGCGGCAATTTCAGGATACTGTTACCATCGGGCAGAAGAAGTTTGACTGGCTTTTCGGTGTGACATTTCCCGTAATCTGCTTTGCTTTTGATCCGATAGTCTTTAAGTCGAGTTTCGGGCCGGGCGATGCACTGCTGGGTGCGTACGCGCCGTTTGCATACCTACTGAGTTTTGTATCGATCATGGCGACGATGGCGTGGCTTTTGTGGGGCGAAAGCCTCAAGTGGCTGAACGCATTTCTCGCCGGGTTGTTTGCCGTCGGTGCTCTGGCGGCGCTGGTTATCGGCATCATTCTGACGCCGTATAGTTTGATGGGTTTGATCATCTTGATCGGCGCTCTTGGTTTTACGCCGCTGCTGACATCATTTGTTTTCTTTCGAAACTCGGTCCGGGCATTTCGCGCGGGCCAGGGATCGCTTGAAAAAGGGGTGCTAATTAATTCATTTTTACTGGGGGCGATCGCCAGTGTCGTAATACCTTATCTATTCAATCTCAAATGAATAAAGCTATGAACGAACGTACAAAAACCGGTTTACAGATCCTGCAAGTTGCCGTTATCGTCGGGCTGCTCGGCGACGTTTTGCTCCGCGCCATGCCGTGGGGGCTGAATGTTCTGCTGTTTAACGCGGCCTTTGCCGCTGGAATGATAATGCTGCTCCGCCGCCGCGCGCCGGAATATTTGACGCGGTACACGATGGTGCTGTTCGGTGCGTTGATATTCTTTGCGTCCATGTTTGTCTGGCGTGATTCGATCGAGTTGCGGCTCGCCGACACGGCCGCGATTATCACTATTCTCTCAGTACTGTTTTTGCCAAGAATGAAAGTCGCGACTCAGGCGGCCGGTGTTTTTCATTATTTCCTTGCGTTTCTGTGGTCGGCCTTTAACGCGGCTTTTGCTCCGGCGGCGGTGCTGGCGGCGGACATCGACTGGAAAACGATACCTCAAAGCGGGTGGTCGAGGCACCTATTTTCGGTCTTGCGAGGCTTGGCTATCGCTACGCCGATACTGCTCATCTTTGGCGCTCTATTTGTCGCGGCGGACGCCGTTTACGCAGGGTGGATACAGCGCGTTTTTAATATTCGCCCCGAAACATTATTCACGCACGCGTTGCTGATCTCCATTTTTAGCTGGCTTTCAGCCGGATATTTGCGCGGCATCTTGATCAGACCTGCCGCGAGCTCTGATGCCGCGGCTGAGATGTCGCCCGTTCCGCCGCGAGCGGAGACCGATGCAGACGCGAGCAAAGTCGAACGCGTTCGCGCCGAATCGGGCGAATATCCGGTAACTTTGCCCGGAGACCGTTCGGTCGTCGAGCACCTAAACATATCCGATCCGCCTGACGCTCCCGATAAATCGTTTGAGACGCCGCGGAGCGCGGAACCGGCGAAGTGGGATTGGGCGAAGATCGAAAACACGATCCTGCCGCCCGCCTTCACGCTCGGCACAGTGGAAGTCGGAGTGATCCTCGGTCTGATAAATCTGCTTTTCCTAAGTTTCGTCATCGTGCAAGTGCCGTATCTGTTTGGCGGGATGGAACTGGTGCAAAACACGCCTGATTTCAAATTGGCCGAGTACGCCCGCCGAGGTTTTGGTGAACTCGTTGCAGTTTCCGCCCTCGTATTGCCCATCTTGCTCGTGTCACACTGGCTGGTGCGAAAGGAAAATGCGTTGACCGAAAGGCTTTTCCGCATACTGGCCGGCGTTCAAATCGCTCTGCTTTTTGTCATCATGGCGTCGGCGGTCCAGCGACTGGTTTTGTTGACGGGCGATCTCGGCTACGGCCTGACGACGATCCGGCTTTACCCGATGATATTCATGATGTGGCTCGCGGTCGTATTTGTCTGGTTTGGCCTGACGGTCCTTCGCGGCGCCCGCAAACACTTTGCGTGGGGAGCGTTGTGGTCGGCATTCCTCATCCTCGGCGCGACTCATGTTCTAAATCCCGACGAGTTTATCGTCAAAACAAACGTCGCCCTCGCCGAGCAGGGACGAGAATTTGACGCCGACTACAATTCGAACCTGAGCGACGACGCCCTGCCGGTTCTTTTACATTCCTTCGAAAGCCTCACCGCCGCCGACCAGCAAACAGCCATCCGCCGCATCGCGACAAGATACTGCAAAATGCGTGACGAAGGCGATCTGCGAAGCTGGAACCTCTCGCGCTCGCGGGCGGCGAAGATGCTTAATTCGAATGAGGAATGGGTGCGGGAAATCGGGGATTGCGATGTAAATCCGGTTGTTTATCCGCACCATCGCGATTTTTGATCGTCGGGCCGTAAGAGCGGCGCTTTTCAGAAAAAGGTAGAGCTCGGGAGGCAGATAGTAGTACAATTTCCGAGGCGAGCTTCGACAAGCGGCACCGGCCCAACCCTCAAGTGGAAAATTTCCCCAATTCAAAGCGTAATCTGATCCGCGAGTATTTAACCTATTGCCGCGTCGAGAAGGGCCTTGCGGCAAATTCCATCGAGAGTTACGAGAACGATCTTGATCGCCTGCGAAACTGGGCAGATAAAAACGGCTTCGATCTGCTGACGTTGGGTCGGCGGGATTTGCGTGAATGGCTGATTGATCTTGGAGCAGAAAATCTATCGGAGAATTCGAAACGCCGTTTAATTAGTGCCGTTCGTGGTTTCTACAAGTTTTTGATGTTCGACGGGCATCTCACTAAGAATCCGGCCGAGGATTTGGCCTCACCGCAAAAGGGAGTTTATCTACCGAAGTTTTTGAACCGCTCGGAGATTGAAACGCTGCTCGCGGCGCCGGACACGTCGACCGAATTGGGGCTCCGCGACCGGGCGATCCTGGAGTTGATGTACGCTTCCGGACTTCGCGTTTCCGAGGCGGCCAATCTGAGGATTAACGATGTCGATATTGATTCCGGCATTGTCACGACAACCGGAAAAGGGAGCAAAACACGACGCGTACCGGTCGGTTCGAGCGCCGTGGAATGGTTGAAAAGCTATCTTGCCGTTCGGCGGAAGAAAGAGAATATCTTGATCGAGAATATGTTCGTCACGTCAAACGGCTCGCCCGTCAACCGGCAGTCGATTTATCTCTCAATCACAAAGTACGCCGCAGAATGCGGCCTCGAAGGCGTTTCGCCGCATACTATGCGGCATTCATTCGCAACGCATCTTGTGCAAAACAACGCCGACATACGCTCGGTTCAGCAAATGCTCGGCCACGCCGACATTTCGACGACACAGATCTACACGCATATAACCAGCACTCAACTCAAGAGAAACTACGAGCGGTTTCACCCGCGATCGAAATGACTGGAGCGGCAAGCATCCCTGCTTGCCAGTGGCCTGACCGCGCAATCAAATTCTTCATTTCTGAGGCAATTCGGATTCACTTACGTCAAGATTTTTTGTCAGGCGGTCCAGCCGGTTGACGATCCCGTGACTAGCAAGTAATATCCTGTAACAACATCGTTTTCCTAATCGCTCGCCTGAGTGAGTTGGAAAGACGCCGGTTAGTTTTTTGTTTTTAACCGAGAACAGGTCGTTCTCCTACGATCCATGAAAAATAGACTGCCCCTGCTTTGTTTCCTGTTATTTTTGTCGCAACTCTTTGCGCATATCGCCTTGGCGCAGACACCGGGATCTCGATCTGGGTCGTCCATCGAAAATGCCACCGAAAACATAGCTTGAGGACGACGATTTCAGCGGCAACGATGGAGTGCAGAAGGATGGCGACGAAGGTGAGGACGTAGAACCACTGATCGATAGTCTATCAAGATTTCGCGTGAACGATGATCCGAGTCTCAATCCCTATGCGGCCGCTTACATCGTGCCTGACTTTACTTGGGCGGCAAGTTATAACAACTCGAACGTGCCATTCAATCTTTTTGGGGCCTGTTCAACCGGCGCATGCCCGGAGCTTCGGAATCTTATTAGTGCTAATAATGGTTCACAGGCTTCGGAAAATGATGATTTCTGGATCGGATACCTCCTTTTTGGATATCAGGGGAGTGACTATTTGAACGACACAGACCGCAACGGATTTACCGGCGGATTTGCGCCCTATCGGGCAGACGCGACACGAGTCAACGAGGACAATTACAACCAGAGCGTGGGTGTCCCTCCGGGCGGAATTGGTGCCGTTGTCTTTGTAGAATCGATACGCGATAGATACATCACCCCGATTGCGGCAAATGAGCTGCCACTTACTTTTGCTCGTACGCGTACCGCTCCCCACGAAGTGGGCCATCAATTCGGACTGAATCATAATGTATTTATTGTTGGCGATGGCGGATTAATGGGCTACACCGGTGAGCTATTTTTCACCCCTAACCACATAAATATGATCCGCTGGAGAGTTAAGAGTCCCGGCGAGGGCAACTGAAATGAATGAATTTAAAAAAACCAAGAGAGCTTTACGCTTAGCCTCAATATTTGTTTTTTGCGGCGCAACTATTGGACTTCTCGCAATAGTAAAGTCAGGCGCGTCCAGCACGGCGGATTCCCTGGCCCTTGCGGTCAAAATGACTACTACGCAACGTATTTTTCTTCAAGGTGAACCCATCCCCGTTAACTTTGAGCTTCTCAACGGAACGGCCTCTCCGGTGGGTTTTATAGCTGACCTTGGCTTTGGAAAAAGCACAAATTTGGTGGTTCGCCGGGCGAACGGCATAGAGGTCCGATGGACAGGTGATAACGGAGCTGACGACCGATTACCGGGCGGCAGGATGTTGCCGCCCGGCGACAGCGTAAAGAAACCCTTACTTATGGAAGATCAGATTCTGAAGCGCCTCTTTTCGCAGCCGGGGAACTATCAAGTTCGACTCGAATTTAAGTACGTGGAATATTCTTCTGCGGAGCGAGTCGAGAGGCTTGTTTCATCGGAGCCGATCAGCATCGAGATAGAAGAGCCGCGCGGGATTGGCCTCCTTGCATTCAACCATCTTAGAAATTTCATTGAGCCGGAAAGGCATAACTGGAGACTCGACGAAAGACTGCCTGCACTTCGCTACTTCGCAGACAATTTTCGAGTGACCCCTTACTGGAAGTATCTTGCTTACGAGTTGGGCAACCTCCTAATTGAGAAGGAACAATATTTGGCTGCCGAGGATGTGCTTTATGATATCTCTGATATTGATTTCTTTTATTCAAAACGGGTTGAAGGGGCACTTTCGTTTCTAGCCGGGAAACTGAAAAGAGGATCTCCTAGAACCAGAAGGATCCTCGATCCATCAACATTTCCCAGAGTTACCTACGGTCCGCCCTATGTCCCTGCTCCCGGACCTCCGCCGCCGCACATTCCACCACCTGTTCGCGTTCCCGTGCCCACACCCACACCGGAAAATGTGCCGGAGGGCTAATTATAAAAACCATCATGAAACTGAATAAACTTGCTTTCGTTGTCCGAATCACCCTTTTCGGAGGAGTCCTGGCTGCAACTGTTAACGCTCAGCCTTCGCTCAGAGCCGCGCTCGATTTTGACGGTGACGGCAAGGCCGATAGGACGATATTCCGATCCGACGAGAACTACTGGCACATCAAAACACAGTCTTTCGAGTTGCATCGTCCTTTCGGCGCCGCTTCGACGGATACAATTGCGCCGGGGGATTTCGATGGCGACGGCAAAGGAGATATCGCGATTTGGCGCGAGACGGAAGGACGTTTCCACTACTTTCAGAGTTCAACCAATACGGCGGGTTCCAGGCAACTGGGTTTAGCGGGTGATGAACCGGTCGCGCGCGACTATGACGGTGATGGCAAAACTGACTGTGCGGTGGTAAGACGGACAGCAGGCAATCTTTATTGGTATATTTGGGAAAGTTTATCCAATCTTCAAGTCGGCTATCAGTATGGAATAAGTTCCGACTTTCCGGCGCCTGGCGATTACGACGGTGACGGGCGTTTTGATCGAGCCGTTCAAAGGGCCGCCGGAGGCTACCTCTATTTTTATGTGTTCCAGAGCACCGCCGGCTCTTTCAGCGTTCAGTTTGGACAGGCGAGTGACTTATTCGTTCCCGGCGATTATGACGGGGACGGAAAAACCGACATTGCTGTCGTCCGAGGGGACGATCCTAATGGGAACTATGAATGGTATATACGAAGGAGTTCGGATGGCTCTTCTCTACCAGCGATGTACTTTGGCCTTCCGGGTCGGGCTGATGTCCCGGTTCAAGCAGATTATGACGGCGACGGAAAAACTGATATAGCGGTCTGGGTTGGTTCCAGCCCGTACGTCTTTCATGTCCAACAAAGCACGAATGGCTTGCTCTCATCGGTCCAATACGGGAAGGCTGGGATTTTCCTGTAGCGGCCTACGACACACATTAGGAGCTTTGCACGGAAACCTGTATGGGAATGTGGCTCCCGGACAGCCTCAAAGCGGATTATGCCGCCACTGGTTTGGGTGCCGCCGTTTGCGTGTGGCGAGCCTTCGGGCCGGAGTTGGACGGCGTGACGTTCGAGGAAACTAAGATCTTTAGTGCGAAGGTTGGCGGGTTTGGTATGGTTGGTGTTCCCGCCGCTATCGCGAATGCCGTTTTTCACGCCACCGGCAAACGCATTAGCGACCTGCCGATTACGCCCGACAAACTACTGTAAAACCAGGTACACAAGGCGCGCGTGTAAGCAAGGGCGAAACCCTCAAGTTGCCTGTTTCGCCCTTGCTAACGCGCGGGCTTGTGCATTCGGAGGGGATTCAAACGGAGTAGGAATATGCAGGTGATCCGGTTTTCGATGTATTACCTCAAATTGCAGTTGAGCGTCCTGACCGGGCTTTATCACACGTCGCATCCGCTCGGCCTCGCCTGGCGTTGGCATTTCTGGCAGCAGAGAAACCGGGCCCAGCATCGGCGTGACGGAGGCTGGATATGATCATATCTGGACCCCGACGTAAGCGGCCGGGGTCACGCACGGGCGGGCCGCCCGTGGTCCAGTTGCTTTAATGGACGGCTGCCGACATGACCGTCGGCTGCGTAAAGATATGCTTTGAGCACGCCAATTCGACGAGGCTCACTACATCGCTGGCCAATAGGACATGAGGGCCGGGGCAGGTGTTTGTGATCTCGGAGATAATCAGGAACTTTGCCTTTTCGAGCAGGGTTTGTTCGCGGAAAGATAATTTCTTTTCGTGGCTCAAAAACGTGAGCATTTTTAGAACATCGGCCGCCTGGAAAACGTCGCCCGAACGGAGTTTTTCGGTGAATTCACGCGAACGCGTCTTCCAATCACACGAAACAGGCGCAAAATCTTGGCTCAATTTGTTTATCAGTTTTCGGCATTGCGAAGAACTGATAAGCGGCCGAAGACCGACGCTGTCAGTATTTCCCTCGGGCACAAAAATGGTTGAATTGTCGCTCAGAACGCGAAGATAATAACCGTGCATCGAGGCGGCCCCGACTGTATGATGTTTGATCTCTTCGACAAGGCAGACGCCCTGATTAGGATAGGCTACTTTTTGACCGATTGTTAATTCCATTACCGCTTCTCTCCCAAGAAAACCCGAGAACGACGCGATGCGTTGCGAACAAGAAAATCAGGCTCGCCGCAGGGTTGGTCTGTCAATATAGCTTCACTATAACACAGGTAACGGCTAACAGGAAGTAAAGCTTTTGCCCAATTGCAGTTAGGAAGGCGGGCTTGCCCCCGCTCTTTGTCGATCATTAATGACGTAAGAGCAGGGGCAAGGCCGCCTTCCTAACTGCAACATTTAATTTACTTTTACGACCGGAATCAAGCAGGCATCTCGATTCGGAAGGTTGTACCTGTACCGAGGGCCGAAGTGACCGACACCTCGCCGCCGTGCAGCCGGGCAAGGTGCTTTACAATGGCCAGCCCGAGACCGGTCCCGCCGATTTCGCGCGAACGTGCCCGGTCGGCGCGATAAAATCGTTCGAAAATACGCTGGGCATGCTCGGGCAAAATGCCTTCTCCAGTATCGGTCACAGAGATAGCGTCGCGCCCTTCGCCCGTAGAGTAAGAGACGCTGACAGAGCCGCCGCGACGGTTGAATTTGATCGCGTTGTCAACAAGATTCGTCAGCATCTGTTCGAGCCGAACCGTGTCGGCGAAAACCGTGGCTTCGGGCGGGACTTGATTTTTCAAGTCGATCTCGCGTTCCCGGGCCTTTGCGGATAATGCCGTAAGCACATCCTGAACCGCCGTGAATAACCTGATCTCGCGGATCTCGACGGCAATATTTCCCGATTCGATCAGCGAAAGCTCGAGAATGTCGGCGATCAGACTATGCATCCTCTCGGCATTACGGCGGATCACGCCGAGAAATCTAAGATTGTTCTCCGTGTCCTCTATCCCGCCATCCTCGAGCGTTTCGACAAAGGCGAGGATCGAGGTGAGAGGTGTGCGAAGTTCGTGGGAGATGTTGGAAAGAAACTCCTGCCGGACGGTTTCAAGGTGGTCGATCTGCGTTGTTTCGTAAAAGAAACCAATGCCCAGATTTGCGTCGTCAAGCTCGATCGGGGCGACGTGGACATCAAACTTCCGTTTTTCCACCGTCGGCAATTCGAGACGCACATCCGCCGATACCTGTGAAATAATCGCTTTTCGAAACGCCTCATGCAGATCGAGATCGCGTATGACCTCGCTCAGACGCCTCGTCGCAAGATCGAGATTGTCGCGCGAGAATGCCACGTCCGCCGGAACATTGCAATGGACGATACGCATGTTGCCGTCAACAACGATCACGCATTCGCGTGTCGTATCGAGTATTTTTTGCAGTATTTGATTCGAGGTCGGCCTCTCAACCAACTCGATAGCGGCGGCATTCATAAAACTGCGGATAAGATTGAAACCACAGATAAACTCAGATGAACACAGATAAAATCTTTACTTACCTCTTTATCTGTGTCTATCTCCGCTCCATCTGTGGTTTCGGTTCTTCACGTCTATGCTCCTCACTTACACCCAATAAAACGATAACCCACACCGACGACCGTTTCAATACAGCCGCCGCATTCGTCGAGCTTTTGCCGCAGCCGGCGAATGTGCACATCGAGTGTTCGCGTGTCACCGAAATAGCTGTAACCCCAGACATTATCGAGAAGCTGCTGCCGCGACGCCACGCGGCCCGAATTCTGGATGAGATGCTCGAGCAGGGCAAACTCTTTTCGCGTCAGCTTTACCGACTGATCCGAACATTTCACCCGCATATCGGCAAAATCGACCGCCAGCCGCGCGTCCTCGTATGTAGGAGTGCTTCCCTTTTCGACGCGACGCAGCACCGCTCTGACACGTGCTATGACTTCCTTTATCGAAAACGGTTTGACGATATAGTCGTCCGCTCCCGTGTCCAGGCCCATGATCTTATCGCCCTCGGCCGCCTTCGCCGTCAGCATGACGATCGGTGTGTTTTCAGTCAGCGATTCGCGCCGCAGGCGGCGGCAAAGCTCCATGCCGCTCATCCCCGGCAGCATCAGATCAAGCAGGATCAGCGAAGGCGTGTTCTTTTCATCCAGCGCCAGACGCAGCCCCTTTTCCCCCGACTCGGCGATTACGGCACGAAAGCCCTCACGCTTGAGGTTATAGTGCAGGCCCTCAGCGATGTCCGCATCATCCTCGATGATCAGAATTGTTTGCTGCATAAGCGGTAGCTAAATTGTAATGAATTTTTAACCGTTCTGCGATAGTCTATCCGGCGAGGCTTAATTGGGTATTAACGGAATGTTACGATGAGGTTAAATTTGCGGCTTCGAAAAGATTTTCGCCGCGTTCGTTTTTCCGACTTATTCGTGTGTTTTCGTGTCGTTTCAGACCGAGGGAATCACCTTCATTTCATCTTTGGGTCGATATACTTTTCGCAATTCCCCGCATCCATCATCGACCGCGTTCCATTCATCGACGTTTAGCTCGATCACCGCAAGCGCCGCGGTCGGCATCGGTTCTAGACGACCGGTGAGATAGAGAATAAAGCCTTCCACACCGGGGTTGTGACCGACGAGCATCGCGCAACTGTAGGTGTCGTCGAGCTCGGATACGACTTGCTTCAGACTGTGCGGACTGGCCTCGTAGATTTGATGTTCGAGGCGAATTTCGACATCGAGGCCGGCGGAATTTTTAACGGCAATGGCCGTCTGTTCGGCTCTTACGGCGGGCGAACTCATAATGATCGCCGGCTCGAAACCTTTCCGTCTCATCATCTCACCCATAAACGGCGCGGCCCTTATGCCGCGTTCGTTGAGCGGGCGGTCAAAATCCGCGAGGCCGGGATCGCTCCAGCTCGATTTCGCGTGACGAAGAAGGAATAGGGTTTTCATCTGAAAATATATCTCCTTCGGGAGTAGTAAATTTCGTATTGAGACATAGAAAAACACGTAAGGCGAGAGATCTAATCTCTTCGCTCCATTTTTCTTGTTTTTTTTCAGTTCCAAACTCTCAGGTTTGGTTTTTTC
>JANPCJ010000002.1:0-4666 GCA_031430895.1 Chloracidobacterium sp. | reverse complement strand
GAGGCAACAGCTTTGCATACTTCGGTGCGGGTACGGGAACGTCGCCGCTACCCATCATTCTGTCGTACTTCACGAGCTATGGCAGCCTGGCGGCGGTAGCGACCAACTCGCTGCTTCCGGCACAGTACACGGCGGCGAATTTTGCAAATGCGACGCTGGTCGGATTCCTAAATCAGAATAACCCGAGCCTTGGCAACTTTGTTGGAAGCACTTCGTTTGAAAATAATGCCGGGCGTCGGGCCATCGCCATCGCAAACGGACGTCCCTCGAACTTCTTCCGTGTCAACCCGGCGGTACCCGCTGGATCGTTCCTTCTGCAAAGCGATGCTCGCAGTTGGTATGACTCAGCTCAGATCGAGATTCGGCGTCGGCTTTCCAACGGCCTTCGCGTCCAGGCGAGCTATGTGTTTTCCAAAGCCCAGTCGGACGCAGCTGGCTCGGCCGGTGGCGGACAGTCGAACTATACAAACAGGCCCGGCGGCTTGGCGCTTGCCAAGGACCTTCAGCCTTTCGATATACGACACGTTTTCAAGTTCGACGCTACCTATGATCTTCCGTTTGGCACGGGCCGTGCCTTCTTTGGCAACGTGGGCCGTCTGGCCAACGCGTTTGTCGGCGGATGGACAATTTTTCCGACCGTCAGGGTACAGAGCGGTACGCCGATCCGATTCGGCAATGTTCAGCTTGTCGGAATGACCGCCAGAGAGCTTGAGGATGCCATCGGGGTGTTCAAGGGACCCAATGTGGTCACCTATCTTCCCGATGACATCATTCTGAACACCCAGCGAGCCTTTGACCTCAATATCGCGGGTCCCGGCGGTTATGGCACGACCTTTGGCGGCGGCGGTGCTCCTACCGGCAGATTTATCGCTCCGGCTGGCTTCGGCAACTGCCAGTCGCAGTTTACCGGAAACTGCGGATTTACTAACCTGACCGTTCATGGACCCTACTTCCGCAATTTCGACCTGGCGGTAGCCAAGAAGTTCGTTATCAGCGAACGAACAAATGTCGAGTTCAGGACCACCATCCTCGATGTATTCAATTCGCCAAACTTCCGCGTTGGCGGCTGGGCGGCGGATGTAGTGAATATCGGAGCGGGCGGTTCCACATTCGGACAGCTTGGTTCGGGATCGGCCTATCAGGATCTTTCAACAACGAATAATCCCGGCGGCCGTATTATCGATATGATGATCAGGATCAATTTCTAATTGAGTTTGATTGTTAACTCTTTGGGGGCTGCCTGAAAGGTGGCCTCCTTTTTGTTTTGGAGCAGCCGGAAGCGGCCCGGTCGTAAAGCAATAATAATCAACTGTTTAGAGGCGGGCTAATGCCCGGGCCGAGGCGGCTACTTTTACGTCAAATTTATCGCATCTCCCCAACCGACGGGGGTTAGCCGGCCTCTAAGCGGGTTGGGTGATAGAATCGTATGGTTAAATGCAGCAAATGATTTTGAGGAGTTCGCTTATGAATTCGCTACTTAGAAAAATTCCAGTATTAGTTTTTGTCTTGTGGTTGACCGGTGCTATTACGGCCCAGGTCGCGGGCGGGCTTGACGGGCTAAATACTCGTTGGGGCGGCAATAATTTTATTGTCGGAACCGTATTTTGGCCTTCCGGCAAACGCGTGGACACACGCATGGGCCTGCGGCTAAGGTCGCTTACGCGGAGCGATATATTGAGCAACACGGACGACAGCGGGCGATTTATTTTCAGCCATCTGCCGGCGGGCTATTATGAAATAATCATCGAGGGCGATAAGGAATTTGAAACGGTCACTCAGGCGGTCGAGATACTTAATTCTCGCGAAAGTGTTCCGCAGTCCTACGCAATGTCTATCAGGCTCGTTGACAAGATGAAGCCGGCGGTAAAATCGACGGTCGTAAACATTGAGAACGTCGGCGTTCCAAAACGGGCCATCGAGTTTTACGGTAAGGCCTCCGATCTGGCTAAGGCCGGCGATCACAGGGCGGCTATCGGGCAGCTTGAATTGGCGATCATCGAGTGTCCAAAGTTCATGAATGCCTTTAACGAGATGGGCGTTCAATATCTGCGGCTGAATGAGCTTGAAAAGGCCGACGCGGCGTTGCAATCGGCGCTGAAGATCAGGCCGGACGCCTTCGAGCCGATGATGAATCGCGGCATCGCGCTTTTTCGGTTGAACCGGCATGCCGAGGCCGAGCAGGTTTTGCTCGCGGCGCTCAAGATAAAAGCTTCGGCGGTTGCCAGATATTATCTTGGTCGTTCGCTAATTAAGCTTGGCCGCAACGATGAGGCCGAGAAAGAACTAATTATTGCCGTTGAGATCGGGGCGGATGAATTTAAGGAGGCCCACCGGCTGTTGGCGGTCATATATCTCGATCGCGGAGACCGGCAAAAGGTGGTGGAACAACTCGAGACTTATCTCCGCCTCGTCCCTTTGGCTCCCGACGCGGGCGAGCTGCGGCAGGTGATCCAGCAAAATAAAACTCCGGGATCTCCTACGCCGACACCGGACACAAAGCCGAGCTCAGAGTTCAAACTTCAGTTTGTGTCTTCGTCGGCGAAGAGACAAGCTAAAGCTTGAACTCTGAACTGAAGCGGTCTGCTGCCGCCGTGTTGGCGATTAGCGAGATGCGCAAGCCCGCGCCTAAGCAAGGGCGAAACACGCAACGTGAAAGTATCGCCCTTGCGTACGCGCGGGCTTGTGCATTCGTTCTCGACGGAGTAAGACACTACCCACGACCAAAGGCTCGTCTGCTCTAATCGTACAGAGTCTGCTCCCCGCCGGCGGACGGCTCAGGCGGTCGAGTTAAAGATTTTTAGACAGCGCCAGCGGGATGGGCAGCCACGGCTCTGGGCGGCGGTAAGTGCGTTGATTCAGGGCGTCGATTCGATTTTCCTGGGTGCTCTGCAGTTCAGTCGGCGGCAGATCGGCGGCGTTTTCGTAACATGCGTGAGTGATGCAGGGTATTGGCTTTCCTTCGTTATGAACGAGGCAGCCGGTGCCTTTTTCAAAAAGCGGGCAAGCATAGGTTTGCAAATATGTGTCGCCATCGGTGTTGAGGCCGTATTTTTTGATTGCTTCATTGATCCGGCGATCAACGGCAAACCTTTTTGGCTCCGGGAGTTTATTTAGTGTTTGTCTAATACTCACCGCCTCAAGCCGCGAGATGTGCACGTTTACAAAGTGGGCGTCAAGACAGCACGATCCCTGGACATCGCAGGTCAGGCAACTCTTGGCGCGATGCTCGTAGTTATTTGAAATTTCAGATTTGAAATTGGCGTTAAGCTTTTGCAGCCATTCGAGAGCTTTCTTTTCGCTGAGGAGTTTCATTTGGTTGCCATTGGCATGGCAAGCGGCGACGCTTGCGCTCCAGTCGCGGAGCCGTGCTACAATTATAAGAAATAGATTTTACCCGATTAAGGAGATTTATGCTCAACGAAGGCGACAAGGCACCGGATTTTAACGCCAAGGACCAGGACGGCAACGACGTGAAACTGGCCGACCTAACGGGGGAGCGGGTTGTTTTGTATTTTTACCCGAAGGATGATACGCCGGGTTGTACGAAAGAGGCTTGCTCGTTTCGCGACGCCGATGATGTGTATAAATCGAAAGGCATTCGTGTATTGGGCGTCTCAACGGACAGCGAGAAATCGCACCAGAAATTTATCTCGAAATTCCAATTGCCCTTTGACCTGCTCGCCGATACCGACAAAAAGATCGTCGAGGCGTATGGCGTCTGGGGCGAAAAGAGCATGTATGGCAAAAAATACATGGGCACAAACCGAAAGACGTTTTTGATCGGTGGTGATGGTAAGATCGTCAAGATTTTTGATAAGGTGGACGTGGCGGCACACGCCGACGAAGTGCTCGAAGCCTTTGGAGAGAAGTAAGTACGGAGAAAGCAATGAAATATTTATCAGTTTTTATAGTGCTCGCAGGAGGGCTGCTATTTATTGGCTGCCAAACCGGCACGACAACTGCGGCTAACCAGTTACCGGTCGCTACGGACTCACCCGTGGTTGCGGCACCACCGGTGGTGAACGCCACGCCTGTTGTCGTCGGGGTAACTCCGACTGACGATGCGGCGCGCATCTCGCTTGCCGATGCTAAGGCCGCTTTCGACGCAGGCACCGCTCTGTTTGTCGATTCGCGAGCCGAAGCAGCCTACAAAGTCGAACATATAAAAGGTGCGATTAACATCATGACCGGCCAACTGGACGCGAAACTCAAGAACCTGCCAAAAGACAAGAAGATCATCGTCTACTGTTCCTGAGCGAACGAACACACCAGTGCCAGTTTGGTATCTGAACTAAAAACGAAAGGATTTAATAACGGTTACGCATTGCTCGGCGGAACCCAGGCTTGGGTAAGCGCAGGGTATCCAGTGGAAAAGAGCCAATAAGTTATCGCAGCAAAAAGGCGCAAAACACGCAAAAAAGAAAGTTCTCTTCTTTTGCGTTTTTTGGGGCTAATGTTCTCGTCGAATCTCGTCGCAGATCCGTCCCGCCGCTCTGCCATCCCAGAGCGGCGGGATTTTTATGTTCGTATCAGCCGCTCCAGCCTCCAGAATGTCTAAGGCGCGTCTCTTGATCGTTTCTGCATCCGTACCCACGAGAACATTCGTGCCCATCGAAATGGTGATCGGGCGCTCAGTATTCTGACGCAGTGTTAGGCATGGAATACC
>JANPCJ010000001.1:0-19624 GCA_031430895.1 Chloracidobacterium sp. | reverse complement strand
GAATACGGGCCGGGCACCTGCAATGCTGACGGCGTGGGTAAGCATGCCGTCGCATCGCAAATCGAAACCGCCATGACAACTCTGACCCGGGCCGAGGGCGTTTCGTTTGAAAGTAGGACGAGCCCGTTTATTGATGGAGTTCGGGTCGTGGTTTTGAGCAATAATCACGATGTGAAAGTGAATGCCTTAATTATAAACAGCATTACAAACGAAGTTGCCACTATTTGGCTCGAGAGTAACTATTAAACCAAAAAGGAGAAAAGGGAGGAGAAACCATGCAAAGAAGAACTACTTTTTTAGTCGTACTCGCCGTAAGCGTCGTTCTCGCGCTGCTCTGGCAGACCGGACCGCGCGCGACCGCCGCCGACCACAGAGACGGTCCAAGAATCACCGATCTCAACAACAGTCCCGCCATTGACTTAGATGATGTCTATATCTTCCTCGATCCGAATAACAATTCGCGGGTCATCATGGCATTTGATTTGGGAGGACCTATCATCCCACCGGAGAACGCGAATGCAGGCGTCTTCGATTCGTCGGCCAACTTCAGGCTGCAGATTGAGAACACTGGCGATGCCGAGGGCGATCAGTTTTTCGATATTCGATTTACGAGACCGACCGGCAGCGGTCAACCGCAGACAGCCGTCGTTTCTCTCTCGGGAAACGGTCCGCCACGTACATTTACTGCTGCCACGACCCCACCGTCTTCGACCGCCGATGTCGCCCCCGCACCGGTCGTAACCGTTGACGAAGCGACGGGTATCATGTTTTCCGCCGGAATACATGACGATCCGTTCTTTTTCGACCTGCCCGCGGAGACCCGATATCGAGCGTCGCTGTTGGCTGGACAGCCTAATTTTACCCTGCTGGATCGGGCCCGTGACAGCTTTGCGGGTTACAATGTTTTGATGGTCGTGCTCAGTGTTCCGGCGGCGCAACTGCGCGGACCGGCCGGCAACGTGATCGGCCTCTCTGCTTATACACAACAGCGAAAACGAACCACCATCTCCGATGACGGCGACCCTGTGTTTCAGGGGCCCTTCGTCACAATCGACAGAATGGGCGTGCCCGCCATCAACTCAATGCTTGTCCCCTACGCGCGTAAGGACGAGTATAACCGGGCCCCGACGACAGACGACGCAAGGGGTAGGTTCGCGCTCGACATCCGCTCATCGCTGCAGGCATTGGGTACCGACGTGACCGGCACTTTGGAGCTTGGGCGATTGGCGGTACTGCGCGGCGACATGCTGCGGCTCAATCTGTCTGTAGCCAACACCGGGCCTCAGGGCGGCGACAATCCGGCGGCAGCTTTTCCAAACGGACGCCGTCCTGGCGACGACGTGATGGACAGCCTGCTCACGCTCATCAATAACCGCGTCGCTCTCGGCGACAATGTCGATCGAAACGACGTGGGCTTCCGAAATGTCTTCCCCTTCTTTGCCCCGCCCCATCAACCCCTCCCGCGCGGCAGCGTCGATCCGACGCAGAACTGAAAATGAATTGAAGGATGCATGTGAAGTTTCTTTCCGTGTTTTCCGTGCTATCCGTGGTGGATTTTTCTGAAATAACCACGGATCACACGGAAAAACACGGAACAAGACCAAACGCTTAGCTTTGGCATAACTTCACGGGCTGTAGCCAATTTTTCAGCAAGGGTTTGGTCGAATGCTTGACGGTGATTCTCCCTCCTCTTCCTTGACGCTCTCTCATTTTAGATACAGAATTGAATCGCATCATCACAATTCAATTTCAAACAGGAGAAATCTTATGCGAGCTAGATTTGGAATTATCGTTCTGACGACAATCTTGGTTCTGTCGACGGTCACAGCGGCTCAAACGATGCCCGATATGACGCTTTACGCGGTGACGACGACGGGCGAATTGATCAGTTTTGAAGGCCCAAAGCCTGGTAAATTGTTGAGGACGCCCAAGATCAAAGGCTTAATAGCCGGAGAAAAGCTCGTCGGCATCGATTTCCGCCCGTCTAATAAAATGTTGTACGGCGTGACTAATCAAAGCAAAGTTTACACGATCGATACGGCAACCGGGGCCGCGGCGGCGGTTGGGACTTTGACGACGGCGCTGACAGGCGGCATGGGTTACGGGGTTGATTTTAATCCGGTTCCGGACCGTTTGCGCATTACAAACGACGCGGAACAAAATCTGCGGGCAAATCCGGCCGACGCAGTCAATGTCGTGGACAAACCGCTCGTTTTTGCCGCGACCGACGCAAACACCGGCAAAAACCCGAGCATCGCCGCCTCGGCATATACAAATAATGTCGCCGGGGCAAAAGTGACGACGCTATACAACATCGATTACGCCCTCGACGTTTTGCTAACGCAAGTTCCGCCAAACGACGGCGTTCTCAACACCGTCGGCAGCCTGGGCGTAAAGACGACGGGCAACGCCGGTTTTGACATTATTTCCAGGAAGGACATGAATATTGCCGTCGCCGCCTTACATGTCGAAGGCGAAAAGACTTCGAAACTATATATGATCGATCTAAAAACCGGAGCGGCAACACTCGTTGGAAAGATCGGCGTCAATAAATTGGTAATCGGCCTCACCGCCGCGTTTTAGGAGCGGCCGCGACAGAAGAATTGAGCGTTGGGATTTTTAGATTTCTTAGTGAACTCCGTGTCTTCACTTTGTGTTCTTTGTGATAAAAAAAAATTAACACAAAGGGCACTGAGGGAAGACACAAAGATCACAAAGAAGGAACAATGTGAATTGCAAAGACTGGAAGTTATTTCCGGGATGCTCTTTTGGCTAATTTATGCGTGATATCCCGGTCGGCAACGGCAGCTTGCTCGTCAATTTTGACGATAAATATCAGATCCGCGACATATATTTCCCGCATGTCGGGCAGGAAAATCATACTGAGGGCTTTCCTTTTCGTCTCGGCGTGTGGGCCGATGGCGAGTTTTCGTGGGCATTCTCGGACGAATGGCAAAGACGGCTCGAGTATCTGAGCGAAACCCTTGTTACAGACGTCACTCTCATCAATGAAACCCTCGGCGTCGAGCTGAAATGCAACGATACCGTTGCGAGCCATGAAAACATCTTTCTGAGACGCGTCCGCGTCAATAATCTTAGAGACCGCAAGCGGCAATTTCGCGTTTATCTTCATCAGGATTTCCGCATTTACGAAAGCAATTTCGGCGACACCGCTTTTTACGACCCTGACACGTTTAGTTTGATCCATTACAAGAAGCATCGATATTTTTTGATAAATACCGAGCCTCATTTCGACACATTCGCCACGGGACGCAAAGGCGTGGCGGGCCGGGACGGCACATGGCGCGACGCCGAGGACGGGAACTTGCAGGGCGGCGCCATCACCGAAGGCTCGGTGGATTCAACAATCGGCGTACATTTCGAACTCGATGCCAACGGCTCGTTCGAATTCTTTTACTGGATAGCCGCCGGCACGACTCACGAAGAAGTTTCTAAACTCAATCAGCACGTCCTGGCCCGCCGTCCCCAGCGGTATCTCGACTATACCGGCAATTATTGGGCGGCCTGGGTAAATAAGAACGAAACGGATTTTACCGGTCTGCCGCCCGCGATCGTCGATTTTTACAAACGATGCCTGCTAATAGTGCACACCCAGATCGACTATCGCGGCGCGATTCTGGCGGCAAATGATTTCGATGTGACGGAACGCGCCACGGACCATTACAGCTATCTATGGACTCGGGACGGCGCGTTTGTGGCAAACGCCCTCGATCTGGCCGGGTATTCGGGTGTGACGCGTTCCTTTTTCGATCTTTGCAGCCGGATCGTCCATCCTAACGGTTATTTTCTTCAGAAATACAACCCGGATGGCACGGTCGCATCGGGTTGGCACCCGTCATGGGACATTGCGGGAAAGCATCGCCTCGTCCCGATTCAGGAGGATGAGACCGCACTCGTTCTATGGGCGTTGTGGCAGCACTACGACAAATATCGCGACATCGAATTCTGTCATCGTGTGTACAACCGTCTGGTGACGGCATGCGCCGATTTTATGGTTAGTTTTCGACACGACCGCTTAAAATTGCCGAGCCCGAGTTGGAACCTTTGGGAGAATCAATTCGGCATTCACACATTCACCTGTGCAACCGTCGTCGCCGGTCTTCGCGCCGGTGCAAACTTCGCCCGCCTTTTTGCCGAACCGGACAAGGCCGACGTGTATGAAGCCACGGCAAATGAAATCGTAGAAGCCATGCGCGAGCACCTTTACAGCAAACAAAAAGGCCGTTTTTTACGCGGCCTCCAGTTTTACGACGATGGTGGATACGACGCCGATACCACGGTTGACGCCTCGCTTTTCGGTACGTTTTACTTCGATTGTTTTGCGGCCGACGATGAAATGGTCGTAAATACAATGCGGGCCGTTGAAGAATCTCTCTCGGTAAAAACGGAAATCGGCGGCGTGGCACGATTCGATAATGACGACTATGTTCAAGTGTCGAAAAAAGTAACGGGCAATCCGTGGTTTATCTGCACTCTCTGGCTCGCCGACTATTACCTCGCCACCGCTAAATCCAAAGAAGATCTGACGAGGGTTCTGGAAATACTGACATGGACGGTTGATCGGGCTCTGCCGTCAGGCGTACTGGCCGAACAACTAAACCCGTTAACAGGCGAGCACGTTTCAGTTTCTCCACTAACGTGGGCGCATTCGACTTTTGTCGCGACGGTAATAAATTACCTCCAGAAACTTCGCCAATTTGAGGTTAAGGAGTAAAATGTGGGTGGCCTTATGGAAAAGACGGTGAATGTTATGAGGTTTTTCGTCCCGACGAGCCGATCAATCTGGCGTCGAATGCCAAGGGGAAAGGTTATTTTTAGCGCGGGACCGAAGAAAAAAAAACTGCAACTCGTCGAAATGCCCAAGAAAAGTAAAGGTAAGCCTAACGCTTGGCTGGATTATGCCTTGTCTGTGGATTTAGATCTGCCGGCGGATTATTCTTCAAATCTTGACGATTATCTTTACGGGACAAAGTCTATGGACGATGAATGAAATTTTCCTGGATACGTCTTATCAATCGCCGTCGCGTCGAAAAGAGATACTTTTCATCAGCGAGCTAAGACGATAGCTCGAAAAATTAGGGCGGGCGATAGCTTAATAATTACGACCCAGGCCGTGTTGCTGGGAATAGGGAACGCTCTCGCGAGAGTTCCGCAGCGGCAAATTTGCATCAATTTTATTTCAGCTCTAGAAAGCGATTCCAACACGACCATCCTATCTCTCAACGATGCTCTGTACGAACGAGGCTTTGAACTTTTTCGTAGTCGCCCTGATAAGAACTGGGGTTTGGTCGATTGTATTGCGTTCGTCGTAATGCGAGAGAGCGGGATTATGGATGTGCTAAACACGGATGTGCATTTTACTCAGGCAGGTTTCCGGGCGCTACTTCGAGAGGACTAATTTCACATGCGAAAAGCAAAAATCCTCGCCACGCTCGGCCCGTCTTCGAATCAGCAATCGATTATCGAAGTAATGCTGCATGTCGGCCTTAACGCCGTGCGGATCAATATGTCGCACGGTACGCAGGACGAGCATGCCGAGACGATCCGTACAGCCCGGGCCGCGGCGGCCCACCTTGCCAAGCCTCTATCGATTTTGGTCGATCTGTCCGGGCCAAAGATACGCACACGATCATTAAAAAATGGCGTACCGGTCGAGATCGGCGAAGGCCAGAGATTCGTGATCACGACTCGCGACATTGAGGGCGGTGCCCGCGAGGTCGCGACCAACTTCGACCGTCTGCCCGAGGTCGTCGAGCCTGGCGCCCGCATTTTGATCGACGATGGCGCGATCGAGATGATCGTCGAATCAAAAACCTCTACGGATATTACCTGCCGTGTCGTCACCGGCGGGACCTTGAGCGAGCGAAAAGGCATAAATCTGCCAAACACGGCGTTGCCAATTCCCTCGCTGACCGAAAAAGACCACGCCGATCTGATCTGGGCGATGGATCAGAACGTCGATTACATAGCACTATCTTTCGTCCGGACGGCCGAGGACTGTAAAGAGGTTAAGGCATTAATCAAAAGCTTGAGCAAACGCGAACAGGGCCGCGCTTTGCTGGTCGCAAAGATCGAAAAAGCCGAGGCCATCGAAAATCTGGACGGCATCATCGCCGAGACTGACGGCGTCATGGTTGCGAGAGGCGATCTCGGTGTCGAGACAAGTGTCGAGCTGGTGCCCGTTTATCAAAAACGCATCATCGAAAAGGCCGTCGCAAACGACAAGTTTGTGATAACGGCGACGCAGATGCTCCAATCGATGATAGTCAATCCCTTTCCTACTCGGGCCGAGGCGTCGGATGTCGCAAACGCCGTCTGGGACGGCACCGATGCCGTGATGCTCTCGGCGGAGACCGCAACCGGAAAGTATCCAATTGAAACAATACGGACAATGGTGCGAATAATCGATTCCGCCGAGACGATAAAGGCCGAACAATTGAGAAAGGCAGTGAAGTTCTCGCAACCTCCATCAGGCCGTACAAGCCAGGCGCTTTGTAAAGCGGCCGCATATGCTGCAAAGGAAATGCAGACTGATAAAGTCGCTGTTTTTACCGAATCTGGTTTGATGGCACGCCGACTTTCTGCTTTTCGTTCGGGTTTGCTTACGTTCGCGCTGACCACATCCGAAGATGCTCGCAACCAACTTTCACTTATCTGGGGCGTCCTCCCATTCTACGACAAAGAGCTGAGCACGGGCGAGGCAACACTCAATATTGGCGACACCACCATGCTCGATCTGCTCAATGTGGAGTCAAACACGACGGAGCAAATGTTAAAGGTCGGCGAAAGAACACTGCTCGAAGCAAATGTCGTCGAAACGGGCGAAACAATAATCATGCTCGCCGGGCGCTTGTCAGGACGGGGATTATCAAGCTCAGTTGTGGTCTGGTCGATCGGCGAGAGTGTGTCGCGAAGATAACCTTACAAGTTCGTATCATCCCGCTTTTTTTATCCTTTCCGTTCTTTTCCGTGTTGTCCGTGGTTGATCTTAACAAGCAAGGGATCGACCACGGAACACGCGGAAAAACACGGAATTAAGAAACTAAGTATTCGGATTCTGCATCCACTAAAAGACAAAAATCAAAAAGAGGCCGCCTTTGAAGACAGCCTCATTCCATTCTAGTCAATAAGTTTACAATTATTGGGTTGCGGCCTTGCCAAAAAGCTGTTCCGAGGCCATTGCCGTTCCCTTAATACGCGATTCGATTTTTTGAAAAGCAACATCGCGGGCAAAATCCGGCGAACCGTGTTTTGGTTTCACGTCGATGCTGAATGGTGAGAAGCCGCAGTCGTCGGTTGATCCAAGACGTTCCGAAGGTATGTATTTGGAAGCCAACAGCAAGTCGTCCCTAACCTCTTCCGCTGTTTCAATCCGCGGATTTTGCGGGTTGATTACGCCGATAAAACACACCTGCGGAACGCCGTTCGCGTCTTCGCGACTGTGCTCGCCAATTAGCTTATAGACCCGCTCTTTGTCCAGCTCACTGGCGAGCTGAATGAGAAAATAACCGGCATTCATCTTGAACATGCTCGGCAGCAGCTCGGCATAATCTACATCCGCGCTGTGCGTCGAATCACAGTCGCCGCCCGGACACGTGTGAATGCCAATATCTTTGCGCTCTTCGGCGGTAAACCGGTCGAGTACGCGATTATTTAAGTCTATAAAGCTATTCAGCATTCCGCGGCCCGTCCACGGATTGTTCGGGTCATTTCGGCACGCAAGCCGGCCCTCGGTAAAGTCTATGGAGACGCGTTTTGCACCTGCGGTAAAGCATTTTCGAATGTCTTTTTCGCATTCATCGACCAGATCGCTCAAAAACTGTTCACGCGAATATCCCGGAATTTCGCCATCGAGCGGGTAAAGCAAAGCCAGCATCGACGGAGCGATGACGGCTTGTTTCAGCGGCTTGGAAGCGAGCGGTATCGCCTTTTCAAGATAATCGGCGGCGTAAGTCTTGTATTTGAACGGGCCGCCGGTAAGTCGCGGGAGTTGCCGATGATGGCCGTCGGTAAATATCGCAAAATACTGTCCGTCGCCAGCTAGATTATCGGCAAGCCCGGTGCCGGCGAGCGTGTCCGCAAGCGGATAGGTCGCAAAACTCGAAGCCCGCTGTTCCCCGTCGGAATTGATCGGCGAGCCGGTAGCCTCCATTCGTTTGATCGAATCCAGACACGCGGCGTCCTGTTCGACCGTCAATTGGTCCTTCGTGATTTTTCCCGCATCGTAATCGGCGATGGCCGCCTGTAAAGTCGCCGGTCGCGGCAACGAGCCGACCGGTTCGGTTGGAATTGGCATATTTATCTCTCCTTAATAGGTCAGTTTTCAAAACGGGGCGTTTTCCTAGTATAGACCTTAGGCAGGATTTGGCAATGAAGATCGCCAACTAATAAACCGATTACGAAACGGATCATCCGTGGAGGATTTCACGTGAAAAGTCGCGGGCTTTTGAAAGTAATCTCGTCACCTGATTTTTCCGTGCGATCCGTGATTAGTCTGGCATCAGATTAAACACAAGGCAAAGCAATCCACCCAAGACACGGAGCAAGAAGAACCGAAGCGTACCCAAGCGATTTTTATTGATGATATTTCGAAGGCAGATTCTCACGCCCCCACTTCAAGGCTCTCGACATCCAAACGAGTTCGTCTAAAAATCCCGTAACCCGCTTTTCATATGCCTCATCGAGCAGTCTGCCGCCGGCGTCGAATTTACTCTTAACCGACGGAAAATTGAGATCGGAAAAAGTGACTGCGAGCCCGAGTTCGCGCACCATCGGCACCATCGATTCGATCACCCGCGTCCCGCCCCACGGCCCGGCCGACACGCCGACAAAAGCGACCGCCTTATGAATATATTCTTTTAACAGCAGATCGAGAACACTCTTCAATGTTCCCGGACAGCCGTGATTGTATTCGGGCGTGACTATAACGAGCCCGTCCGCCCTGACAATGGCCTCGCGCCATTTCGGAAAATCAGCTCCCAGTTCCGTCCCGTAATTATCGTTCGGAAGATTGAAGTCGCGAACGTCAAAAAACGGCGCCTCTATATCATCGCGTTCACTCATTTTGCCGAATACCCATTTCGCGGCATTTTCGGTTTCCCGGTTACTCCGATTGGTGCCGAGAAGGATGGGGATAAACAGTTTGTCGATCATACAGCTAACTCCTTACATCTGGAACATCGGTGTCCGCCTTTCCTTCTTTTAATCCATCTCTCGCATCTTTAGCCAGATCTTCGTAGCAATCGCGAATTCTGTCCAGCTCTTTTTCGTCCAGCTCTTCCAAATCCAAAAGCACGTTATGAGCTCCGTCCACCACCCTGATCAACTCATCCAGCTTAATTTGCAGAGCCTCGGTGTCGCGATTCTGGGTATTTTGAATTAGAAATACCATCAGAAAAGTTACGATCGTGGTTCCGGTATTGATGACAAGCTGCCATGTGTCGCTAAAACCAAAAAGCGGCCCGGTAAGGCCCCAGACCAAAATAATAAGTACCGCGACAACGAAAGCCAGGGGTCGCCCCGCGAAACGGGCGGTGCGTTTTGCGAACCGTGTGAATAAAGAGTTCTTCATGGCTGCATCATGTCCCCGATCTCCAGGAACGAGGACGAAAAAACACGTAGACCTATTTAGTGCCAAGGACTTGCCGGATCGTTTCCTTTTTTAGGCCATTGCCATTTCGCCCATTGTAATCACTCAGAGGGACCTGAGGATCTCGCCATGCGTCGAGATGGCCGACCTGATGAACGCATTGGATCGTGCAGGTCGGGGCGCACCATTTTTCAGTGTGGTATTCGCGGTGCATGTCGGCGTGTGTATATTCGAGCAGCGGAATGCCAGGCGAGCCGCGTTGCTGTGAGCACCAACTGACAATTCCGGCCTCGTCGATATAGAGATAACGGGCACCGGCACGGCAACGCCATTCGTATTCGCCGCCATCTACCAGATTGTCCTGAAACCAGTTCCATCGGGCGTACGAGCTTGCACCTTTGCTCTTGATCTCTTTATAAACTTCTTTTTCACGAGGCGTGAGGCGTTTCAGCAGACCGTCGCCGTCGTGAATAACCCCAACCGTTGATGAAAAACCTAACTCACGGGCGCGCTTTGCTATTATCAATGCCTCGTCGGGATTTGCGACTCCGCCGCCGACGACCGAATTAATATTGACCTTAAATCTCGCGTAATCGCGCAGATTAACAAGCTTGCCGTCGAGAACCTTGAGACTCTTTTTCGAAACGTCATCGGGAGTGACGTTGTCAATGGAAATTTGAAGGTAGTCGAGGCCCGCTTCGTTTAGTTTCTTTACCTTTTCCGGCTGAAAATAATAGCCGTTCGAGATCAGCCCGGCGATCATGCCGTGATGCCGAATCCGAGCGATGATCTCGTAAATCTCCGGGTGCATCATCGGTTCCCCACCCGAGATCGTAATCACCGACGACCCAAATTCGGCAAGCTTATCGATTCGCTCAAGCATTACATCGATCAACACGGGATCGCTCGTTTTGTCGTATTCATTGCAGTATGTACAAGCCAGATTACACCGCCGCATCGGCACGATATGAACCAATACCGGATGACGCGTCGAGACAAACGCCCGCAACGTGTGCCTAACCCCGCGTGTAAATCTGCTAAAACTGCTTGCTTTTGGCATATTCTATGAGAAAAAGCGATAAACTTCTCGCCGATGCAAAAATCTAACGAAGATAACCGCGTCTTTAACCTTTATCCTTTCAAGAGTTCCAGGATTTCAGACTTTGCCCACAAACTCGTTTTGCCGCCCTTCGCGAATGGCCCCGGCCAAACCTATGTCTTCAAGAGCCTCCACAACAATGTCGTAAAAGACTTCTCGTTTCTGCTGCATCATCTCAACGAGAACTTCAGTCATAAGTTCCTTGGTACGTTCATCGGATATTGCTTTGTTCATCATGTCCTGCCTTCGGAAGTTCGCCAACTCATAATTATAGGTTTTGATAAAAGCCTTTTCAAACGCGCAAAAAAGGCCAGAACGAAAGTGCCGGCCAAGACCTTTCAGATTGCGACGGCGAAGAATCTAACCTTTTGTAATTTTGACCTTCTTCTGATCATACTCGAGCTTGAAGATGCTACCTGGCAAGGTTACGTTCTTGCGAAGATTGTCGAGTAAAACGGTCGTCGTATCGTTATTCTGCTCCGTGACCTTGGCCTGCAGTGGCATGCCGTGAGCGTCGACCCAGAGTTCGGCCGTCTTGTAACTTCCCGTCGTCTTTGGAGTCAGCAGCAGATGGGCGGTCTGGATACCGCTCTTAATCTGTTCTTCCGCAATAAACTGAACGGTATAGTTCTGCCTGAGCTGATCTTTTGACATGCTCATGAATGCAAGAGCTCCGCCGGCTGCGGCACCGTTTTTTGCAGTCCCAGTTTTGCCGCGGATCACCTGATTGACACGCTTTCGCCAAAGCTCATACTCATCACCGATGACCGACATGCTCTCCTCCATGGGCCGGCCGTTCTCCGTTTTCCAGTCGATACGCACGTACATTACCCGTTTCGCGGTTTTTGGCAAATAGCTCGTGCTGCCGATCAGCGTGTCGGTCACATTTAGCTGTGGATTATGTTTAGCCATCGTAACGCCGGCTTGGAGCGACTGAAGCGTTTTATTATTCATATCCATACGCCTCAGAATATCGCCAAGAATATTCTGCGCACTTGCCTCGGACGCCGATATGGACGAAAGCACAATTGCGAGGGCAATAGACAAAAAACCGTAACGTAAAACTCTACTCATGAAGACTCCGACAATTAACGTAAAAAAAGGACTATTCGACCGGCGGTATCACAGGGTCTTCGACTTGGACGACCTCGGCGGGCGTTTGGGTTGCAAGCGTACTGGCATTATTAAACCAGGTCTTTGGCGTCAGGAAGATAAAGGCGAGTATCAATACGCACAACAGATCCCATTGCCATGAAGCTCGTTCATAATTCCAGTTGATTATGTTTCTCATATTGAAACAGGTCAATTTGCCACGAATGCACGAATGAAGAAGTTCTTATTCGTGCATTCGTGGCTAATTCGCAGCAGACACGATATGCCCGTCTCGCATTTGAATGGTACGCGAACACGCGGCGGCGGCTTCAGGGTTGTGCGTGATCATAATTATCGTCTGGGCAAATTTCTCATTTAAGTCGCGAAACATCTCAAGCACGATCCGCGAATTCTCGGTGTCGAGATTCCCGGTCGGCTCGTCCGCCAAAATAATCGCAGGGCCATTCACGATTGCCCTCGCCAGGGCAACCCGCTGTTGCTCACCGCCCGACAGCTCTAGCGGCTTATGATGCATTTTATCTTCCAGCCTGAGCAGGCGCAAAACCTCGCGGCGGCGGTCGGAATTTTTACTGCCGTTGCCGGTGTGTATCTTTTCCGCCAGTTTGAGATTTCCCTCGGCCGAGAGCGTCGGAAACAGATTGAAACGCTGAAAGACAAATCCTATTTTCCGGCGGCGAATGTCGGTTCGCCGCGCGTCCGATACCTTGGAAAGGTCTTCGCCATCAATCACTATGCTCCCGCTGGTCGGGCTAAGCAGTCCCCCGAGCAGATGGAGCAAAGTGGATTTCCCGCAACCCGACGGGCCCATGATCGCGACAAACTCACCTTCGCCAATCTCAAGCGAAACGCCGCGCAAGGCTGGCACATCGAGTTTTCCAATCTTGTATGATTTCTTAAGATCGACGGTTCGAAGAATCGGTTTCATCGGCTACGGCAGAAATTTCGTCACGCCGTTCTTATTAGTGGTGCTGACCGGCGGGCGTTCCGCGATGGCTTCGGACAGTTTTTTATCGAGATCAACTTCCTCAAGATTCCATGTATTTTGTAAAACAAAAGCCGCCGCCGGAAATGTCGTCCCGATTGTGACCGCTTCGGGAGTTTGATAGGTCAGCTTCATCGAATACTTTTCTTTGGGTCGCGTCACTTGTATCTCAAGCGGAAGATTTGTAAAACTTCCCGACTCGGTCAGATTGCCTTCACGGCCGTAGATGATATCCGACTCGATCTCGCCTTTTGCGTCAAAAATCTGCTGCCGTGCCAGGCGAATGCCTCCGACGCGGTCAAACCAAAAACGGCGACCTATTTTCAGAGTCCCATCAGGCTGCTTTGCGAACTCGTCCAGCAGGTAATATCCCCGCATCACCCTTCGCAGAGGTGATTTTTTTTCAACGGTCGCGTCTTCCTCAATCTCGAAAATCGAACTTTGCGTGTAAACGTCGGCCTCGTTTGTCGGCCGAACAAGCATGGCGTCGGTAAAATGCTGGGGACGGAGATTGGCAAAAGCATTTACATTCTCCTTTGCCGCCTTGCCGTTTTCGCCATTAATGCCAGTAAATGTTTTTTGCAGCCTCGAATAGTCGGCACTATTCGTTCCCTTGACAAATTTTTTGTATTTCCCGGTCCCGCCGTCCTGAAGAATCGCGACGCGGAAGGTTTCGCCGTCCGACGTCATCTGGGCAACATCCGATTTTATGATCGGCACACGGACTTTTAACAAGATCATGCCGGGCCGCTGGACAACGACTTCGCCATCGGCCTCACGATAAACTTCCTTGCTGCCAAACTCGGCGAATGAAGTATCCTCGAACTTGAGGTCCATTTTGGCGCGCATCGAGTTGACGCGAGCAAAACGGTCGATCTCCCTCATCAACTCCGCTTGGGGGGCCGTTTCGGTCTTGAGCAGACGGGCCGTATCCTTGTCCTGCTTGACCTTAATGCAGCCAGAAACGAAAACAGCCGCAGCCACAACCGCAAATCCAACTGATTTCAATAACTTATCCGTTAAGAACTTCATTCGTGTCTGATGGTTCGAGTACGTCGGGACGTTGCCAAAATTAAAGATTTTAAACTCCGTACCGCGTTAAACCGAAGATAATAGCACTTCAAAAGCCGTTATGCCAATCACAAAATACGCGGCAGCGGGACGATTTGTTCCCGGTGCCGCGTATTATCATAACAATTTGTCGCTAACCCGAAAAAACCCCCGAACCTCGTGTCAGGTAATCCTGCATCGTATACGAAAACATTATCGCAAGCCAGAAAAAACTGGCGACCGCCGCCAGCCAGATCATCCGCGGGCTCCAATAAACGTGCATGAAAAAAAGCATGACGAATGTCATCTTGGTAAACGCAATTAGAAGAGCCACCATTGTATTCGCGCCCGGAAAGATAAAATCCAGGTCTATCGTGGCCGCAAAATATGTCAGCACCGTGCCAACTATAAGTATTGCAAAGATGGCGCAATACTTCGGAATCGTCATGTGCTCATGATCTTGATGATTTTCCGACATATACTATCCTTCGTTTTGAGTCCCGCCTTTTAGCGGCTTCTTCCCCGACGACGAGGACTTTTAAAGGCGGAACTCAAACGCTCCTAATGCATAAAATGTCTGCCAAGCAAATAAAGCAGCGGAAACAGGAATATCCAAACGATATCGACAAAGTGCCAATACAGGCCTGACATTTCGACCGGCATGTAATAGTCGCCGTTGTAGTTCCCCTTAAATGCCGTCCAGAGCAGCCATGTCATCAGGCCGAGCCCGACGATCATATGCAGGGCGTGCAGGCCGGTCATGATGAAATATATCCAATAAAAAATGCGGACCTTGTCGCGAAACTTATTCGCGTCGATCGCACCATTGGAAAAATAACCGATCTTTTCCGCCGAAGTCAGATAGCCTTCATCCTGAGCCAGTTTCGCGAGCGAACAATCCGCCCAGAGAAACTCGCCGCGCGGATTTACATAAGCATGTTCAGTCGTCCCATGCTCGACTTCGTAGCATGGTTTCTCAGGGCTGTTCGCGTGTTCAGCGTCGTGATCGGCTTTTACTTTCTTGTTCAGGCCCGTGACGGGAACGATTCCCTCATTATATTTTGCCGTGTATTCGATGGCTTTTACGCCCAAAAATACCGATCCAAAAAACATCGTCAGCAGGATCAATATCACCTGCATGTTCCGGTTGCCTTTCTGCGCGTAGTAAACCGTCAAGGCCATCGTCAGGCTGCTGACGATAAGAACTATTGTGTTCAAGCCACCCCAAAATGCGTCGAGATGATTACTACCGGCAGCAAAGGCCATCGGATACTTCGATCTAAACACGAGGTAGGCGGTAAACAACCCGCCAAAGAACATGATTTCCTGCGCCAGGAACATCCACATCCCGATCGAGACGCTCTCTTCCTGCTGCCCCATGTCCTCAAACTGATGCTGAAGCCCGGGCTCGTGATAAACAAATTTGTCTGAATAATCTGCCGACATTCTTATATTCCTTCCTACGAAGTTCGTTACGTTCCCCATTGTATGCGATGTCATATTCGACATCAGGTCGTGCAAGCGGAACTGCATGGCTCAACCTACACAAAGGAGTATTACTACCCAGCGAACTTTACGCCCTCCTTACGCATCTCCCGGACCCGTGTCCCGACGTAACGGAAAACGTCCTTCTCGTACCAGAATAGGTCTCGCGTTTTCCCTAAAACTTTATTTGGCCATTTTCTCGAAGCCCGGTGTCTTTCTAACCAATTCGTCATTGTCGTGGCAATGAGTTGCGTTATAGTAATGCCCCCGAGCCCAAGGATTTTTCCGTCAACCACCCGGGCAGCCCGCGTCGTCTGTGTAATCTTTGTGTATCTGACATTGATAGATAAAAATCCGACCTTCGGCCCCATCATCTCGCACGTTTCTTTATGTAGGTTTCGACGCTCTGCTGTTCGCCATCAACAAGTTTCTCATAGAAGACATCATCTTTAGCCCACTCGCTAAAAGTTATCCTCTTGAGGCCACCTTGCCCATCTCCGTCGACGCTTGTCTCCCAGCTTCTCGGAAAAGAGGTGTCGAGAAGCTGAAAAAACTCCGCTGCATAAGGATAAGGATGCTCACTTTCTTCGAGGGTGTGCAGATAAAAAAAAAGGCCATCGTCGAGGTTCTCAACGGCTTGAACTGAGAAGACTTGGCCAATATTTAAATCTGAATAGCAGCCGGCGGAATCTGTCCAGGACAGAATCCGGGTTCGAGCGGCCTCAGAACTTAAAAAAGAAATATCCTTACCGATGCACCTAACGATCACTCGCAATCCCCCTTTTCCTGCGCTTATCTGTATCTTTCCGCATGATGTTTAAACTTAAAGTCAAAAAGGTTGCCAGTTGCGGAATCCCTGACGTAGTGGACTTCCGAGAGAACCCCATTGGTCGATCTCACGGAATAACTGCATTTTTCCATTCCTTTGTATCTCGGATCACCTAGGTTTCTTATAATGGTTCTTCCCGCGCCTTTCTTTGCAGCGTCCAACGTCATCTGATCCATTAGCCCTCTCGGTTGCCTGCTGAACGCATCGGGCGGGTAAGAACGACGAAAACCGGAAGCCCGACCGGCAAATGGCCCGGCCATGGTGGCGAATAGGCCGCTGGCTCGGGCGATGTCCATAGCCGCAAATGCCGCTATTCCATACCCGTTGTCGCCCGGCCCATAGAAAATATGTCCGAAGCCACTTCCGACACGAAACATGTCAAACGTGCCGGTAGCGAGGCCAAGAGAAGTGACGGGTCTCAGCGTTTCTCTCACAGTATTTGGCCGTGTCATCGTGAGCATCTTATCAGCGAGGTCATAGTAAAATTATAAACCCATCCGTGATCTTTGTCATGCGGTATGCGTTGTCAAAAACATAACTCGCCTGCCGCACAGGAGTGTGTTCAACCTATTTTTTGCACTCTTAGCTCAATTTCTTGGCGCAATTGAATATGACTGCACATTCCAGCTCTTGGTATCGGCATTGAAACGTCAGACGAAACCTCAACGGCTTTGTCAAGATAATCATTTGCATCGTTGTAGTTTCCTAGCTCCATGTGAGCGTATGAAAGATAAAAATACGACGCACATTCGAACCACTGTTCATTTTGTTCCTCGCCAAGCCGAAGAAGTTCCAGAAACCATTCAGAGGCTTTCGTAAATTGTTCAATATAAAGCGAGTCGAAGGCCGCAAGATAGTAATCTTGCATCATTCCTCCATCTTCGATAACGATTTGATAATCACGAACTGCATTTTCATAATTACCGTGCATTGCGAAGGCATAGGCTCGGGTGCGTAAAATATCAGACTTTTGGAAAGTACCTTCAGACAAAAGTGTCTCACACTCAGCAAATGCCTCATCAAAACGCTCTTTTTCAACGAGAGATTTGACTTCTTGAAGTGTCATAAAGATTTTACTTCCCGGACTTAAAAACTCCAGCCGGATAAGTCGGAAAAACCATTTGCCCGGACGGGTTTTCGTCATTGAGACTGACTTCTAAATATTGCGACCGATCAACGATGTAAAAATCGTCTCTTGCGACCGGCGCCTGGCCAGTAGATTTTGCGGGAAATGACAGTGCCATAATAAAAACAGAGAGCGCAAAAATGACAGAGATGCCAAATAAACGTGATGGGCAAGTCTGAACCTTAGCGTTGTTGTTTTTTCGTTCTCCGATCATAAAAAAAGCGACAATCCGTTTTGGTCAGACGCTTACCTGACTTCCGCAATCTGACGCCGCCTCGCTCCCTCGATATCCATTCCGCTTTCCTCGCCAAATTCGTACGCTTCCCATGTGACGACCGGCATTACCTCAAAATTCTCGGTTGGCGGCGGCGAACTTGTCCGCCATTCCAACCCGGGGTGCATCCATGGATTGTCACCCGCCGGTTTGCCAAAAAACAGCGAATGCATCAGATAAACTGCCGGCATCAGAAGACCGACGCCAAGTACGGAGGCTCCGGCTGTCGAGAAAATATTGAGCACCTGAAATTCCTCAGGATACGACGCATATCGTCGAGGCATTCCCTGATAGCCTAAAATAAACTGCGGGAAAAACGTCAGGTTAAAGCCGACAAATACGAGCATGGCAGATATCTTGCCCCAGAACTCAGAATACATTTTACCCGTCATCTTCGGCCACCAGTAGTGAATTCCGCCTAGATACGCGATAACTTGTCCGCCGACCATCACATAATGAAAGTGGGCTACAACAAAATATGTGTCCGTCAGATGCACCACCAAACCCATCGCACCCAGGAACAATCCCGTGAGTCCGCCGATCAGGAACAATCCCATGAATCCGATCGCGTAAAGCATCGGAGTATCAAAGGAGATCGACCCCTTATACAGGGTTGCCGTCCAGTTAAACATCTTGATCGCGGACGGCACCGCTACGACCATTGTAAGGAACGAAAACACCATGCCCGCATAGATCGACTGGCCGCTGACAAACATATGATGGCCCCAGACGAGGAAACCAAAGACCGCAATAGCTATGCTCGAAAAGGCGATAAATTCGTAGCCAAAAATCTTTTTACGTGAGAAATTCGAGATCAATTCGCTGATCACGCCCATCCCCGGCAGAATCATGATATACACAGCCGGATGAGAATAGAACCAGAATAAATGCTGGAACAAGATCGGGTCGCCCCCGATAGACGGATCGAAAATACCTATATGAGCGAGCCTCTCGAGGGCAAGAAGGAGGATCGTGATCGCAACAACGGGTGTACCGAGGACCATCACAAGACTGACAGCGTAGTGTGCCCAAACGAAGAGCGGAAGACGGAACCACGTCATACCGGGCGCACGCATTGTGTGGATGGTGACAATAAAATTCAAGCCTGTGAGGATCGACGAAAACCCATTGATAAAAATGCCGAGCCCGACCAGCATCACGTAGGAATTAGAAAATGTCGTGCTGTATGGCGTGTAAAACGTCCAACCGGTGTCAATCCCGCCCTGCATCAAGGCAAACAGAGTCAAACCGCCGCCCATCCAGTAAAAATAAAGGCTGAGCAGATTTATGCGCGGCAATGCCAGGTCTTTGGCGCCGATCATTATCGGTATCAGGAAATTCCCGAGGATCGCGGGTATCGACGGTATCAGAAAGAAAAAGATCATCAGGATACCGTGCTGCGTAAAGACCTTGTTATACGTTGCCGATTCGAGAAGATCGCTTGCCGGCGTCAGCAGTTCGAGCCTGATGGTCGCGGCATACAAGCCGCCCATCAGGAAAAACGCCGAGACCGAGATCAGATACATTATCGCGATGCGCTTGTGATCTTTGGTCAGCAGCCACGACTTTAGGGTCGTGCCGTTGGTCACATAGTTTAGCTTTGTGCCGCCGTAACCAGTCGAAATTGTATCTTGCGCATTCATAATCTTCGTAAAACCTATTTATTACTGTTCGCCGCCGGTTTTGCCGCCGGTTTATTCACCGCAGCTGTATTCGATGCATTTGCCGCCGGGCTTGTCGTCGCGGCGGAACTCGTTGTTGCCGCGGCATTCGGGCTGAGCGATTTTATATATGCGACGAGCGAAGTTAACTGCTCCTCTGTAACCTGGCCCTTGAATGTCGGCATGATCGGCTGAAATCCTTCGACGATCTGTGACGATGGATTGAGTATCGAATTGCGAATATACTGGTCGTCCGCCTTAACCGTCGCACCGCCGACGAGCTTGATATCGTGGTTATATATGCCTTCGAGCTTTGCGCCTCGCTGCGTCGGTCCGCCGGCATGACACGATGCACAGCCCAATTTATTTTCAAACAAGTCCCTGCCGGCCTCGAC